>NZ_CP062500.1:1520515-1824619 GCF_014879975.1 Vibrio bathopelagicus | reverse complement strand
TGTAGGGCCGCCAACGTGAGCCAGTAACCCCATGAAGTTCATTTCATCTGACCATTCAATACGTCCAGGTCGGTTGACTTCACCGATGACATTGACCGCTCTGTCTGGTGTAATCTTCAACCAAGACTTCTCGTTCATGTCTGTTTTCTCTGGAACGAAAATAGCGTCACCGGCTTTAATGCTCGGTGGGTTAGAGTTAGGTAGGCCTTCTGTGTAAGCCGCTAAATCGAATTTAATCACTCTGCCATCCGCTTTGATCACCCGTATTTGGCGTGATTCTGCAAATCGAGTAGGACCGCCAGCATTTGCAAGGATATCCATGAAGGTCGCGCCTTTTTTGCCTTCAAAAGCACCGGGAGCAGCAACTTCACCCATCACGTAAACCATATTGGCACCAGACTTAATCTCTTCTTCTTGTTTCGGTACAAAAATGGTTGAGCCGGGACGAAGAGCAGGCAACAAGCTTTCATCACCAGAGTCTAGGTAGCGCTTAAGGTTGAATAGAGTAGGTGTGTTGTTAGAGATGACACGGATTTGCTCTACGCTGGCATAGCGAGTCACACCGCCCGATCGCATCAGCACATCAACGAGATCAGTGTCTTCTTTGTACGTGAATGAACCCGGCGCGTTTACTTCACCAAACACCTTAATGGCATTGCGAGAGTCAGCACTGTCACCAGAGTTAGCAAGCTTAGCTGGGTCAAACTCTTGTTCAATATTACCAACAAGCGGAGATGCGGGAACGAACAGAGAATCAAGCGATTGCAGTGTCGGTAGGTTGGCTTCATCCCCAGAGTCTAGAAAACGTTTGTAGTTGAACTCTTTTTTGTCAGATCCACGTTTTAGGATCAGTTTGTCTAACTGTGCACCTGAACGTAAACCGCCCGCCGCGTACAGGGCCATTTGAACACTTGAGCCTAGCGCTAACGTGTATTCGCCCGGTTTTTTCACATAACCTTGTACCGAGATGATGATTTGTTGTTCTTTAACGTACACGGATGCGTTTGACAGATCTTTGTAAGCTGAAGCTAAAGACTCCAAAACGACTTTGTTTAGTTGTTCATTGTTGTAACCCGCCACGAATACTGCACCGACTTCAGGAAGGGTAATTCGTCCGCGTTTATCCACTTGGAAGCCAGTATTTAGAGTGCTTTCACCAGGAACGTTAACTTGGATGAGGTCACCAACTTGTACTGCATCAGAAAACTCATCATTCGCTTGAACGAAACTCGCGAAGCACAATGAGAATGTGATGAATAAAGTGATTAGCGATTTCATTGTGCACCTCCCATCTTCGCTGCATTCTCAGGCGAAATAACTTCAATGCTCACTCGACGGTTGGTCAGCAGGGTTCCGTCAGATTCACCCTCAAAAAGTGGTACCGTTTCACCGACAGATACTGCTTTAATTCTTTGTGGGCTTAGGCCAAAGATAGTGAGATAGCGTTCAACTTGTTTTGCTCGTCCTAGCGCTAGTTTATCGTTGTACTCTTCAGAACCTGTCGCATCTGCGTGTCCTGTAACAATAAGATCTAAAGATTTGTTTTCTTTCAAAATGCTAGACGCTTCAGCCAACTTACCCATGTATTTAGGGTTCACTTCGATAGAGTCTGTCGCGAATTGGTTGTCAACATTGAGCAGTTCGTACAGTTGTTGAATCACGGATAACTGCATGCGGAATTGGTTTTCGTTTTTAGGTGGTTCACAGCGCGCTTGAGAAGTCACGTAGTCGAGTTGAACCTCAAGTTCGTTAAGACGTTTTCTCTGGATAACAAGGTCGTTGGCTGCATCTAACAGAAGACCACCTTGGAGTTCTCGGGCGATTCGGTTTTGTTTTTGAATTGCTTGAACAACAGCAGCAGGGAAGCACCAACGTGCACCTTCTTGAATTAAGGCATCTAAATGCAGTTTTGCCAATTGCCAATCAAAACGTAGTCCATGTTCAGGACCAAGAGGCTCGTCGGGCATGACCGGAGAGAAGTCAGAATTCTGATAATTGAGCGAATCAAAGCTTTCTGCCAAACCGCCAGTGCCTTGTTCTGGGTAACTTGTGCAACCCAGAACTAGGACAGACAGAGAAAGGGCTATGTAGTTTTTAAGTTTTTTCATGCCAACGTCCTTTGTTTTTTCTTTTTATTATTATTTTTAGTTACTTCTAGCTTAGTGGATCCTCATGAATTGGTAGGATTTTTTGAGTTCACAGGGATAGCGTGGCCAATACGTAGAAGCTTCATAATTTCTAAAGGCTGGCCAGATACATTTTCTAAGCGCATGTTTCGTTCGCGCTCAGTTAATCGCTTAAACATGTAGACAATTGCACCCACGCCTGATGAATCAAGAAACTGAACTTCACTGAAATCAACTTCAATTTCTGGGTGGCCGTCGTTAGAAATCACATCGTCAATATCGGTCTGTACGTCGCGGCTACCTGCTGCGTCTAAATCACCAAAAATCGAAAGAGTCAGTGTCGTTGTGTTTAAGTCAATTTTGCGTAATTCCATAGTCTTATCTCCTTTAATGTATGAGTTTACGATTGCACTGAATGTGCCAACTTTTATGTTCTTTATTTTCAATAAGTTAGAAAAGAGGGCTGTATGAATGTCATATTGAGAAGCAAGACTTCTCAATATGAGAACGAATAATGAGTGAATTTGTGAGAGCCACTAGATATTAATTTGGTGAATGAAATCGAGGTTTAAATAATGTTGGCGTTTGGGTCGCATCGTTTATTTAATTCCTGATATCAACTTTGTTGAACACATAGGATGAAAGGAGTAACAAATACGGAGTGAACAATGAGGTTAACCAAACTAGCCATAGCAACGTTGTGGGCATGTGCTCTGCCTACACAATCATCTTATTTACCACCCGAGCGATTGGTGCTAGCCAATACCTATCAACAAGGGATCGATGTCTCTCAATATTGGAAAAGCGAAAAACTGGATGGCATTAGAGCGTTGTGGGATGGAGAACATCTATATACGCGCAACGGTAATCGAATTTATGTCCCTAACTGGTTTGTCGAAACTGCCTAAAGTTCACTTAGAAGGCGAGTTATGGGCAGGGCGAGGTAACTTTCATATTGTTCAATCAACCGTGTTGGACCATACGCCCAGCGATACGGCCTGGAGGAAAATCGACTTCATGCTTTTTGATATGCCAGGTGCTGCCGGAGATTATCAAAAACGTTATTACAACATTCTGCATTGGGCGAGTGTCATTGATGAAAAGCATATTGGGTACATCGAACATTTCCCTATACCAAGTGAAGAGTTGTTATTCCAACAGTTGGACAACATCGATGAAGGGAATGGTGAAGGTATTATGCTTCGTAAGATCACCAGCCGTTATCAAGCAGGAAGAAGCAATGATTTGCTCAAACTCAAGAGACATCATGACGCTGAAGCGACCGTTATCGGTTACAAGGGAGGAACTGGGAAGTACAAGGGAATGATGGGCTCGATATTGGTGCACACTGAAGAGGGCGTTGAATTTTATATTGGGAGTGGATTTAGCGATAAGATGAGGTTGGCACCACCAGAAATCGGCAGTCGAATTACCTTTCGCTATAACGGCTTTACGCAAAACGGAAAGCCCAAGTTTGCACGCTTTGTTCGAGAAAAGAGTGGGTATTAAAAATTAAGACATTAACTTGTATTCAAACTAGAGCGCTTGAAGTTAACAGGAAACAAAAAGAGCCCTGATCATTCAGAGCTCTTGGGGTTAATATTAGGTTAGCTGTTAGCTTCAAATTATTAACGAATTAACGAATTAACGAGAACTAAACTCTAGCTGAACATCGTCATCTTGTTTGTGCATCCAGTGTAGGCGCATACCCAACATAATGGCTGCTGACGTAAGACCAATGATGAAACCAATCCAGAAACCATGTGCACCCATAGGTTCAACTATCCAATCTTTCATCCCTAAGACGTAACCGATAGGAAGGCCAAGTAACCAGTAGGCAACGAAGGTAATGTTGAAGATAGAACGCATGTCTTTGTATCCGCGCAAAGCACCCGCCGCAATCACCTGAATTGCATCCGTACATTGATATACCGCAGCGAACAACAACAGCTGCATGGCAACGGTAATAACCGCCGTATTTTCAGTGTAAAGCAGCGAGACTTGCTCTCTAAACAAAACGGTTAGCGCGGCTGTCATAAACGCAGTCACCAATCCAACAATAATGCCTACATGTGTCGCTATTCTTGCGCCTTCAGTGTTGCTTTGACCCAATTTATGGCCAACACGAATACTCACCGCAGCACCAATGCTCATTGGAATCATGAACACTAGTGAAGAAAAGTTAATCGCGACTTGGTGCGCGGCAACAATCAGGGAACCCAACGGCGCCACCAATAAAGACACGACTGCAAATAGCGTAACTTCAAAAAAGATTGCAGCGGCAACAGGGAAACCAAGTCTGAACAAACGGATTTGAGCTTTTAACTGTGGTTTATGGAACGTGCCAAAGATATTAATTTTCGCTAAGCGCTTCGATGTTAAAACATAAGCAAACAATAAAGCGAACATCACCCAATATACGATTGCCGTCGCTACGCCACAACCCACGCCACCAAGAGCAGGCGCCCCCAGTTTTCCGTATACAAACATCCAGTTCAGCGGAATGTTTAATAGTAAGCCGATAAAACCGATTACCATTGCAGGCTTGGTTAAAGACATACCATCAGTAAAACTTCTTAAAGTTTGGAACAGTAAAAATGCAGGAACAGCAAACATCACGGCATTCATATAGCCGATTGTTTTTTCTGCCATGAGCTGTTCAATATCCATCCATTCAAGTATCAGCTGCGTTTGAAAGAGCACACCAATGATTGGAAGGGAGATGACGAGTGCCAAAAACGCGCCTTGTTGAATCTCAAATGGAATCTTTACTTGGCGACCCGAACCATTCAGTTGTGCCACAACAGGAACAAGCGCCATTAATAGGCCCACACCAAATAGAATGGATGGTAACCAAATACTTGCTGCGATTGAAACCGCCGCCATATCGATAGCACTTACGCCACCGGCCATAACGGTATCAACAAAACCCATTCCGGTTTGTGCAACTGATGCGATCAAAACCGGGGTCGCAAGTTTGATTAAATTAGAGGCTTCTTCTTTGTAACGATGCACAAACAACTCCAAATAAGAGAGAAAATTAGAATAATAGCGTAGGAATAGACATTCTGAAGGAATCAGAGACACTGATCTTGAGCTTCCACTGGACGAATCATAAAGAAATGTCACAATAACTGCTATGAAAAACTGTTACTAAAATGCTAAATAGGAATCTTATGTTTACAGGTATCGTTCAAGGCATGGCTACACTGGTTGCTATCAACAAAAAAGAGTTGTTTCAAACTCATACCATTGAGTTAAACGATGAGATGGCTGAAGGATTAGCGATTGGTGCTTCAGTCGCTCATAACGGTTGTTGCCTAACCGTTACTGAAATCTCAGGTAACCAAATCTCATTTGATCTCATGCAAGCAACACTAAGACTAACCAACTTAGGCCAACTCAATGTTGGTGACCAAGTAAACGTCGAGCGCGCCGCTAAGTTTGGTGACGAGATTGGTGGTCACAGTATGTCTGGGCACATCGCACTTATGGCTAAGTTAGTCGAAGTGATTAAGACGGAAAACAACCGTACACTTTGGTTCGAACTGCCAGAAGCATCGATGAAATATGTACTGAGTAAAGGCTACATTGGCGTCGATGGTTGTTCATTGACGATCGGAGAAGTGGAAGACAATCGCTTCTCTGTACATCTAATCCCAGAGACACTGAATCGCACTCTGTTTGGTGACCGTGAAGTAGGGGATGATGTGAACATCGAATTCGACCCTCAAACACAAGCTATCGTTGATACCGTAGAACGCGTACTCGCAAATCAGAGATAACCTGAACGACAAGGTTTATGGTTTGAGTAATTAAAATATCGTTTAAGTGATAAAAAGAGCACATCAGGTGCTCTTTTTTGATCGTGGCTGAATCGAAAAATGATTTGTCAGAAAACTTGTTCATCATCTGCATCAATCGAGAGGTTAATTCTGTCTCTCACTTCATCTACCTGCATGTCGAGGTGGATGGCATTGCAACACGCGGGACAATCGTCGTAGAAGTCTTGGCTACCATTGGAAGCGTCGAGCGTTATGCTGATCGCGTGCCCACAATGAGGGCAGGAGACATGTTTCTCGGTGTATTTATGCATGGCGAATTCTCCTCATTGTAACTTTTATCAATTTCAGTAGCTTTCTCAATCGTCGTAGCTTATATCGAACCTGATCACTTGTATTAATCGTGATAGCTTCTATCGCTCTTGGTCAACCGCTGTAATTAGTATTAAAAGGCCTGAATCTTCTGAATACACGCTTCGGTTTGTGCTAAATACTCGCCGCCAAATTGATTGCAGTGATTAAGAAGATGGTACAAGTTGTAAATGTCTTTTCGATCAGTATAGCCAACGTCGAGCGGCATGACGCTTTGATAGCCATCATAAAACTCTTCAGGGAAGCCTTCGAACAATTCGGTTAACGCCAAATCGCACTCATGATCACCCCAATAGCAAGCTGGGTCGTAACAAATTGGGCCAAATGCGGAATTGGCAACATTCCCTTTCCAAAGATCACCGTGAAGTAATGAAGGACGAGGGTTGTGGCCTGCAAGCCGCATATTTACCATATCGACGATATCGTCGATGTCCCCAAACTCGATGCCTTTTTCTTTCAGAAGTTGCAGTTGAAAACCGATACGCTGTTCTGAGAAAAAACGGCCCCATTTTTTATGCCACGGATTGGGCTGAAGGGTACTGCCGATATAGTTATCTTGATCGCAACCAAACTCTTTTTGCTCACCCCATCTGTGGAGTTGTGCTAGTTGAACGCCAAAGTCATAGCTATTATTGCCGGTTTCTAAAGGCTTAGTCGGTAGGTAATTGAGGATAATGAACGAGCACTCTTTGGTTTTACCAATAAGCACAAGCTCTGGGACATAGACGGTGGAGGTATTTCTTAATAGACGTAGGTTCTCAGCTTCAATTTCAAATTTTGGGAGAAATTCCCGCTGATTCACTTTTACAAAGTAACGTTCATTACCATCACTGATCATATAGCAATCGTTAATGTCACCACCAGGCACCTTAGTACGTTCAGTAATCTGAAAGTTAAATAAAAGGGTGTCTGAAAGCTGTTGAGAAATGGCCTGCCACATAGGAAATCCTCACAGAACTGTTAGTTTAAAATACTAAATACAATTAGTTTAATAGCAATAGTTTAGGATAAATCTGAGCAATTTATAGACGTTCTGGTCAATGTTCTTAGCTCTTATTCATATCAATATGCATCAATTACAGGATTTGTGAACTCGGACTGTCTCAATGCCTTTGATATAACAAAAGAAATTATACTTTGTTAGGTAGCCAGCAGTTTGGAACTGGCATCACATCTGCATCTGATAAGATACTTGTTAAGTGGAAAAGAAGGGACGGATTGGTATCGTCTACACGTTACCTTATTTGGTTCTAATAAGATGGTTAGCATTCGTCAGACATTAAGTAGAACGTCAGCATGGCATTGAATCACGTTCTTGTTGGTCTTTTCACCATGCTTCATTCGATGGTTTGTTTAATGCTTGAGAGATTGATTTAAATTTGAGCTCAAATGCTAACAAGGATCATTTAAATGCGACTTTTAATAATAAAATGATGACAAATGACCTAATTTACATAGTATTAGCCAAGTACGTATTAATCTACTCTTGAGCTTAAAACGGAGATTTATTGTGGTTGTAGAAACCGATGGCTACTTAGCTTTAATCGAGCACCTATCATTCAACCTGGATGTATTCACCAAAGGTACTGGTGATACTGGCACTGAAAGTGTCGAAGATATCGTAACAGACATGATTTCAAGCAACATCATGGCCATTTTTGAGCAAAACCCAGAATTGCATGCCAGCGTTCGTTTTCAATTGTTGAAAGAGGCCGATGCTGTTGTGGCTGATTTAGGTGAAGTTTTGGCAGGTGTTTGGTCTAAGAAAGCGACGAACGAACAGATTGTTTTTCTTGATGAATACATAGCGTTAGTGAAAAACTTGTTTGACACTGCAGTTGCTAAATACGACTAAGATCGATTGCCGCTGACGTTAAATCAATGCAATTAAAGTCAGATAAACTTCAAACTATATACGTCTAAAGTGCCAGAATTTTGAAGCCCAGTAGGGGTTATCAAGCCTTGAGATAATCACGCCTTTAGACGTAGACGCATGTAGGAACTGTTTGTTTCCCAGATAAACGCCTACATGTCGAACCTTTGGTGAGGTTTTGAAAAAAACCAGATCACCACTTATCGCTTGCTCATATGCGATTTCTTTTCCTTGTTGACTCTGATCTTTTGTCGTCCTTGGCAGTGCTTGCTGAGTCGCATTTTGTACTGCAATTTGAACAAATGCAGAGCAATCAACACCTCTAAATGACGTGCCACCAAAGTGATAAGGCACACCTTTCCACTGGTCATACACACTCATATAGGCATTAACAGTCAATTGTTCTGATTTTGATAAGGGTTTCTGTGCGACTTGACTGAAGTGAGGGGGCGGTGGTGTTGAGCTACATGCAGCTAATGTTGCGAAAGTTATTGTAACTGCAAGCATTTTCCTGAATTTCATATGTAACTCTTCTGAAAAAAAAATGAAATAAAAACGTCATCAAGGACTTCTAGTATACGAACTAACTTAAGGATATCTCTTTTCGTAGTCAAACTGGATTTCACATGCCCGACACAAATTTATCAATAAAACCCTCGCGTTATACATTCTCGCTCATCCAAACCGTTAGTGCTGTCTTTATTTCCATTCTTTTACTTGTCAGCTTTTTATCAATGGTCAGCATAAGAGGTGTTGAGCGAGTCGGCGGATATTTTGATACGTTATCGGAACAGGCTTTACCGCTTGCACTGCACAACGCGGAATTAACTCAGAGCGTATTAGAACAAGTCAAACTTCTTACTTACAGCACCCAATCAACCGACTTAAATACGCTAAATGCAACACGAGGATCTATTGATCAACTCGCTTCCGAGAGTAACACGACGCTAGAGGAACTCCTTTTTATCTCCCAATCTTTTCCTGATGCGATCTCTCTAGAACAACAACAAAATCTTATCGATGATATGGCTCAACTACAAGCCATGACCAACACGGTTCTACTAGCCCAGATTGAGATTCAAAATAAGCAAAACCTGATCGACAGTAAGATGGGTGAGTTCCGTTACGGTGTTGGTTCGATCGGACCCGAAATGAACCGTATCAGTTCATTTTTGGTGGAAGATAATCCTGAAGCCAGTGATGCAGCGAATCGTTTCACTTCAAGTGCGTTAGCAATGGCAAATACCTTCTTGATGTTGATGATGCAATCTGACATCGAGAAAGCAGAAGACGAATATCGCCAATTAAGAAACCGAATTGCGGGTCTTAACTTGGCTTACAGCGACTTTGCAGATTGGCACCCAGACATTGCTGAATTCGCAAGCCTAACCGCACCTTATGAAATGGTAAAACAGGGCTTCACCGAACAAGGCGTTATCAAGCAATTGCTATTGAAATTAGAGTTAGTTCAACAACAAGAACAAGATCTCGCTGAAGTGATTTCTTTAGCGAACACCGTCATCAACACACTGAACCAATTATCTTCTACCGCCTCTCAGTTGATTGATAAGAGCGAGCTAGTCGTTAACCAGACCATTACCAATATTGACCGAGTGTTGTTTATTAGCGGCCTCGTGATCGCCGTAATCATCGTGATTTCTTGGTTAGTGTTACGTCGCTGGGTCAACAAAGGCCTGAAAAATATTACTCAACAGTTAAGTTTGCTTGCAGATCATGATTTTTCAAAGCAAAGCGCATTAGTGGGTCCTTTAGAGTTACAAGTGATTGCATCGAAACTGAATACCGTGGTCGATTCAACAGCAGATTCCGTGCGCTTGGTGACACGTAACTGTGAAACGCTCTACCAAACCGCTGAAGTAAGCCATGACGCCGCCGAACAAACTAATTCTAGCTTGAATGAGCAGAACGAATCGTTGCAGAACATGATTACAACGATTACTGAGCTTGAAGCCTCGATTGGTGAAATTGCACGAATTTCGAATGCATCAAATGACGACGCGTTACTTGCTGAAAACGAATCGGTAACTGGCAGCCAAGTTGTCGGACTCAATCAACAACGCCTGCAAGCTCTGGAACACTCTTTGAGTCTCAACGAAGAATCGATGACCGACCTCGACGAACGCGTTAAACAGATCCGTGAAATGGTCGACGTGATCAGCGGTATTGCAGAAAACACCAACTTGCTGGCATTGAACGCCGCAATCGAAGCAGCGCGAGCAGGTGAACAAGGTCGAGGCTTTGCTGTGGTTGCTGATGAAGTTAGAAAGTTAGCCAGCGGCACTTCTCAACAAACCACTAACATTCGCAATATGATGAATGAATTGGTCGCTGCAGCTGGCCGCTCTCGCTCGGCGGTGACTGAGTCTCGAAGCGAAATGGCCAATGCGATGCAAACCAGTGGTGATGTTAAGCAAGCTTTTGAAAAAATTGAAGTTGCAGTGAGCCAGATTAAAGGGCGAGTCGAGCAAATCATGGTCGCGACAGAACAACAAGCACGTGCCACTGTCGATGTGACGCATTCAATCACCCGGGTATCAGAGCAGGGTGAAGATACCAAATTGCAGTTAGAATCTATGATTGAAAGCTCGGAACAAGTCGCCGAGATCGCAGGGCATCAGCAAGCAATGCTTCACAAGTACCAGTTGCAAGCTGAAAGGTAGCACTGGGAAAAGGGAGTTGTCGACCTAGCATGTAGGAAACGAAATAGAATCAACAGAAAAGGCAGAGTTAAAGACTCTGCCTTTTCTGTTGTTCTTCCCGCAGGCCTAAAAGCGTAACGTTAGCATTCTATTTTTCATTGTATCTAAATGGCTGGGTGATCAGTTTATCCAATCGCTGCTCTTTTCCATCGCGTATTTCTGGAACACCAATACTGACCTTGTCATGGCCAAGCTTGGGTTGAGCGCGATAGGTTTTGAACCAAATGTCCCATACTGATAAGAAGAAACCAAAGTTCGAATGGGTTTCTTTAACAATGACGGAGTGGTGAACACGGTGCATGTCGGGCGTGACAATCACTTTACGTAATTGTTTATCCAGCCACAGAGGCAGTCGACCATTGCTATGGTTGAACATCGCACTCACATTTAACACCACTTCGAATATCACCACAGCTAACGCCGGAACGCCGAGTACAAAAATCAACGCGACTTTAATCAACATCGATAAGATCATCTCAATCGGGTGGAAACGGGTACCAGTTGTCACATCGATATCGAGATCAGCATGATGAACTCTGTGTAGTTTCCAAAGCAGGGGAATTCGATGAAAGACTAAGTGCTGTGTATAAATTGCTAAATCCAACAACACGACACACAAAAATACGGTGATTTCAAAAGGCAATGAGACAGTGTTAAACAGACCCCATTGATTTTGCCCAGCAATAATCGCAGCTTGAAAGGCCGCAACAGGTATTAATGTCGCCATTAAAACGCTGTTAAGAGCCATCAAAGAGAAGTTATTCCCCCAACGAAACCATTTACTCTGGGTCAGCGTTTTTCGAGGGGCTCGATATTCCCACAACGCGCACAACGTGAAAGCGGTGATAAAACAAACAAGGCGTAGTAGTGCTGGGTCCTGCATAAGAATTCCTTCTATCATTATCAAGCCACTGTAAGTACAATCGTGCCACTTTTCTAGTTCTATCTGTCGTTATTGTCCATGAGAATCCACGCTTTCCACCGTTTATACCAACACCGTTTATCCATTGCTACTAAGCCGTTTAATGCACGCGGTTGTAAAGTGGTTCGATGTGAGTATTGCAAAATCAAACAAGACAGCTGTATCTGTGAGCATCAACCAAACATAGATACGAACGTCGCCACCATGTTGATTTTGTCAGATAACGAAATCTTGAAACCAAGCAATACTGGGCGACTCATTGTCGACACGGTTAAGGACAGCTACGCGTACCTTTGGCATCGTACTGAGCCAAATCAAGAGATGTTGGATGTCCTCAAAGATGACAAATACCAACCCGTGATCGTATTCCCTGAAGACTATACCGACGACAAAACGCGCGTGGTTCAAGATCTGCCACAAATGCGTAACCCAAACAAAACGTTATTGCTGATTTTCATTGATGGCAGTTGGCGTGAAGCACGACGTATCTTCCGTCGTTCAGAATATCTACAAGATTTACCTGTATTATCGATTGAGCCTGAATCGGTTTCTCAATACATGATGCGTAAGTCAGACAACGAACAACACCTTTCTACTGCAGAAGTCGCGAGCTTAGTATTAAAGCAAGCGGGCGAACAGCAGGGCGCCAAGACTTTACAGCTATGGTTTGAAGCATTTCGCGAAAGCTACATGCTAAGTAAGACGCGTTATAAGTCAGATCCGACCAAACCTAGCCTGAACGCTTTCATAGAACACAGTAAAAGTGAGACTTCACTCTAACCTTTAACCGCTTTGTGCTGACTTGTTGTTCAAACAGACTCGATCACGAGATAAGTTTGTTATCTATCACGGTTTGTAGGGGGAGTGTTATGGATAATGCTCCTCAGTTGTTTAATTTAAAAAATTTATTTGCCCGAATTTAGGGAAAAATTGGAGAGATTTCATGTATTACGGCTTCGATGTTGGCGGCACAAAAATTGAGTTTGGTGCATTCAATGAGAAACTTGAGCGAGTAGCAACAGAACGTGTTCCAACACCAACAGACGACTATCAACTACTACTTGATACGATTGCTGGTTTAGTTAAAAAATACGACAGCGAATTCTCTTGCGAAGGCAAAATTGGCCTTGGTCTTCCTGGCATGGAAAACGCAGACGATGGCACAATGCTTGTTGTTAACGTACCGGCTTCAACAGGTAAGCCACTACGTAAAGACTTAGAAGCGCTTATTGGTCGTAGTGTAAAAATCGAGAACGATGCGAACTGTTTTGCGCTTTCAGAAGCATGGGATGATGAACTTAAAGATGAACCATCAGTGGCTGGCCTAATTCTAGGCACGGGCTTCGGTGGCGGTTTAGTTTATGAAGGCAAAGTTTTCTCTGGTCGTAACCACGTTGCGGGTGAGCTAGGCCATATGCGTCTTCCTATTGATGCGTGGTTCCACCTTGGAGACAACGCACCGCTATTAGGTTGTGGTTGTGGTAAGAAAGGTTGTTTAGACAGTTACTTATCAGGTCGTGGCTTCGAATTGATTTATGAGCACTACTTCGGTGAGAAGAAGAAAGCGATTGAAATCATCCAAGCATACAACGAAGGTGAAGCAAAAGCGGCGGAGCACGTAGATCGCTTCATGGAGCTATTGGCTATCTGTTTTGCAAACCTGTTTACAGGTCTTGACCCACATGTTGTTGCACTGGGTGGTGGTCTTTCTAACTTCGAACTTATCTACGAAGAAATGCCAAAGCGCATACCTAAGTACCTGCTTTCTGTAGCTAAGTGCCCTAAGATCATCAAAGCGAAACACGGTGATTCAGGCGGCGTTCGTGGTGCTGCATTCCTTAACATTAAGTAATCTCAACTTAATGCTAAGCTAGGTAAAAAGCATAAATAAAAATGCCGCAATCTCGAAAGAGGTTGCGGCATTTTTTATTGTTCGGTGTTTTCGTTGCTAGAAGCTAGAAGCTAGAAGCTAGAAGCTAGAAGCTAGAAGCCAGAGGGCTTACTTCTTCTTTTTACCAACACCAAGGTTGTCTTTTTGCTTCAACGTAAGCTTAGTAAAGCCAAGCTTGCGGAAATAGTTATCTTGGTAGTTACGAACCGCTTTAGTATCAGAAATAAACTCAAGCTGTTGCTCAGTTTTTAGATACTCAGTGATGTCGATACCTTCAGCTGCAGCTACAGCTTCTTGGATCGTGCGGTGTTCTTGTTTCGAAAACAGTAACTCTTTGTCTTCGTCTTTGTAAGTGTACAGAATGGTACGAGCCATGATGCTCTCCAATAGAATTATTACTTTGCGCGCACTCTACATAAAAACAGTACGTGGCTCAAGGTTATGATAAAAAATCTTAAGATTATCGTTCTTCACGCTTATCGCGATTTGAGCTTTCTGTCTTTTAGGGACTAGACAGGTTGTCTTTTACGAAACGAACAGAACAAAAAGCCCCTTAACATCGAAAGCTCGATAGAAGGGGCTTCGTCTATGTTTTTGCAAGGAGCTTCTAAGTCAATTAAAGAACTACTAAGTCAATTTAGGTCTCATTGAACCTTCAATTAAACACGGCCTTGCAGTGGAATGATCGTTACCGTCTCACCAACTTTTACGGTATCAACCGCTGGAGAGATTTCGATTAAGCAGTTCGCTTCGCTCATTGAACGCAGAATACCTGAACCTTGCTTACCCGTTGTTTTCACTTCAAGCACGCCGGATTCGTTCATTGAGAACACTCCGCGGCTGAACTCAGTACGACCTTGACGAGATCGTAATTGCTCAGTCGCTACCGCGTTCGCTTTCACTGGTGTCCAGTTGGTTTGACCTTGTAGCTTACGAATAGCTGGTTCTACAAAGTTAATGAACGACACCATAACGGCTACTGGGTTGCCCGGTAAACCGAAGAAAGGTTTGTCTTCAATTTTGCCGTAAGCAAGAGGGCGACCCGGACGCATGTTGATACGCCAAAAGTTAATCTCACCCAACTTATCTAATGCGAGTTTGATGTAGTCAGCATCACCGACAGACACGCCACCTGAAGTCAGAACCATGTCGGTCTCTAACGACGCAGCATGAAGTACATCCATCATCTTTTGTTCGTCATCTTCAATGATGCCGTAGTCAACGATGTCGCAACCCAGCTTTTGAAGCATGCCGATGATCGTAAAACGGTTCGAGTCGTAGATAGAGTTCGGCTTCTGCTCACTACCCGGCGCTTGAACTTCATCACCAGTAGAGAACACTCCAACTTTCACTTTACGTAGGACAGGGCAAGTACCAAAACCCAGTGACGCCATCATGCCCATTTCTGGCGCTTCGATTCGTGTACCACGAGTAAAGACAGGTTGACCGATTTCTAAATCTTCACCCGCCATACGGACATTTTGTCCTACCGAGATTTTAGCGTCAGGGAAGCTAACTGTGTCGCCTTCTTGAACGGCTTGCTCTCGCATCACAACAACATCAACGCCTTCAGGCATTGGAGCACCTGTCATGATCTTAACGGCTTCACCTTGTTGAACGGTTTTATCGTAGCTGTGACCAGCCATAACTTCCGCAACCAATTGGTAGCTATCCAGTTCTAAATCTTCACTACGGATTGCGTAGCCATCCATCGCAGAGTTGGTGTTTTGAGGCACATTGATTGGCGAGACTACATCTTCAGCTAGTACGCGACCGTAGCCTTTTTCTAACTCAACGGATTCAGTTAGAACCAACGCATCAATACTATCGACGATCTTTTTCTGACCTTGCGTAACGCTTAGACCAGCAGGAGAGAAGGAGTCACAACACACGACAGGTGTATCGTCTTTTGAAGATGAACACGACGCTATTTTGCTTATTGTCGATGAAGGGTCGAATGACTGAGCATATTCGATGATGAAATCACGAATCGCTTCTAAGTCACTGATTGCCATTTGAGGCAGGTCAGATTCAACGTGGCTGTCTGCGGCGATAGCAATAATGTTGTCATCGTTTTGGTACAACCAAGGTTTACCAACTTCATCTCTGTGCAATTCAATTTTAGGGAAAGCAATATTCTTGCACCCTTCAACCAAAATCAGATCAAGCGTATTGGTATCAAAGCGAGTTAGCAGGTAATCAAAATCGGCTTCCGCTTCTGGAGTCTCAGTCATCATCACGTGACGATTACGCGATGCAATCAGCATTTGATTTGCGCCTGCTTTACGAAGGCGATAACTGTCTTTACCTGGCTTATCGACATCGAAATCGTGGTGAGCGTGTTTAAGAACACCCACTTTTAAACCCGCATTAGTCAGCAGAGGCAGCAACGCTTCAAGTACTGTTGTTTTGCCTGTGCCGCTATAAGCAGCAAAGCCCAATAAAGGAAGGTTAGGGCGTTGTTCTGAATCTTTCATTATTGAAGCGTTCCAAATTGGGTGAGTTCTTCTGGCGTATTGAGGTTAACAAAGCAGTTAGGCGCGTCGCTAAAGTCTACGTACTCAGTCACACACTCTTTGTATAACAAGATGATCTTGCGGTCGCCACGCTCTAAAAACGCTTCTAACTTTGGCAGAACACGTTTGTGGAACAGGGTGAATACAGGTTGCTTAAATTCGCCATCGTGAGCCACTAGAATGTCGCTGTCTTCTTTTACCGCTGCACAAAAACGCTCAACAAGGTCGTCACTGATTTGGGGACTGTCGCAAGGAACAAATCCGACCCAATCTGTGTTCGCGTTTTTAAGACCAGCGTGAATCCCACCCAAAGGGCCAGGATAATCAGGGAATGAATCGGAAACAACCGGAGCAAATGCTTGGTAACTGTCGAGGTTACGGTTGGCATTGATGGTAATGCTGACATCTTGTTGTGACAGCTTGTCTATAACGTATTGAATAAGCGGAGAACCGTTGAGCTCAACGAGCCCTTTATCTTTTCCGCCCATACGGCTGGCTTGTCCGCCAGCCAAAATAACCCAACTAGTTTGCGTTGGAAGCAACATAAATATTCTCTTGTGCTTTGTTCTTTTTAATAACTTGAAGAAGCGGTGATTCAGTCAAAGTGTTGTCTTTGATCCACCACTGCTTCTTACATAAATCGGTTAACGCGTTAGTTTGGTGGCTAGTGATGACCAAACTCGCGCCTCTCTGAAGAAGATCTTCGGCCATAATGACCAATCTTTCAATAGATTCTTTGTCTAAAGAAGCACTTGGTTCGTCCATCAGTAAGATTGAAGGCTTGAGAATCCAAGCTCGTGCCATTGCTACGCGTTGACGCTCACCACCAGACAAAACAGAAATGTGCTCGTCTGCTAGGGTTTCTAAACCTACCATCCTCAACGCATTAATTATTTGAGCTCGCTTATCTTTTTGGCTCTCTTTATTAAAGCGAATGCCATAAGCGACATTTTGGTACACCGAGCCATCAAAAAGGTAAGGGGTTTGGTGTAGATAAATGATGTCTTTAAATTTTAGCCTAGGAAACAGGCTGTGTTGCCAGCTTTGTGTCGGGGACTGAATACGGCCAGAGCTCGGCTTGATCAATCCTGACAAGATTTTAAGTAGGGTCGTTTTGCCAACACCGTTATCGCCTTTGAGATAAATAGCATCGTTAGGGCCGATCGACAGTTCTGGGATGTGGAACAAAACACGCTCTTTGTAGCGCATTGAAATTTGCTGCGTTGTTATTTTTATACTCATGACAGCGTTCCTAAGTTCTCAAGTAGCCTTTTCCTCTCACACTGGAAAGGAAAAAGTTAAGGGCTAATGCCAATGCTAATAAAACCATACCAAGTGCCACACCTTGAGCAAATGCGCCTTTGTGACTTTCCATAGCAATAGCCGTTGGGATATTTCGTGTCATTCCCATAATGTTGCCGCCGACCATCATCGAACAACCGACTTCGGTTACGATGCGTGAAAATGCCGCAATGGTCGCTGCCAACAGAGGGAATCGTGTTTCCCAAATTAAAGTACACGCGACTCGAGTGGTAGAGACTCCAAGAGTACGTGCCGTTTCTACTGCTCGGCGATCGCTAGCTTGCAGCGCGCCATGCATCATAGCAACCAAAATAGGGAAACAGATCAGCATCTGACCGAGAATCATCGCCTTCTGGGTGAATAGCAGTTGCCAATCACCGAGTGGGCCAGAACGAGAGAGCATCATGTACATCAACAAGCCAATCACCACGGTCGGTATCGCTTGTAAGGTGTTGATCACCGAAAGCAGCGCCCATTTACCGGGGAATTCGGTGTAAGCCAATAAGAAAGCCATAATGATTGCAGGAACAATCACCAATGAAATGGCGGACAATGAAACGCTGAAGGATACCGCGACGATTTTCCACAGTTCGTGGTCAAAACTCACCAGTAGATTCATTGCATCAAGCGTTGTTTGCCATAGGGTCATGAAGTATCTCGTTTAAAGCGACAATAAGTCTTAAAAAGTAATGCTGATATTTTAGTAATAGCTGACACTGGGTTTGCGAAACAGGGTGAGTCAGCTATTGATTATTTTCGAGTTCACTATTCACCCTGTAAGAATAGTGCAATGACGACGACTATTCAGCGCTAGCAACAAACAACTGTTTGCCGTGTAGCTTGAAGTCATTAATCAGTTTTTGCCCTTTAGGGTTAACCAACCAATCACTGAACGTTTTCGCTGCTTGGTAATTGATCGCAGGGTAACGCTCTGGGTTTACTAGAATCACTTGGTATGGATTGAATAGGTTCTTATCACCTTGGAACAATACTTTTAGGTCAAGTTTGTTTTGGTAAGCTAACCAAGTACCACGATCTGTCATGGTGTAGCCTTGCATTTCAGACGCCATGTTCAGAGTAGGGCCCATGCCTTGGCCAACACTGCGGTAACCGCCGAAGTTTGGTTCCATTTTGGTTTGTGCCCAGATACCCATCTCTTTCTTATGAGTACCAGAATCGTCACCACGAGAAACGAACGTCACATTGTTCGTTGCAATCGCTTTGAACACATCAGCCACTGCTTTTTGAGATTCAATGTGTGCTGGATCGTCTTGTGGACCTACGATAACAAAGTCGTTATACATCAGTTTACGAGGTAGAACGCCGTAGCCTTGTTCAACGAAATTCGCTTCTGCTTTTGGTGCGTGAGTCATCACGAGATCGACATCGCCGTTCTCACCCATACGAAGTGATTTACCCGTACCAGCTGCAAGAACGTCGACCTTAATACCAGAGTCTTTTTCGAACTCAGGTAATAAGTAGTCTAGTAGGCCAGAGTGATATGTGCTTGTTGTTGTCGCAAGTTTGATATGCGTGGTGTCTTCTGCGCTGCTAGCCGAGTAACTGACGATAGATAGAGCGGCAATAGTTAAGGGAATTGCTTTCATTATTATTATGTCCATTCTGTTATAAGTGAATGACACGCCTTCAACTTCAAGGGGCTCAAAGAAGGTCATGTTCATACGATGCTAATTTTTGTAATTAGAAATCATCACCTTATAAGCAATGTTAGTGCCAATAAATCATGCATCAGATCTCATTAAATTGCTGTAATTTCGAACGAAACTGCGCCTTTTGACCTCATAAATTAAAACAAAACATGAGCTAGGACAAAATGTCGCACATTGACCCTGTTGCGTAAAAGGTTAATTGGTACACTCTGTCCCAACTTTCCCTATCGGCTGATTATTATGTCTTTACCTAGTTCAAGCGCCTCCAACCTCAACTCCAACACATTGACTCAATATCAGGCATTTTCTGTCTTGGTGGTCGACGATGAAATTGGTATGCAGGCTATTCTTAAGAAAGCACTAGGTAAGTATTTTGGCAAGGTATCCAGTGCCGGTTCCGTAGAAGAAGCCGAGGTTCTGCGTTGCAACGAGCACTTCGATTTGATCGTTCTTGATATCAATCTCCCGGGTCGTTCTGGTATTGAATGGGAAGAGGTATTCAACGACGCCGACAAACGCGCTGATGTTATTTTCATGACGGGTTACGCTGACCTCGAAATGACCATCTCCGCACTCAAACTTGGCGCCTCTGATTTTATTTTGAAGCCTTTCAACTTAGAACAGATGATAAAAGCGGTACTTCGCTGTATGGACAAGCGGCTAGATCAAAGAATGCAATATGCGTTGAAGCGCGATGTTAGCCGTCATATTAAAACCGAATTGATCGGTAACTCAGATAAAACCAAACAACTTAAACAACTCATCAGTCAATTCGCGCCATCAAGAGCATCGGTGTTAATCGAAGGCGAATCAGGGACGGGTAAAGAGTTGGTTGCTCGTGGCGTGCATGAAGCCAGCAAACGAACAGGGCCATTCGTACCAATTAACTGCGGAGCGATTGCTCCTGAGCTTTTAGAAAGTGAATTGTTTGGCCACACGTCAGGAGCCTTTACTGGTGCGAAGAAAAATCGAGAAGGTCTGTTTAGAGTCGCAAGTGGCGGCACACTGTTTCTTGATGAGATCGGTGAAATGCCACTACCAATGCAAGCAGCGCTTTTACGTGTGTTAGAACAACGCACAATTCGTCCTGTTGGCAGTGAGAAAGAGATTACCGTCGATGTACGTGTCGTCGCAGCAACCAACCGAAATCTTCAGGAAGAAGTCGATAAAGGACACTTCCGCCGTGACTTGTTCTACCGACTCAATGTACTCAAGATTGATGTCGTGCCATTAAGAGAACGCCCATCGGATCTAATTGAGTTGGTTCCATACTTCACTCGTTTGCTATCGAGTGAGCTGGGTGTGCCAGTTCCAAACTGGGCGCATGAAGATATCTTGGCGATGAACGAATACGAATGGCCAGGAAATATTCGTGAACTTAAAAATTTAGTGGAACGTTGCATCCTATTAGACAAGCCACCAGCTCACTATTGGCGTGAGATTAACGGTGACCCAGCGCCCGCCAGTATTTCAGTGACGGTGTCACACGGTGCTGAGTTGCCTAATTTGGATAACAATGATGCCGTTGAAGGTTATCCGAACACTTGGACGCTAAAAGATGTTGAGAAAGCCCATATAGAACAACTGGTTAGTTTTCATGATGGAAACAAATCAGCAGCGTCTCGAGATCTTGGCGTTGCTCGTAAAACGTTAGAGCGTAAATACAAAGAGTGGAATACAGAAGGCTCTGAATATGCCGATTAGACGTCAATGGTGGTCAAAGTGGGCGTTCCGATTCAGAACCATGGTGCGTTATCGTCTACTATTTTTAACGTCTGCGCCGATCATCTTAACCTTATGTGCTCTGGTTGCGATCACTTTGTATTGGTCTGTTCATTACACATGGCAGGGCGCATTGATCGATGTTGATGAGCGTTTGGATGTTGCAGACAATAGTATCCAACTGATTCAAAACCAACAGGCCTATAATGTTCAAGCGTTTGCCGAGTCTTACAACTTCCGAATCAAACTCGCTAGTGATATATCAAAAGAAGATCTCACTCGTTGGGTTTCAGCGAACAAGTCGCGCTATGAGCTCGATTTTCTGCGCTGGCGTAGTGTTGATCGTATGGATAAGAAGCTTGAATACCTGAACCTGACACACAAAGAGTCGTTTTTCAGTGTATTAAGCCATGATGAACTCAGGACCCTAGACCGAGATCTCCCCAAAAAAGCCGAAGTGCCTATGCTAAACGGCCAGGGTATTGAAACGAGAGGCCTAGTCAGCCGCACAGTGGTCTCCATTAGAGATAACAAAGACCAAGTGATTGGTTTTCTCGATGGAGGGATTCTACTTAATAACAGTACTCAATTAGTCGACCAGATCAGCAACCTAATTTATCCGCAACGCGATGGGTTCAATCGCCGTATTGGTACCGTTACCGTATTCCTCGATGATCTTCGAGTGAGCACCAACGTACCGTTAAGTAGTGAAGACAGTGCAGGGCGTGCAATTGGTACTCGCGTTTCTCATGAAGTTCACTCAAAAGTTTTGAATGAAGGTAAAAAGTGGCTCGACAGGGCGTATGTTTACGACGCTTGGTACATTACTGCCTATCAGCCGATTCATGACCAATTCGATAATGTGATTGGTATGCTTTATACCGGCTACCTGATTTGGCCATTAGTAGAGACCTATTTAACCAACCTTGGTGAGATCAGCATCATTATCGTGTTGTTATTGTTGGCTTCAGGCTTGATCGTTCACCGTGGAGCGCGTGATCTTTTCAACCCAATTGAACGTATCCATAAGGTCGTCAAGCTAGTCCAGATGGGGCAAGACAAGCGAATCGGTACGCTGGGGTTAAACGATCAACATGAACTCACTTTGCTCGCTAAACAATTCGACAAGATGTTGGATTTGCTGCACGAACGTAATCAAGAGATCCAACAAGCCGCTTCAGAACTCGAATGTAAGGTCCATTCTCGAACTGCTAGCTTGAAAGAAAAAACCGAAGAATTAGAACTGCATATCAAGTTGTTAAACCAAGCGAGAGACAAGCTGGTGGTCAATGAAAAATTAGCCGCGCTAGGTGAATTAACCGCGGGCATCGCCCATGAGATTAACAACCCGACGGCGGTGATTCTTGGCAACGTCGAATTAATGAAGTTTGAACTCGGTGACGAAGTCGCTCGTGTAGACGAAGAAGTCCACGCGATCATGGAGCAGATTGACCGAATCCGAAATATTACACGAAGCCTGCTTCAATATAGCCGTCATGGTGGCGTACAAGATGAGATCACTTGGCAACACATCAATCCAATCGTTGATGAGAGCATTACGCTTGTCAAAACGGGAGCTAAGAAGAAAGGCATTGTGTACGTATCGCAACTGCACGCTAAAACGTCTGTTGAAGTGAACCGCAACCAATTATTGCAGATTCTGGTTAACCTACAGATGAATGCGATTCACGCTATGGACGGAAAGGGCACATTGACTATTTCAAGTGAAGACTGGGTTGAAAATGGCGTGTCTCATGGGGCAATTGTTCATGTTGAAGATGAAGGCTGTGGTATCAAAGAAGAACAATTGAAACGTATCTTTTCACCTTTCTATACAACCAAACGAGACGGTACAGGCTTAGGCTTGTCAGTGTCTCAAAGCATCTTGAGCCAAACGGGCGGCGAGATACGTGTTGAATCTGAAGTTGGTAAGGGAAGCCGTTTTAGTATCTATCTTCAACAAAAGGCTACTCCCCAGTTGCTGGTATCGAATCTTTAATTTTTCAACGTTAAGATCGAATCCAACCAAAAATTATCACCCGATAATGTTTCTACTGCGCTTGGGCTGTTACATGAACGTTTCAGCCCAAGCACGAAAATTCCGCATTACTAAACTATCACCTACTAAATCTCAACCTCTGCCTGTTTGACGAGCACCTCCTTTTGATTATGTAACACAGTGTATATCATTCGATCTTGATGCATATCATCTGAACTGTACGGGATTTTGATAACTTGGTCGAAAATCCATAATCAAAACAAATAATAAAGTCAGTCAGCTATGAAATTAAGTAACTTATCTATCAAATTAAAACTCGTATCCATCGTCATTTTATCGGTTGTTCTATTGGTAATGGCATCCACTTTTAATCTAATTCAACAACGCGCTAGCTCCATGGAAGAGCGGCAAGATAAACTCAGTGCTCAAGTCGAAACAGCGGTCAGCTTAGCTCAACACTATTATGACCAACGAAATATTCTTGGCGAAGAGACAGCAAAGAAACAAGCACTTCAAGCCATTGAGGCGCTTCGCTATGACAGCACCAACTATTTTTGGATCTTAAACCAACAACTCAACATCATTAGTCATCCCCTTAAGCCAGAACTCAATGGCAAGAATGCGGGTAACTTAAGAGATGGTGCGGGCAAGTATCACTGGCGTGAGATGGTGACCATATCTCAAACGGCACAACAGAAAGGCTTTCTTGACTACCAATGGAAGAGCCCGAATGGAGAGTTGAAAGATAAGATATCGTACGTACAACTTTTCCCTGAATGGAACTGGGTGCTAGGTTCTGGAATATTGGTCGCTGATATTCAAGATGCATTCTATGCGTTGGCAATTAAAGAAGGGATGGTTGCGGTTGTGTTGTCTGGCCTACTGTTTGCGATGGGCTACGCGATATCCAATAACATCCTTGTGCCTCTCAATAAGCTTATCGATAACACCCATAAGATTGCCGATGGCGACCTTCGTGTACGTATGAACATGACGCGCAAAGATGAGCTGGGTGATATGAGCCAACAGATCGACACTATGCTTGATAAGCTGCAAAGCACGCTACGTGTCGCCAACGAATCTGCGGATCTATCGAGCAATATGGCAAGTCACATTGCTCAAGCGAGTGAAGAGGCGGCGACCAGTGTCAACTCACAACATGCTCAGCTTGAATTATTGTCTACTGCGATGACAGAAATGAGCGCCACCATTTCAGATGTCGCGGTTAATGCAGAGAACACTGCCGCAAGCACCAATAAAGTCGTCGATCATGCCAACCAAAACGATGAGAACATGCAGGTCACATCTAAAACCATCTCTCAAGTTTCAGAGAACATCTCTACGGCTAACGAATTGGTAAGAGACCTACAATCCGGTGTTAGCGAGATAAGCCAAGTGGTCAGCGTGATCCGTGATGTATCAGAACAAACTAACTTATTAGCCCTTAACGCGGCGATTGAAGCTGCACGTGCTGGTGAGCAAGGAAGAGGGTTCGCGGTTGTAGCAGACGAAGTTCGTAACCTAGCTAGTCGTACTCAGAATTCGACTAATGAAGTTCAAGCGACGATTGAGAAACTCACTCAGCAAGCCGAGCGTACCTTTAAAGCAATGCAAAGCAGTAACGAGAAAGTGGATCACAGTGTTGTCGCCTCTAATGAAACGCGCCAACAACTGGATGTGATTGTGAATGAGCTGCACAACGCCAACGACATGGTGGCTCAAATTGCAGCAGCCTCGGAGCAACAGAGCACGGTAGCAACCGAAATGAGTGAAAGTGTCACTGGGATTCACCTGGCGGCTAACGAAGTACTGCAAGCTTCGCAGTCACTGGCAGAAGACAGCCAGAAAATGGCCAACACCACAGAGCACCTTACTGATCAGTTGAAGTACTTTAAGGTTTAAGCCCAACCTAGGTTTTTGCCGAGCAAAATATACGCCCATAGCTCATAAAAAAACACCTCCGTACTTGAGATAGGTTCGGAGGTGTTTTCGTTTGTAGATGACTGGATTGCCAGCTCTCCTATTTATAACCCAACAATAGGAGAGCTAGCAATCTTGTTAATGTGCCGTCACTGAAATCTTCGGTGGGTTGATGTTGTGTTTCTTAAACTCTTTCATCACTCGAAGGGTAATATCAGTTTCAAACAATTTCTCATACGCCGTATCGACCACATAAGCCTTACAGGTAAGTTGTATTGCTAGATAGTTGTCGGTAATGGTTTGTTTAACCAGAACAGTAACTGGCTTCGGCAAATGGATGTAACGGCTTGAAGAAGCGGCTTCTTGAATCAAGTCACGGGCTAGGGTGATGTCTTCATCCATTCCTACGTAAAACGGGATCACGACCTGCATATCCAATGCACCATAGTTACCGCTCGTCGTCACTTCATTTAAGAACTTGTTGTTCGGGATGGTAATGATGTCATCGTTCAGCGTTCTCATACGCACTGAACGTAAACCGATAGTGATAATGTCGCCGTAGTTACCTTCGAACGTGACGCGGTCACCAACTTGGAAAGGTCTATCGATCATCACGGTGATACCCGCGATGAAAGAAGCCGCCAAGTCTTTAAGCGCAAAGCCAACAGATACGGCGAGGGTACCGCCAATCAGAGCCAGTATTTGGTCGTTGATACGGAAACTCATCATAAACACGATCAGGCCCGTACTCACATAGATGAAGAACTGCATAAACGACTGAAGCTTTTGCAGCAGCATTCGATATTGGACGAATTGACTACCGAAACTGGTTACCATTGAATTGATGAACTTAAGCAGCAACCACATTGCGGCAATGACGATAGCGGAGAAAAATACGCCACTCCATCGTACTAAGCTCGCAATCTTCGAGATGTTTTCTACATTGGCCAACTCTTCCGTCGCGAAGGTCGGAAAACTCACAGAAGTCGTTAAGCCAACAAATAATAGGACAAATAATTTCTTCATTTTACTTCACCAAGAGATGTTGACGGTCGAGAACGTTCGTAATGTGGCGGAACCAGTGATCAGAAATCTTTGCCTTCTCTTCACTCCAACCAATGTAACCTCGACTTTCGAAGTAACGCAGAATCCCCGTAATCTCCGCAATACTCAGCTGAGTACAGTCAGACAAAACTTCAGGAGAGGCTATCTCGAGCTGAACAATCGAGCGAAGCACGGCCAACATGGGTTTAGGCATATTCTCTAACTCTTGCGCTTCAGGCACATGGAAAAGCCTAACAACAGCTTGGTCGGTGTCTTTGTTTCTATTAAGAGATAAACGGAAGAAGCGCAGAGCCACTGTTGGGTTACCATCAGAGTAATGCCATAGAATTCGATAGAAGCCTTGGCGCGCACGTTCTTCTTCTGTCATCTCATCTTGATCCCATTGTTTAGGAACCACCAATCCATCAAACGACAACGGCTTTTCTAACTCGGTATTGATGCGGCTTGTCAGTAGTTCACCGATTTGCTTCTCAGTCCAACGAGGTAAGAAACACACGAAATCAAACAGCAGACGCTCGCCACGAGCTCTATCCACAAATCGCCAACTTGATTTAGCAATCGACATTACCACACGGTGATTCTTTTTAGATCGGCGCAGTAAGTTGGTTAAGCGAATCAAATCCGATAGACCGCCCACCATAGGTTTAACAAGTCGTTGCGCGTTGTCGATCGCGATCAGATAAGTGGTTTCGCTTTTACGTAAGTGAGCCAGAATCTGAATTTCTGTCGCTTCTTCTTCTAGCCCGATACTTACAGCCAAGTGGCAAAGAAGCTCTTTGTAACCGGCATAAGGGCAGCTAACGTAGATTGGCTCTGCGTTGGTGACTTTATGTAGCAAAGTGTAGAGCAGCGTTGTAGAGCCCACACCACGTTCACCAGACACAATACAAATCGCTGGGCTGTCAGACATCAGATAGCGATTGAGTTGTTTCACTTCATCGCCCGCGTAGTCAATCAAAGTACTATCAATAGAACCTGGCAGCACGTATTCAAAGGTTTGGGCGCCTTTGATTCTTACAAGATTCTGCTGATTTTTATCAAGGTCGGACTGTTTCGCGACTTCAATTCTGAACAGGTAAGCCAGCGCTTGGCTAAATAGGGTATAACCAGATAGTAACGCCATGATTCGATGTTGGAAGGTGTACACCGTTAGCCACACAACACCAATTGCGGTTGCCAGAATATTGAGAATAAAGGTCTCTTGGCGATTAACCGCCCAATTAACCCACACAGGGCGATCTGAAATATGATGTAACGCATCAAACACCTTCGCACGCCATAGCCTCAATACTGAGATAGTCACAAGAACAAACCAGAAGAACAGCGCACTGTAGATCCAGCTGTAAATCGTGCCTTTTCCTAGTGTACGAATTGAAATCTGAAGGATTACACCCGCAACGATAAAACTCCATACATAACGGCGAATCGTTGAAAGTCGCAGCGCAATGACTTCTTTGTTTGAAGTTCGGCTAATACGGAACGCAAATTCCAGAATAAAGCTAATGGCTATCGAGCCACCAAGAATCCACCACGTAAAGATCTCTAGGAAAATCAGATGTTGTAAGCTCGGGATGCTTGAGAGAATGCGCAATGAAATAGTAATCGCGATTAACCACGCTATCGCGCGATGGGCACGGCTCACGTACCAAATCAAACGCACCAAGAAAGGAGGATTTTGTTTAGCTTCCAAAAAGTTAACTCGGAACAATTCGATCAGGCGCGTGCTGTTTGATAACCACCACACTAAAGCAAAGTAAATAAACAGCACTTTCAAAGAAGCCCAAATAACGGGCACCGGCGAAATGAAGATGTCAGTGATCAACGCTTTGAAACTACGAGTTTGAAAATACACCAAATACTCGACATTGAGCTTAGTCAGTCGCCACTCTTGCTTAAACTGCGTTACACCATAAGGGCCAAAACCCGTTAGACGCTCTCTGTTTGCGGCAGTGGTCTGCTCAAGTAAGTGCTGCTTACTCACATTTAAACTGTTTAATGTTACGTAGCTCGATTCAACGTCAAACCACAAATCCGCATCACTGTTTTTTCTATAATCCAGAAGCTGTTGATCAAAGGTTGCGATTTGTTGGTTTTGGACTCGAAGCACTTCAGCCAATAAAACATTGACCTTACGTTTATCTGCCGCCTCCATAAACAGAGGGTCGGGGAGTGCATTGATGCGTTGATCCAGATCTTGGGCAATGTCGGACACCTGAGGGCGTGACTGCAAGTCATATTCCAAGTTGGCATGACTAGGCCAAGAGAGCATGGCTAAAGTGAACAATAAGAAGCGCGATAGTGAACGCATAAAAGTCTCTTAGAATTATGAGGTTAGGATTACTATAGTTAGATAATGGTGCTTTGTGAAATCTAACCCTTTCTCGGGGGCGAGTACTTTATTCCTGTTTCTCTTGTCTTTGTCATGAAATTGTCAGGGTTTGGGCTAGTATTTGAGCATCAGCCAGTACCGTAAATAAACAGGCTGAAAGTAGGTTAGGTTGTAACGATGCGCCGTGCGATATATTCAATTGGCGGCAGGATTTAAGCTGTTATATAAACCCCATTATCGGCGGTTGTTCGCTATTTTGTATTTTACTTATTGTGGCGTTTTTATGAACAGAAAGAGAAAATCAAAAGTGTGAGTCAGCTCAAATTATGATTTGGCTAGGTTATCACTCACTTAATGGCCTGTAATTGCAATCAATACTTGAAGTTAAAGCCCCGAAGAAGTACCGTTGCGGCGTTTTTCACATTAAAAAGGTAAAGGCATTGATCTCCACAGCAAATATCACTCAACAATTCGGCGCTAAGCCACTTTTCGAAAATATTTCAGTTAAGTTCGGCGAAGGTAACCGTTACGGTTTAATCGGCGCGAATGGCTGTGGTAAATCGACGTTCATGAAGATCCTATCAGGTGAACTTGAACCAAGTGCTGGTAACGTAAGCTACGATCCAAACGAGCGCGTAGCTAAACTAAACCAAGACCAATTTGCTTACGAAGAATTCACGGTAATCGACACGGTTATCATGGGTCACAAAGAGCTTTGGGCTATTAAGCAAGAGCGTGACCGCATTTACTCTTTGCCTGAAATGAGCGAAGAAGACGGCATGAAAGTAGCTGATCTTGAAGTTCAGTTCGCTGAAATGGACGGTTACATGGCAGAAGCGAAAGCGGGTGAGCTTCTTCTTGCTGTAGGTATTGAAGAATCACTGCACTTCGGTCTAATGAGCGAAGTAGCACCGGGTTGGAAACTTCGTGTTCTATTGTCTCAAGTACTGTTTGCAGACCCGCACATCATGCTTCTTGACGAACCAACGAACAACCTGGATATGGATACAATTAAGTGGTTGGAAGATACGCTTAACCAACGTAACTGCACAATGATCATCATTTCGCATGACCGTCACTTCCTAAACTCAGTTTGTACACACATGGCTGACCTTGATTACGGTGCACTTCGTCTGTTCCCTGGTAACTACGATGAGTACATGACAGCAGCGACGCAAGCTCGTGAACGTCTACTTTCTGATAACGCGAAGAAGAAAGCACAAATTGCTGAACTTCAAACGTTCGTTTCTCGTTTCTCTGCTAACGCATCTAAAGCGAAGCAAGCAACGTCTCGAGCTAAACAGATCGACAAGATTCAACTAGACGAAGTTAAAGCGTCTAGCCGTCAAAACCCATTTATCCGTTTCGAACAGTCTAAAGAACTATTCCGTAACGCACTTGTGGTTGAAAACTTGGCTCAAGGTTTTGAAGAAGACCTATACAACAAGTTCGATGCAATTTTCGAAGTTGGTGAGCGTGTTGCTATCATCGGTGAGAATGGCGTAGGTAAAACAACGCTACTTAACACACTAGCGGGTGCTCTAGAAGCGCGCGAAGGTGAGTACAAATGGTCTGAAAACTCAAACATCGGTTACTACGCTCAAGATCACGCACATGATTTTGAAAAAGACATGAACCTGTTTGATTGGATGAGCCAATGGCGTCAAGAAGGCGAAGACGAGCAAGTTGTTCGCGGCTTCCTTGGTCGTATGCTATTTGGCCAAGACGACATCAAGAAATCTGTAAAGGTTATCTCTGGTGGTGAGCAAGGTCGTATGCTTCTTGGCAAGATCATGATGCACAAGCCAAACATCCTTCTAATGGATGAACCAACGAACCACATGGATATGGAATCTATCGAAGCGCTTAACTTGGCTCTTGAGAACTACAAAGGCACATTGTTCTTCGTATCTCATGACCGCGTATTCGTAGACTCTCTAGCGACTCGTGTTCTTGAAATCAAAGACGGCAAGATCAACGACTTCCGCGGTACTTACGCAGAGTTCTTGAAAGCACGCGCTTAGTACGCATTAAACATGAATACGTAATACAACGTTAGTGCGTATCCCTGATTAAAAAGGCCTCTATCTTTATGATTAAGATAGAGGCCTTTTGTTTATCTTTATATCGGTTTTTTCACATCATCGTTTTAATATCAAATAAGTCGAGTAGTTGATCTCAACTACTCATTGCTAATCAATACTTAAACTGCGCCACTATCTTCTCTAGCTTCACACTCACGTTTGATACTTGCTCGCTGCAACGAACAGACCCTGACACCACAGTATGAGTATCACTCGCTAGGTGCGCGATATCGGTGATGTTGCGGTCAATCTCCGCAGATACCATGGATTGCTCTTCAGACGCCGTGGCAATCTGGCTGTTCAAGTCGAACATTTCCCCGACTTGAAAGTGTATTCCTTCAATCGCATTCACCACGTCTTTGGTTTGGTGTTTGACTAACCCTGTTTGTTCTAAGCTTACTGACATCTTAGCGACTGTTTTTGCTATTCCCGACGTTAGGCCATGAATGGTCGATTCAATTTGATGGGTTGAATCGTTGGTCATTAGCGAAAGCTCTCTCACTTCAGACGCCACGACTGCAAACCCACGACCATGGTCACCAGCACGCGCAGCTTCTATAGCCGCATTTAGCGCGAGTAGGTTAGTTTGTTCCGCTATACCTTGAATCGTAGTAACAACTTGATTGATTTCGCGACTCTGGTCTTCGAGCTGAACAATTAGGTTTTGAGATTCTGCAATGTTCTCAGCTAGCACATTAATGCTGTCATTGGTTGCGTGGGTTTCTTGCAACGCCTGATGTGCATTGTCTTTGATTTTTTCAGCGTTTAACGCTGCGTTTTCGATGTTTGCCGTCACTTCATTACTTGTCATCACCAATTCATTAACTGCCGTTGCTACTGATTCAGATTGTTGCTTCTGCTTTTCAGCATTACTCATACTTTTGATTGCCGCTTCTTCAGAGCTGCATGAGCTGTCTGTCAGCACCGTCATGACACTCGACAGCTCTTTTATGTTGCCGTGCAGCTTGTTGATGAAGGTATCGAACGAGTGAGCAAGTTGCGCGAGCTCGTCGTTGCCTTTTGCGTTCATACGAACAGTTAGGTCACCATCTCCATGAGCAATTGATTCCATCATCACATTAATGGCCTTAATACGCCCGAGTATGTTGCGACCAATGAATACTAACAACAGAGAAAGCAGGGCGACGATAGCTGCGCCAAAAAGATGCAGCATATTTTTGGTGTGTGTACTTGCCGCTGTAATCGCTTGGCTTATCTCACTTTGTACCTCGTCAATGGCTTGTTCCGTTTGATGAACATTGCTACGTAGCGCGCCTCGAAGACCAAGCTCGGCTGACAACCCTAGTCTTGTATTGGCAAGTAGCAGAGTTTCTACAGCGGTTTTGTAGTTCGAATAAGCTTGCTCTGTAGCAATAGACGTCTGGGAATAGGGTTCAAATTCTTTAAGTGCTGTGGCTAATGCTACATTAGTTTGATCATTGGTATGAGCGAGATAATGGAAGTCTTTTTCAATCAGCTCTAACAGCGCAAGCTCAAGCGTTAAACTTGACTCGGCTTCGATAGCGGATTTTAACGCGGTTCTTTCACCGTCCAGTGCGGTAACAAAACCGAGAGGCATGGTTTTGCGTTCGATATCATTCACTTGTCCAACAATCTGATGAAACTGCTTTTGATATTGGTTCAGCGTATCAGAGATCCTTGTCATTTGATCTGACAGATCAAGCTCGAGTGAGGCTAAGGTTTGGTTCAAAGTAACCAGTCGTTGATTCAAGGTGTTAGCCGTTTTGTCGAAGCGTTCTGCGTATTTTTGATCGTGACGTGATAAAAAATCTTTCTCATGCCGTCTCAACGTTAATAGATCGACTGAGCTTCTAAGGTTTTCAGTCGCAGCACGTTCCAAGGACTCTAGCTTATCTAAGCTAAACTGCTCATAGATGGCATAGATAAAAACAGAAACAAATAGGGTGAGGTTGATTAGAATAAACTTGCTGCGTATTGAAAGAGACATAGAACGATACTGAGGTTCCGGTGAATTACTCATGGTTAACTCCCTTTAGCCGATGACGTTTCATATCCATCTATGTTTTATAATTAATCGATATATTCAAATGATGGATATGTAACTAATAGCTTATGAGGTTATTAAAGCAAGATTCAATTACAGTAAAAGTCACTATGGGCCATTTGTTTGAATGAAATATCAACCAGTATTTCTTAGTTACGATTAGATAAATAAAAAGCCCTCACAACGTTTAGTGAAGGCTTTTAAATTGTGAATCCTGCGATGGCTCAAATGGAGCATTAAAAGTCATCGCAGGTCAGTGCTAGTCTTTTGGATCGAGAAAATCAGTGTGTTCTAGCCAAAGCGCATTAATAATTCCAAACGCACTTGCTAGCAATACGCCTAACACCCAACATAAATACCACATAGGTTATCCTCCTATTTCATCTTTAATTAATACAGAGACGAGCTGTTATCGTGAATGTATTGACTGTCTATTCGGCCGAACATTTTGTAGTAACACCATGTTGTGTAACCTAAAATAATTGGCACTACGATAACTGCGACAACAGAGATAATACTCAGTGTTAATTGGCTCGATGTTCCATCCCACAGCGTTAAACTGTGTGAAGGGATCAAGCTAGACGGCATGATCATCGGGAACAAAGCAACGCCTGCAGTCAGGACAATACACGCCAGCGATAAGCTTGAAGATACGAAGGCGAACCCTGCACGATTAAGTCGTGTCATCAATACACAACCCAGCATTCCGATGACACCAAGGGCAGGAATAACCCATAGTAACGGGTGGGTTTCGTAGTTATGTAGCAGCAAGTCATCAAATTTTACGACATGCTTCAGCAATGGGTTAGAAACGGCATCAGTTACGATAGGGCTTGTAATGAGATAGCCCGGTAATGTGTAAGCAAATAAGCCGCCAGCCGCAAATAGTCCAGCGCTCACAAATGCCATACATACGATAACTCTTTGTGCTCGTAACTTTAGATCACCCGTCGTTTTCATTTGTAAGAACGCAGCACCTTGCGTGATGACCATTGCTAAGCTCACCAAACCACAGAGTATTGGGAAGGGGGTTAATAGATCCCAGAAACCACCGTGGTATGTCATCATTAACAGTTCGTTAAATTCGAACGGAACACCAATTAACAAGTTACCGAAGCCAACACCAAAGATAACCGGTGGAATAGAGCCGCTTACGATTAATGCGGTATCACAAGCCTTTTTCCATTTTGGATTATCTATTTTAGCTCGATACTCCATACCTAGCGGTCTTAACCATAATGTCGCTAGAACCAATATCATTGCTAAATAAAACCCGGAAAACGCTGCCGCATAAACGGCTGGCCATATTGCTAGAATTGCACCACCGGCTGTCACCAACCATACCTGGTTTCCATCCCAGTGAGGCGCAATCGAGTTAATCATGACTCGGCGATCTACTTCGGATTTTCCTAACACTGGCAGTAACGCTGCAACACCCATGTCGAAGCCGTCGGTAATAATAAAACCGATCAACAACACCCCAATAATAGCCCACGTGAACAGGCGAAGATTTTCATAATCAAACATCTGAATTCCTTAATGAAGATCAATAGATTTATCTAGTTGATTCTGTCTATTTTTAGTTTCTGAAGAAGCTAGTTCGTTGTTTGATTGTTCATGATGGTAACGACCCGTTTTCAAAGCGCTTGGTCCCAGTTTTGCGAATTTAACCATCAAGAACATTTCGACAATCAGGAAGAACGTATAAAGCACGTAAACTAACCCGATAGAGATCCACAAACTCGAAGCGGGTAGGTTAGAAGCCGCCATGTTTACTGGAAGGATTTCGCCGATAGCCCAGGGTTGACGACCATACTCAGCCACAAACCAACCCGCTTCACATGCAATCCAAGGCAGTGGGATCGCACATACTGTCGCTTTCAGTAACCAGCGACTGGTACCAATTTTACGACGGCAAATTTGGACAAAAGAAAGACCGATTATTGCGAATATCAATACGCCGCACACGACCATAAGGCGGAAGCTCCAGAACAATGGGGCAACCGTTGGGATAGTATCTTTAGCCGCCTGTTTGATCTGTTGCTCTGTCGCGTCTACAACGGTGTCACTGTATTTCTTAACTAACAGTCCATAGCCCAAATCGTGCTTAACCGTTTCAAACTCATCGATATTTTGCTGGGACTTGTCACCAGAACGGAGTTTCTCTAACAATCCATACGCTAAGATACCGTTTCGAACACGCTCTTCATTTTTTGCTAGTAGATCATGAATACCGATGACTGGCGTATCCAGGGAACGCGTTGCGATAATACCCATCACATATGGGATCTTAATTGCGTAGTCCGTCTCCATTGTTTCTTGATTAGGGAAACCAAACAACGTGAATGAAGCTGGAGCTTCCTCTGTGTGCCATTCTGCTTCGATAGCAGCCAATTTCACTTGTTGCACATCACCAAGTTCATAACCAGATTCATCGCCAAGCATCACGGTAGAGACGATGGCAGCCATGCCAAATGCACTCGCTACTGCAAATGAACGACGAGCAAATGGTAAGTCTCGTCCTTTCAGCATGTAGTAGGCGCTGATCCCCATGATAAATAACGCACCCGTTGTGTAACCAGCCGCAACCGTATGAACGAACTTCACTTGGGTTACAGGGTTAAAGATAACTTCGATAAAATCAGTCATCTCCATACGCATGGTTTGGAAATTAAACTCTGCGCCAACCGGGTTTTGCATCCAGCCATTGGCCATTAAGATCCATAAACCGGAGAAATTTGAACCTAAGGCCGTCAACCACGTTACAGACAAGTGTTGACGCTTTGAAAGCTTGTCCCAACCAAAGAAGAACATCCCGACGAGGGTCGACTCTAAGAAAAACGCAACAAGCGCTTCAATAGCGAGTGGGGCGCCAAATATGTCGCCCACATAATGGGAGTAATAAGCCCAGTTAGTACCAAACTGGAATTCCATCGTTAAACCAGTAGCAACACCGATGGCGAAGTTGATACCGAATAATTTACCCCAAAACTTGGTCATGTCCTTGTAGATAGTTTTGTTGGTCATTACATACAATGATTCCATCACGGCGAGTAAAACCGAGAGACCAATGGTTAGGGGAACAAATATAAAATGATAGAGAGCGGTACTTGCGAATTGAAACCGCGACAGATCGACGACATCTGTAAGCATAGAAACTCCTTCCCGCCACCAATGTGACGGGTGAGATTAGAGATTATAAGATGGTAATTAGAGATAACTAATTAGAAGTGATTTACTCAACTCAAAATGCGTTTATCGCCTTTGAATTGAGGTGTTGATATTTAAATTAAGCTTGAAGAAATCAGTTACCAGCGAAGAGCTTTAGTTTGTTTGTTTGCAAAGCGTTTACGTAGCCAGTAATCCACGCTCACGTAGCGACCACCGCCGTAAACCAACAGTACAAGTAGCATGACAAAGTAAGTTCCGGCGAATTCCATGCCGTTATTCAGCATTACCGGGTCACCCAGTTCGGTAATGTAGTTATAGCGGCCTGGGAAGTTAACGGACAACCACTCGATAAAACCATTTAAACGAATGGTTGATTCCATGCCACCAGTAGCAATAGCGTCCCAACCGTGTTTCCAGTGAACCATCGCACTTGCAACACTCATCATGAAAATCATAGGAATAGAAATCACACGAGTGAAAAGACCTAATGCGATACAAATACACCCTAGTACTTCCGTTGCGGCTGCAAGAAACGCCAATAACTCAGGGAAGGGAAGGTTAAGTCCACCATCTGCAGTTGACGCACCAAACCAAGCAACCGTGCCTGCGAACCCCAAGACTTTTGAGCGGGCACCGACGAAAATCACTGGAATCAGATACAAACGAACGGAAAGAAGGACTAGGTAATCGAATTTTTTACATTTTTCGAAGATTGAATCGAACCAATTGAGTGCTGACTTAATCATTATTTTTCTCCTAAAGAGTGAACACAAAGCAATTCAACTGCTGTGAAATGTTCAACCCAATTAATAAACTCAAATCTTGCCAACTGTTGAGCTATCTTTTCTTTAATATTGGCGAGAGTTTGATTTGGTTGTAGCTGAATCATTTGAATGATCGCCACATCTATTTCTCTTAGTTTTAATGTGTTAACGCGTTGGCCTGAATCTCGGTAAATCGCGTAATAAACGGGGTGACGCCTTTGTGTTAAAAACGTCAGTGACTCACCATGGACAAGGAAAGGCACCTGCACGAGTTTCATTGTCTCATTCAGTAATACGCGCAATTTCTGATGCTCTTCCTCCCCGAGAAGCTCATCAGCCCGACCCAAACGCGACGCTTGTTTTGTTGAGTCGATTTCAACGCCGAACGCGCACCATTCGTATTCCAATACCGCTAATTGATCGGAAGTAAGCTCGTAACCCGCAATTAAACTAGAGTTGTCTATTGGCTGAGTTCGACGTTGAATGAAACTCACAAACTCGGTCGCAATATGATGAAACTCCGGCTCTGATGCGTAATGCACAACGACGAACTCATCAACCAACATCAATAATTGGTCTTGGTCGACTTGCTGACAAAACAACGGGAAAGTGTTGTTCAACACACTGAACACGTTATCTCTAATAAACTCGCTGTAACGACACAGTGAATTGTCTTCTAGAGGGGAGCGTATTAAGGCGGTCAAGGCCTCTGTTTGCGTCATCATCATGCTTGGCGGGTTATGCATACACCAACTCCTGATTTGAAGGTCGATGAACAACACCGGCGTCCAACACTTGACTGTGTATAGTTCGCAACTCCTCAGTGAGTACAACCAAAGGCGGTACGTTGTTGTCTCTCTCTAGCAATAACGGTTTACTGCCATGGAGAGAGAAGGTATACCTCGCCAAGTCAATCACAGCTTGCTGCACCTCCATACCATGGGTATCAAGTAGCGAGCTGTTACTTTCAACCGATTTGTCACTCTCCACTAAATGCCCTGCAATGTGGTAATAACGAATGGCTTCACTTGGTAACGCTTTAAGCATCTCTACCGCATCAAAGTGATGGTTTTGGCTATTAACGTAGAGATTGTTTATGTCGACCAACAACTCGCAGCCACTGCGACTTGCTATTTCACTGATAAACTCACCCTCAGGCATCTCGTCTCCGTAATCGTGATAATAGGAGATGTTCTCCATCACTAGAGGACGTTGAATGATGTCTTGGACTTGCATGATCCTGTCAGCCAAGTAGCCAAGGTTTTCAGCTCGACGTGGCACGGGTAACAGTTCATAGAGATACCCTTGGCTATCGCGAGAGAAGCTCAAGTGTTCGCTATACACTTCGATATTCAAATCATCGAGAAACTGACCAACTTGACGTACAAACTTGGTATTAAGAGGCTGACAATCTCCAATGGATAAGCTTAAACCGTGTGCGATCAAAGGGTATTGCTTCGCTATATCCTGTAGTTGTTCGCGCTTAAGTCCGCCTATGCTCATCCAGTTTTCAGGAGCCAACTCTAAAAAATCAATATCAGGGTGCTTAGGGGAGCAAGCGAGCAATTCAATATGCTCACTTCGCAACCCAATGCCTTTGTCTGTATTTTGAATGGTTCGCACGTTAGGGATTAACTCTCTATTTTTTGAAGTTCTGTCTCTTGAAGCTCGGTTGTTTAGCGCTCTATTACTTGACGAATGAGCGTCACTCGATGACGAGCCTTTGGCTTTATAGGTTTCTACTGGCCACATACACCACCGGTTACCTTGCTATTCACCAAGATCATGCGTTCTTTACTTGGTGATGTGCCTTCGCCGGTTAGACCACATTTACCATCACGAGCACGTACTAAACGGTCTTGTGGGTTGGTAGTGAGCTCTGTTTTTTCAAAGCGCTTCTCAGTACCACACTTACCTGCGGCACATTTACCACCGTGACCAGACGATGCTTTGGCTTCAACGGGGGCTTCTGCTGGAGCATCGGCAAAAGCCATTGCAGAATGAAGACTTATCGCTGAGGTAAGAGCGATTGATAATGCGATTTTATTGTTCATTTTCTTGATCCTTTACAGCAGACATAGGGAAGCTCGCAAGGTCGCGACCAGACATGATTGGCCCATCGTAGTATTCACGCACAATCTTCACTGATTCAGACTTAAGCTTGAGTCCTAAACCCATCCAGTGATTAAGCACCAACATTTTTGGATTAATTTCTTGGGCAATTTTGCCGATAACTGAAGGTTTCGCGTGCATGAATGAAGAGACACCATCGGCTTGTTCATGAATCGCCATTGGCATCATCATGATGTCAGCGCCACGAGCGAAGTCTAAGAAAGCAGGGTTGCTACCGTTTTGGTCGGCTGAAATCACCATCACGCCTTCTTCACTTTCAATTCGGTAAGCGAGGCATGGAACGTCACCATGAGGAATACCCAGAGCAGTGATCTTTAAACCATCTTTTTCGTAAACGACGGTTGGCACTGCGGATTGGTAGTCAACATCGGTAAGATTGACTGGGAATAAGCCATCGGTTCCATCGTATAAGCCAGCAAGGTAAGCATATGCGCCATGGTCAGGGTCAAAATTCGCTTCGAAATAACCGTTGAGGCTAGGGAATGCAGAACCTGCTGTTGGACCAGCAATTTCAAGTGGTCTATCTCGGTCGAAGAAATAACCACCTTTAAGAAGTGCAGGTAGATCATTCACATGGTCTGTGTGGAAGTGAGTGATACCCATGAAGTCAAGGTCTTCGAGCTTCGCTCCTGCTTGACCAAAACGGAGATAAACACCGCCGCCAGCATCGATCATGATACGTGACTTGCCTTTCCACCAAATGATCTCTCCAGATGATGCGCGTAAGTCATCTGAGATAGGACCACCCGAACCGAGTATCTGAAGTGTGAAATCTGTATCAACAGGCTTTACTTCGATGGCATAACTATTTGCTGCTAGCGTCAATCCGAGCGCTAACGCGAGTGCTTTTAATGGCTGTTTCATATTGTTATCCAATTCTTTGTTTTTTATTTGTTTTCTTTGATGTGAGCATTCAAAGAAGTGAAACTTTCGCTAAGCAGCACGTTTGGTGCGTGCTTCGTTCTGTTCACGGAGCACAAGATAAAGAATTGTTAACGTTTCGTATATCCAGTTATTTTGAAATTAACGTTTAGGTTTTCTGAACAAAAATATCGAGATAATTTACGACAGGGAAAGCCGCTCAAGACATGACCAAACTATCGGCTTTTTAAAAAATTAGTGGGGGATATTTGATTAGAAACTAAATTTGGATAGAAACTGAAGAGCATAAAAAAGGTGCAGCTGATACTGCACCATTAATAATTAGGTAAGCGCTATTTGAAGCTTACTGTTCACCTTTTACATCGAATTCAATCTTCTCTGCGCCCGTGAATACTTGGAATCGCAGGCCTTTAGCGCGAGCAATGGTCGTGATGCCAAATTGCTGAGCCAAGTCTAAGCCCATTTGTGTAACGCCTGAACGTGATAGCAAAACAGGAATACCCATTTGAGCCACTTTGATGACCATTTCAGAGGTTAGACGACCTGTGGTGTAGAAGATCTTATCTGCGCCATCTTCTTTGTTAAGCCACATCTCACCAGCCAGAGTATCAACCGCGTTATGTCGGCCTACATCTTCAACAAACGATAGAACCTTGTCGTCTTTGCAAACAGCGCATCCATGTACCGCGCCAGCTTTCTTGTACGTGTCGTTGTAATGAGTGAGCGCTTCTAAAGCCGTGTAAATTTCAGATTGCTTAATCTTAGTCTGAGGCACTTGATAATCTTCCAACTGCTTCATTACGTTACCAAACATGGTGCCCTGACCACAGCCAGACGTTACTGTCTTCTTCTTAAGCGCTTGCTCAAGTTGGCTCGTATCTTCTTTGGTGATAACCGCTGCAGAGCTGGTTTCCCAATCGATGATGATAGATTCAACCGCTTCAGGATCAGAAAGGAAGCTCTGGTTCTTCAAATAACCCAAGACTAAAGATTCAGGGCGTGAGCCGAGCGTCATTAGGGTTACGATTTCTTTCCAGTTCAACATTACGGTAAGAGGGCGTTCGCAAGCGATCTGTTTGGTTAGCTTCTCACCATATTCATCAAACACTTCAACTTCGATTGTTTGAAGTGGGTTTTCGCTAGTTTTTATTATGTTTGGTTTTACCACAATCACTTCCTACTTAATGAGATAGGGTTGTAACAAGAGGGTCTAACGCCGATCTTGTTAATCGATTCTTTAACTCATGCTTAAAGCAAATCTTATTCCAAAATAACGGGTATTCAGGAAAACATGAAGCATTCGATTAAAATAGCGCAAAATATGAGAGTTCACCGAGTGGAGTTGTCTGAATTTACGTGTATCGACTACCGTTATAGATACGACTCAATAACGAAAGCCATTATGTAAGATGGTAAAAGTTAACGTGTATTGGCGTGTTTATTGCTTTATAGCGCTTATATGATTGAGCTAAGTACAAAATGTCCTAAGCACATTCAGACCAAAGAAAATCAATTGGGTGAAGTATGTCTGAGATAAAAGAATTCAAAGAACACTATGAAAAAACAGAAGCAGCTTGGCCAATAGGTGTCCAAAGAATAGAGAAAGAGATCAAAACAGGTATCTGGGTAACCACTCAATGGGAATTAACGGGGTTTGAACTGTCACCAGAAGATGACGCCCAAGACGTTTGTTTGCTTCAGTTACACAAAGACGAGCGTACTGACTACCGTTTCAATTTAAGCTCCCAACAACCCAAACTGTTCTTAGTGATGGATAACGTTGATTCAGGTGTTAAGCCCGTCATTCAATTGCTGACAGCTTCTCAGTCCGTTGCAGGGCAGTATATGGACGGAGACAATCAAGTTCTGTCATACGACATTCCTTTGCCCGTACAGGCTTGGATGGAAGCCTTTATTGGCCGTCATGGCGAGCTATTGGAAGCGAGACGTAAGAAACGTAAAGGTGCGGGTAGATCTAATGGCAACTAACTTTTTTAGCCGTTGGTCTCAACGAAAGCTTGATGAATCCACTGACGAGCCTTTTGAAGATGAACAAACATTGGAGGATGCAGAACTTACTTCCTCCGATTCTTCATCTTCTGAGATTTCGTCTACTGATCTTTCATCCGCTGCTGTGGCAGAAGCGCCTCAGTCTTTAGAAACTGACGCTTTAGAAAGCGATGAAGAAGTTCATGCTGTTGACTCCCAAGATACGGTATCAGAAGCCTCTGAAGACCTATCTGTTGCTCAATTATTGGTGTCAGAGGCTTCAGAAAGCGTAAAAAAGGCCGCATTACGTAAATTATTTCTCTCAGAAGAGTTTAACGTCCGTGATGGTTTAGACGATTATGACGATGATTACAGTAATTTGAAGTCTCTTTCTGAAGGCGTCGCAGAAACATTGCGTGATTGGGTAAAAGACAAGACAGAAGAAGAAACACCAAACACCACTGAGCAAGTTACTGATAATGAAGACGAAATTGTAACTGGTGAGGTTTATGACTCTATTAATGAAGCGGAAAAGAGCGAATCAGAACTTAGCGAAAGTGACGAAATTGTCGAGGAAGAAAAAGAACTGTATAAAAACACAGTCCCCAGCGATAATGATACTGTGACTATCGAAGATGACCTAAAAGAGGTGGGACAAAATATACCACACAAAGAATAGGTACATTTTGACTAAACACTCAATGAGCCGCTTGCGACAAAATGTCCCAAGCGGCTTTTTCATAAGCTTAACAAACTACAAATTACGCTAATTCCTTGAAAATAATGAATTATTAAATTGGCATGGCATTTGCTAAATATCGTCATTATCGACTTTTTTGTAGATAGCCTGATTTAGAGTTGACTGGATAGTGAATAGCTAACGAAGCCATTAGTTGTTAACCGATTACTCAGCAAGTTCTCTATCGCTTACTACAATGAAGGTTGAACAGATTATCCATGTCCAAAGATGGAACTGAGCAATGCTTAAACAATTATTAGAACAAGCAACTTCAAATAACGCTAAAGCAAGGCTGTATGCATTTGAAAATACAGTTGAGTTAACAAACCTAATTCCACCGACAGTCAGTTATGAAAGCGGTGGTAATACGCTAATTATTGGTCCAACTGCGATCATCGAAAGTGCTGCGGCGCAATTGCCTCAGTTAACAAGCCTGACACTGCTTTCAACCGACGGTGTGAAAGCGACAAATACTGAGTCAGAGCTTTACTATGCGAACGCAGTTCAAGTTTCTGGTTTCCTTGGTACGTTCGAAGTTCTTATCGAAAGCAAAGGCCTAACCAACAACCTAGCGAAAGTGGCAATTAATCATGACTGCTTTGATGTGGTTTTGGATTTATGCCTAAGTAGCTGTATGGCAGAAGAAGTGCCTGTTCCTGGTTATTACCCAGTAGGGCGCGGCTATCCAAAACTGGCTGAAGCGTTAGAAGAGATTCCAACGTTAATGGGCACGTTTGATAAGCCAAAATTCTTCCGTTTGGACACCGACCTATGTGCGCACAGTTCTCGTGGCGTTAAAGGTTGTGAGCGTTGTGTTGATGCTTGTCCTGCTGGCGCACTGTCAAGTGAAGGCTCAGACAAAACGGGTCACAAGATCGAGATTAATCCTTACCTATGTCAAGGCGTGGGAACTTGTGCAACGAGCTGTCCTACTGAAGCCATTACCTATGCACTTCCAAACCCTGACGATACTCAAAAGTTCATTGAACGTACGCTAGCTAACTATGAGCAAGCGGGCGGTCTGGATCCTATAGTGCTTATCTGTAGCTCACGTCATGAAACCTACAATGTGATGGCGCTCAAAGCACTGCCGGATAACGTGATTCCGATTGTTGTGGAAGAACTGCCTTCGATTGGTATCGATACTTGGTTTGCAGCGCTAGTAAATGGTGCGACTCAGGTTCTGTTTGCTGCATCTCGCTTTATGCCAGAAACGATCATTCGTGTTCTGAATAATGAAGTAGGGATCGCTCAAGAGCTACTAGACCAAATCGGTATTCCGAAAGAAACCATCGACATTCTGTACTTAGAATCTCTACGTGAAGGTCCTCCAACACTATGTGTTGACTCGTTCGACCTTGCACTTGGCGATCTCCAAGGCAATAAGCGTCAACGCTTGTTTACTGCACTTGATGCGATGTCTTCGTCTCGTATTCCAGTTGAGAACATTGTTGAGCTTCCTTCAAATGCGCCATACGGCACGGTTTCGTGTGAAAGCAAAGATTGTACTTTGTGTATGAGTTGTGTGGCTGTGTGTCCAACACGTGCTCTGCATACCGATGGTGCTTCTCCATCACTTAAGTTTGTCGAACAAGACTGTATTCAATGTGGTCTGTGTGAAAAGGCATGTCCTGAGAATGTTCTCACTCTGACACCTCGTATGAATTGGGTGAAAGAAGAACGTCAACAAGCGGTTGTGATTCATGAAGAGAAAGCCGCGGAATGTTTACGTTGTCATAAACCATTCGCACCTCAGTCTATGATTGACATGCTACAGAACAAGTTACGTGGTCACTCTCATTTCTCAGATGAGACAGCAATTAATCGTATTGCGATGTGTGAAGACTGTCGTGTCGTGGACATGTTCGATTCAATGGCTCAAGACCCATTGAAACAATTGAAATACTAGGAGTTGGCCTTGGATACTCATTTAGAACAAGAACAGACACTAAGAACTGAAATCTATTTGGTTCTTTCTGCATTGTTTCGTAGCGCACCTTCTGAAGAGGTGATCAACTTTCTAAAGACGCTAGACATTGAAGCATCAGAAAGTGCCATGCAAAAGGCTTGGGTTGCGATTCAACAAGCAGCAACTGAATCAAATCGCGAAGCACTAGAAGATGAATATCAAGACTTGTTCATCGGCATTGGTCGTGGAGAGGTCGTTCCATTTGGTTCTTGGCATCGCACTGGCGCCATGATGGAAAAGCCATTGGCTGAAATTCGTCATGACTTAGAGCTTTTAGGCATTGAGCGTGATGATCAAGTGAAAGAGCCAGAAGATCATATCGCAGCGCTGTGTGAAGTGATGGCAATGCTAACGGGTGAAGAAGAGGCGCTTCAACAAGCGGTATTCAATAAACACCTTGGCCCTTGGTTCAACTCTTTCACGCGTCAGCTTGAAGGGGCGGGAAGCGCGAACTTCTACAAATCTGCAGCTCAGCTATGTGAAGCATTCTTAACGTTGGAACAAGTGCGTTTCAGCGTGAATACAAAAAGCAGTAAACACAAATTAAAGATTGATGTGAAAAACGTCACTGATTACGAGTAATCGAGCAGTACGCGATTATATCGATAGAGGGGCATGAAGCCTCCAAAAAGATCTACCGCAAGGTAAGGAAGCAATGATGAAAGATAATAAAGAAATAGATACAAGCCGTAGAGACTTACTCAAAGGTTTAACGACTGCAGCCGTTGCTGGTGCCGTTGTCGCTGGAACAACCAAAGTGGCAACCGCTTCAGAAACTGTTGAAATGCCTGAAAAAGACGTGAAGAAGACAGGCTATCGCGAAACGCAACATATTCGCGATTACTACGACACACTTTAGGAGATAACGGATGAAACTTGTCAAACGCTCCGATAGTGTGAGCAAAGAAACCAATCAGCTAGGTGTGTCTCGTCGCGCCTTCATGAAAAACACTTCACTTGCTGCTGGTGGCGCGGTTGTAGGCGCAAGTCTATTCGCACCGGGCATGATGAAGAAAGCACAGGCTAAATCAGTCGACCCAGAAGCGAAAACAGAAGTAAAACGTACTATCTGTTCTCACTGTTCTGTGGGTTGTGGTATCTACGCTGAAGTTCAAAATGGCGTGTGGACGGGTCAAGAGCCTGCTTTCGATCACCCATTCAACGCTGGTGGACACTGTGCAAAAGGTGCTGCACTGCGTGAGCATGGCCACGGTGAACGTCGTCTTAAGTACCCAATGAAATTGGAAGGCGGTAAGTGGAAGAAGCTTTCTTGGGAACAAGCGATTGAAGAAATCGGCAACAAAGCGCTAGAACTTCGTAAAGAGTCTGGCCCTGATTCGGTTTACTTCTTGGGTAGTGCGAAACACAGTAACGAGCAAGCTTACGCATTTCGTAAAATGGCGTCGCTTTGGGGAACCAACAACGTTGACCACCAAGCGCGTATTTGTCACTCAACTACAGTAGCCGGTGTTGCAAACACTTGGGGTTACGGTGCGATGACAAACTCGTTCAATGACATGCACAACTGTAAGTCGATGCTATTCATTGGCTCAAACCCAGCAGAAGCTCACCCAGTTGCGATGCAACACATCTTAATCGCGAAAGAGAAAAACAACTGTAAGATCGTTGTTGCGGATCCTCGTCGTACGCGTACCGCTGCGAAATCTGATCACTACGTATCTCTTCGCCCAGGTTCAGACGTTGCGTTTATCTGGGGTGTATTATGGCATGTCTTTGCTAATAAATGGGAAGACAAAGAATTCATCCGCCAACGTGTATTCGGCATGGACGAGATCCGTGAAGAAGTCGCAAAGTGGAGTCCTGCAGAGGTTGAGCGTGTAACTGGCGTTAGTGAAGAAGACGTTTACCACACTGCGAAACTACTTTCTGAAAACCGCCCAGGTTGTATCGTTTGGTGTATGGGTGGTACTCAACATACTACTGGTAACAACAACACACGTGCTTACTGTGTACTTGAGCTTGCGCTGGGTAACATCGGTAAATCAGGCGGTGGTGCAAACATTTTCCGTGGTCACGATAACGTACAAGGCGCAACTGACCTTGGCGTATTGTCAGACACACTACCAGGTTACTACGGCCTATCTGAAGGTTCTTGGCGTCACTGGTCTAAAGTTTGGGACATCGACTTTGATTGGGTGAAGGGACGTTTCGACGACAACGCATACGGCGGTCAAAAACCAATGAACAGTGCAGGTATTCCTGTATCTCGTTGGGTTGATGGCGTACTTGAAGACAAAGACAAGATTCGTCAACGCGAAAACATCCGTGCCATGTTCTACTGGGGTCACGCGGTGAACTCTCAGACTCGTGGTCCAGAGATGAAAAAGGCGATGCAGAAGCTGGATATGATGGTTATTGTTGACCCATACCCAACCGTTGCAGCAGTAATGAACGATCGTACTGACGGCGTTTACCTGCTTCCAGCAACAACTCAATTTGAAACCTACGGTAGTGTAACGGCATCAAACCGTTCTCTACAGTGGCGTGACAAAGTGGTTGATCCTCTGTTCGAATCTAAACCTGACCACGAAATCATGTACCTTCTTTCTAAGAAGCTTGGATTCTCTGAACAGCTGTTCAAAAACATCCGTGTTGAGAACAACCAACCGCTTATCGAAGACATCACTCGTGAATTCAACAAGGGTATGTGGACGATCGGTTACACAGGTCAAAGCCCTGAGCGTTTGAAAGAGCACCAACAAAACTGGCACACATTCCACAAAACGTCTCTGGAAGCAGAAGGCGGGCCTGCAAATGGCGAGACTTATGGTCTTCCTTGGCCATGTTGGGGTACGCCAGAGATGAAGCACCCAGGTACGCATATCCTTTACGATACGTCGAAGCCTGTTGCACAGGGCGGCGGTAACTTCCGTACTCGTTTCGGTGTGGAATTTGAAGGCCAAAGCTTACTGGCTGAAGACAGCTATTCGAAAGGCAGCGAAATCAAAGATGGTTACCCAGAGTTCAGTGACAAGCTACTGAAACAACTTGGTTGGTGGGATGACCTAACAGCAGAAGAAAAAGCCTCTGCTGAAGGTAAAAACTGGAAGACTGACGTTTCTGGCGGTATTCAACGCGTGGCAATCAAGCACGGTTGTATTCCTTTTGGTAACGCAAAAGCACGTGCGATTGTTTGGACATTCCCAGACCGCGTACCACTGCACCGCGAGCCGCTTTACACACCACGTCGCGACCTAGTTGCGGACTACCCAACGTGGGATGATAAAGAAGCTATCTTCCGTGTTCCTACGCTATACAAGTCGATTCAAGACCAAGATAAATCAGAGGAATACCCAATCGTTCTTACTTCAGGCCGCTTAGTTGAGTACGAAGGTGGTGGTGAAGAGACACGTTCAAACCCATGGCTAGCCGAACTTCAACAAGAGATGTTCGTTGAAGTGAACCCTAAAGACGCGAACGACATCGGCTTTAAAGATGGTGATGATGTTTGGGTTGAAGGTGCAGAGAAAGGCCGCATCAAGGTGAAAGCGATGGTGACTCGTCGTGTTAAACCGGGTTTAGCGTTCTTGCCGTTCCACTTCGGTGGTAAGTTCCAAGGCGAAGATTTGCGTTCTAAGTACCCTGAAGGCACTGATCCTTACGTTATTGGTGAAGCAGCCAATACAGCAACCACATACGGTTACGACCCTGTCACGTTGATGCAGGAAACGAAAGTAACCCTTTGTAATATTCGTAAAGCGTAAGGAGTCTTAAAATGGCTAGAATGAAATTTCTTTGTGACACCAAACGTTGTATCGAATGTAACGGTTGTGTCACTGCATGTAAGAACGAAAATGATGATGCTCTGGAATGGGGTATTCAACGTCGCCGCGTTGTGACACTGAACGATGGCGAACCGGGTGAAAACTCTATCTCAGTTGCATGTATGCACTGTACTGATGCGCCTTGTATGGCAGTTTGCCCAGCAGACTGTTTCGAACATACAGAAGACGGCATCGTACTTCACAATAAAGATCTATGTATCGGTTGTGGTTACTGTTTGTTTGCTTGTCCGTTTGGTGCACCTCAATTCCCTAAACAGGAAGCATTTGGTGAGCGCGGTAAGATGGACAAATGTACCTTCTGTGCTGGCGGCCCTGAAACAGAGCCAGGTTCTGTTGAAGAGCGTCAGAAGTACGGTGCTAACCGTATTGCTGAAGGCAAGCTACCAATGTGTGCTTCGCTTTGTTCGACAAAAGCGCTACTTGCAGGTGATGCTGAGCAAGTCTCTGATATCTTCCGTCAGCGTGTTGTAGAACGCGGTGCGAAAGGTGCCGGTTGGACAGACGGCAACGACCTTTCTTACGATGCGATGAAGAGCTAGTTAGGAGAGACATATGCTTACAATGTTTAAGCGTCTCTTCCTTGTTGTGCTGCCAATATTGGCAGCACTAACAATGCTGTCTCCTTTGAGTCATGCATCTGAGACGAACTCATCACAAACTCAATCGAGCTCTGCTGAAAGAGAAATCACGCAACTTGCTGGCGCTGATTTTTGGCGTCAAGTAAGAAACGGTGAGGAAGGTTACACCACATCTCAATCGGCTGAGCACGGTGTGTTGATCAGTACTCCAGGTCAAACGTGGTACATATTGAAAGAGAAGTGGATGTCACCAGCGGGTGCAGTCGCTATTTTCGGTAGTATTGCTTTTGTGACCTTGATGTACGTTGTGATTGGCCCGCTAATGCTGAGCGCACCAAGAACGGGACGTAAGATCAAACGTTGGTCCCGACTTGACCGCGCATTGCACTGGAGTATGGCGTTTACCTTCTTAACACTGGCTTTCAGTGGTTTGATGTTGGTTTACGGTAAACACTTTTTGAAACCTTATATCCCAACCGATTTATGGGGCTTCATCGTTCTATTGGCAAAGCAATACCACAACTACATTGGCCCGATTTTCTACGTGCTATTGATGGCAGTGCTTATCAAGTGGTGGCGCAAGTCAATCTTCAAGAAAGTCGATATTCAGTGGTTCTTGAAACTGGGCGGCATGGTAGGGAAACATAAAGGTTCTCATCCATCTGCAGAGTTTTCGAATGCGGGTGAAAAAGCGCTGTTCTGGCTACTTATCGTAATGGGTAGTGTAGCTGCAATCAGTGGTTTGGTATTGGACTTCCCAATCTTCGGTCAAACGCGCCGAGATATGGAGCTTTCAAACCTAGTCCACATGTTGGCTGCTCTGATCCTTATCTGTGGTTTCGTGTTCCACATCTATATAGGCCTGTTCGGTATGGAAGGCGCATTAGAAGGCATGGTAACCGGTGAAGTTGATGAGACCTGGGCGAAAGAACACCATGACCTTTGGTACAACGAAGTGATGGAACAAGAGAAAGACAGTGTTGAACAAAACACTAACGTGGCAACAGAGAAGAGTGAAGGGGCGAATAAGAATGAACAAACCTCATAAAGGTATTTGGGTTGCTTACATCCTAAGCTGCTTTACACCATTTACTTGTCTTATCTCTGGTGTGATTGCGATTATCTACGCTGGTTATCGTTTAGATAAAGGCGAAGATGGCGAAGTAGTGGACACCCATTACTACGGCTTGATTCGCTCGTTCTTCTTGAACCTGACGTTCTTTGTCGTGCTGATTGTTACAGTAGCGACGTCTAATGGCGTGTTAATCGGTGTGAACGACTACTGGTATCAAAACCATATTATTGATGACATCGCTTACTACATTCCATACGTAGGCATGTTGTTTGGTGGTGTTGCGATTGTGGTTTGGTTTATCCGTATGTATCAAGGCATGCAACGTTTAAGTCAAAATCTACCGCAAAACCCGTCGACAGGACCGAACCTGTAACGCTAGTGCGTTAGCTAAAGCTCAAAAGCAAAGCCCAGTGATTATTTCACTGGGCTTTTTGTTTTTAGGCATTTAGCAACGGTAAACATACCGAGCCAACCTCTACTTTTTAAGCCATTCATTGACCGCTTCAATATGGTGCAACTCCCTTATTTGGTGCAATTGTCGTTATGATTTTTTCAATTTTCAAGATCCATAAAAGTGCATAAAAATATTTATCACTTATTAATCAAGTGGTTAAATTTGAAATCTGTTGCACGAAAATTGCGCCGCACACTTGGAACACATCTTGCGTTCACTGTTGAGTCTTTAATTAATTACAACATTGAATCGCACGATATCAGTGCAAATCAGATAAAGCGAAGGAGAATGCTTTAATGAGTGAAACGGTGACTCAAGTTCATAGTGCAGTACAAACCCTTACCCAAAGTTCAGATACTTTATTCCTATTACTCGGCGCGATCATGGTCTTCCTGATGCATGCGGGCTTTGCTTTTCTCGAAGTCGGTACCGTTCGAAAGAAGAACCAAGTCAATGCGCTGGTTAAGATCCTCTCGGATTTTGGTGTCTCCGCCATTGCTTACTTCTTTATCGGTTACTGGGTCGCTTACGGGGCTCATTTTTTTGCTGACGCTGAAACGTTATCGCAAGGCAATGGATATGAGTTGGTGAAGTTCTTTTTCCTAATGACTTTTGCAGCAGCAATCCCTGCGATTGTTTCTGGTGGTATCGCAGAACGTGCACGTTTCTATCCAATTTTGATTGCGACACTGTTTACCGTTGGTTTCATCTACCCATTTTTTGAAGGCATCATTTGGAACGGTAACTTTGGCTTCCAAGCGTGGCTAGAAGGCCAATTTGGTTACGGATTCCATGACTTCGCGGGCTCTGTTGTCGTTCACGGCGTTGGCGGTTGGATTGCATTGGTTGCAGTTTACTTCCTCGGCATGCGTAAAGGCCGTATCCGTGCTGGCAAACACACTAACTTCGCGCCATCTAACATTCCTTTCTTAGCGCTTGGTTCGTGGATCTTATGTGTTGGTTGGTTTGGCTTCAACGTGATGTCTGCTCAAGCTATCAATGGCATCAGCGGCCTAGTTGCGATGAATTCATTAATGGCAATGGTCGGCGGTATTCTAGCGGCTTTAGTCGCAGGTAAAAATGACCCAGGCTTCATTCACAACGGTCCTTTGGCTGGTCTCGTGGCAATATGTGCAGGTTCAGACTTGATGCATCCTCTTGGCGCTTTGGTTACTGGCGGCGTGGCAGGCGCACTGTTTGTTTACTTGTTCACGTACATGCAAAACAAAACACAGATTGATGATGTACTTGGTGTGTGGCCTCTACACGGCGTGTGTGGCGCTTGGGGTGGCATTGCAGCGGGTATCTTCGGTCAACAAGCATTCTGGGGGTTAGGGGGCGTGAGCTTTGCTGCTCAGGTTGTCGGTACTTTGGCGGGTATCACTGTGGCTCTAGTTGGCGCACTCATTGTTTATGGTGTGTTGAGCAAACTAACAGGCCTACGTTTAAGTGAAGAAGACGAGTTCAACGGTGCTGACCTTGCTATCCACAAGATCTCATCCATCAATGAAGACTAGTCAATTCGTTATTTAAAAATAAATCGCGTCAACGGTTTGAGCGACGTTACCTAACAAACATTTGCTTTATAAACATTGATTTAATAAACAATAAGCGGCTTCGGTCGCTTTTTTGTGCCTATTCATTCTTAACCCGCCGATATCGAGCGAGTTATGTCACAAATAACCAATGAATTCAGTTGGCTAAGACTATGGTCTAATCCCTAAAACTATTGTTGGAATTTGAACAGTGCTAAGCTGTTACAAAGTGACATATCTAAAAGGACGTTATATGCATTTCCCATACAGAAATATCGTAATTCTTACTGGTGCCGGAATCTCAGCGGAGTCGGGGATACAAACATTTCGAGCACAAGACGGATTATGGGAAAACCATAAAATCGAAGATGTCGCGACACCTGAGGGTTTTGCAAAAGATCCAGATTTGGTACAAGAATTCTACAATAAACGTCGTCATGGCTTACAAAGCGAAAGCATCCTGCCAAATTCAGCCCATAAGGCGCTAGGAGAGCTTGAAGACAAGCTAGATGGCAAAGTAACAATCATCACTCAAAACATCGACAATCTGCATGAGCGCGGCGGTAGCAGCAATATCATCCACATGCATGGCGAACTATTAAAAGCGCGATGCAGCGAATCCAATCAGGTTATCGAACATAAAGACAATATCGAAACCGGTGAGCTTTGTCATTGCTGCCAAATCCCCGCTCAAATGCGTCCTCATATTGTTTGGTTTGGCGAAATGCCACTAAGAATGGGCGACATCTATTCAGCGTTAGAAGAAGCGGATTTGTTCATCTCGATCGGTACGTCAGGTGTGGTTTATCCAGCGGCAGGTTTTGTACATGACGCTAGAATGCATGGCGCACATACGATTGAAATCAACCTCGAACCTAGTGCGGTTGAGAGCGAATTTGAAGAGAAACGCTACGGTAAAGCCAGTATCGAAGTGCCGAAATTAGTCGGTGAGCTGTTGTCTGTAGAGAAAGGTTCTTTAACCGCTTAAACTCGTTATAGCAGTTATTGCTTAGGTAATAGCAGTTACAGAGTATTTATTACGTCTAGCTAAGAAGGCAGATACGTGTCCGACTGCAACCACGCAAGTCAGATGGGTGTTTGCTTTTTTTGTTCATAAAGAGTTTGTGCGTAAAGCAAATAACGGCCTCTTAAAACCTCAAATCACTGAAGATTAAGAGCTAGCCTAAACGGAACGCTGTGCTTTTTTCATTTCGTACATCGCCTTATCTGACTTATCAAGCGCCTGTTGAAAGTCCTCTTGGCAAGTGACTTCGATGCCGTAAGAAAAGGAGATGTTTTCACCGTGTAGTAGGTTGTTAACTTGGCTGACGAACTCACCACCACGACCCAGCTGCGCCGTTGCGACAAACTCATCGCCGCCAACACGAAACACCATTTCATCTTCTAATACCGCTTGGCTTAAAGCCTGAGAGAAGCGAACGATCATTAGGTCTCCGACTTTATGGCCTTTACGGTCATTCACCGTTTTTAAACCGTCCAAATCGAAATAGATAAGTTCGAATTCTTTCAATTTGATCGCATCGAATTTCTTACGGTTATACAAACCGGTTAGTTCATCTTGCTTGCTTTGATCTTTTAATTGAGTTGTCAGCTCAGTAATGCCGTAGGCAATAAGTAGGAAAGCTATTTGCAATAAGCCATCTTCAAGAAAGGTGTCGAGTAGTTCGTTTCTGTCTGCCCATTCATCGAGATGTTTGAGTTCTGTGGTCACATCATAAAATAGGTTGAAAATAAGCAGTAGAGCCCCACAGCGGAGGATTTTATGAGGGCGAATGGCATGACGAGCAACGTAGTAGATGTACATAGTAATCACGAGGGTGTTTGTTTCGAAAAACAAGTCGTAATTAGAGTCTATGTGGATGAATGAACTCAGACCGAGCATCAAGAAAGACGCAAGAAGCATCAGAGTCACAACCAATAATATCGGGTTCGCCGGCATACTATAACGCACTCCATGTCGTTTAATGCCATCCTATATAAAGTATAGATAAAAATAAAGCGGCTTACGCCGCTTTATTAACCTGTCGGTAACAATCTAGTTGTTTACTTTAAGTTTTTGGAAGTACTCGTCATAAATAACGCTCGCTTCGCCAACTTCATCCTGCCAAACGCCGTTATCCATCACTGATTGTGGTGGGAAAACGTTCTTATCTTCAGCAAATTCTTTAGGAAGAAGAGGGTAAGCCGTTTTAACTGGCGTCGGGTAACCGATCTCTAGAGCAATCTTAGCTGCGTTTTCAGGGCGAAGAAGGAAGTCGATCATCTTATGTGCCGCTTCAGTGTTCTTAGCGCCTGCTGGAATCGCTAGGCTGTCCATCCAGAAGATAGCGCCTTTCTCTGGCCAGATGATGTCAATCGTTGCGCCTTCTTGGCGAGCCATGTAAGCAGAGCCATTCCAAAGCATACCAAGAGACACTTCACCCGCTAGGTAAGGGTTCGCTGGGAAATCTGAGTTAAATACCAATACGTTTGGCATTAGCTTACGAAGTTCTTCGTATGCTTCTTTGATCTCTTCAGGGTTCGTTGTGTTTGGAGAGTAACCCAGTTTAGACAGTGCGATATGGAAAACCTCACGAGAGTCATCCATCATCATCAGTTGACCTTCCCACTGTGTATCCCACAGATCGCCCCAGTTTTTAACTGAAGACTTGTCTAGCATATCTGAGTTGATACCAATACCCGTTGCGCCCCAGATGTATGGGATCGAGTAATTGTTGTTTGGGTCAAATGGCTTATCTAAGTAATTTGGATCCAAATCTGCAAAGTGGCTTAGCTTAGTTTTATCAAGCTCTTGAAGCATGCCTTCTTTACGCATCTTAGAAACGAAGTAAGTAGAAGGAACCACTAAGTCGTAACCCGTACCTTGAGTTTTTAACTTAGCGTACATGCTTTCGTTAGACTCATAAGTTGAGTAATAGACTTTAATGCCAGTTTCTTCTGTGAAGTCTTCTAGTACTTCATTTGGAATATATTCAGACCAGTTGTAAAAATACAGTTCTTGGTCAGCTGCGAAAGAGGGTGTAGAAAGTAAAGTAGCAGCACACAATGCGCCGGTATACAGTGTTTTTTTCATTACTGTTCCGTTCATTTGTTTGATTTGGAGCTGGGTAGTGAACCCAAAGTAAATGGATTTCTAAAAATCGCGCTAGATTATAGCAGTGATATAACAAAATAGGCAGCCTAAGCTGCCTATTCATTGATATTCTTATTTTTAACGTGTTTATTATCTAACTAGGGTTGTTAAGTAAACCAGTTACTTATTAGCGCCTGTTGACCAGAGCAATTAGATAACGAACTCGCTTACTGACCCGCTTTAAGCTTCATGAAGTAATCTTCATACTTCACAGTCTTATCACCAACCGCAGCTTGCCATTCAACACGGTCAAGGTCTTCTTGCGATGGGAACAGAGCAGGACTGTCTTTGAACTTCTCATTAGACGCTTTAACTGCCGTTAGGTAACCAGTGTCGCGAGAGATTTGCTCTGCTATTTCTGGGCGAAGTAGAAAGTCGATCATCTTATGAGCTGCTTCTACGTTTACTGCGCCAGAACTGATAGCAAAGTTATCAACCCAACCGATGCCGCCTTCTTTAGGGAAAACCAGTTTAATTGGCAGACCTTCATTTTGCGCTGCCGCAGCAGAACCGTTCCAAAGCATACCAAGACCGACTTCACCAGACATGTATGGCGCGCCAGGATTGTCTGAGTTAAACACAAGAACGTTCGGCATCAGCTTACGCAGTTCAGCGTAGGCTTCGTCTATTTCTTTCTCATTGGTTGTGTTACCTGAGTAACCTAACTTACGCAGTGCGATGTGGAACACTTCACGCGTGTCGTCCATCATCATCAGCTGACCTTCAAGCTCAGGCTTCCATAAGTCAGCCCAGCTTTGGAAATCTTCTGGATCGTACATATCTGTGTTAACTGCAAGGCCCGTAATAGCGACAACATGTGGAATAGAGTAGTCGTTGTTCGGATCATATGGCTTATCTAGGTAGTTTGTATCTAGATTCGCAAAATTGTTTAGCTTGGTTTTGTCGATCTTTTGAAGCATGCCTTCGTCACGCATTTTAGACACGAAGTAGGTTGAAGGAACCACAAGGTCGTAACCTTTATTGTGCGTTTTCAATTTCGCGTACAAAGTTTCGTTCGATTCGTAAGTCGAGTAAATCACTTTGATGCCAGTTTCATCCGTGAACTGTTCTAAGATCTCACTATTGATGTAAGGTCCCCAGTTCATGAATACCAATTCTTTGTTATCTTTTGCAAACGATGGTGCAGATAACATTGAAAGCGCACATGCACTACCAGCTAATAGAGTAGCCCATTTTTTCATTGACGTTAGCTCCAAACTAAACGTTGCCCGAAGGCACTAGATAGAAAAACAGAATGGCAATTTACCATTCTGTTTATGAATAACACTTTTGTTAAACTTGAAGTATCTTAACTTCTTATCAAGTCAGCCTCAGTAGAAAGTAGGAGACTTACTTGATTTTCTCTCTCGCTAACAACTGAGAAATAATCACCAGTATTAACGACACCACTAACATCACTGTTGCTAGGGCGTTGACCTCTGGAGAGATACCGACTTTAACCATCGAGTAAATCTTCAGTGGCAAGATTTCATAGGTTGGGCCTGTTACGAAAGAGCTGATGATCACATCGTCCAAAGACAGAGTGAAGCTCAATAACCAACCCGCAGCAACCGCTGGCTTAGCAAGAGGCAAGATGATCTGTTTTAGAATCGTCCATTCACTCGCACCTAAATCTTTTGCGGCTTCTAACATCTTCACATCAAAGCCATTCAAGCGACTGTAAACCGTGACAACAACGAACGGCAGACAGAAAGTAATGTGCGCTGCAAGTAGGGTAAAGAACCCAAGTTGCACACCCATTACCAAGAATAGCGCAAGAAGCGAAATTGCCATTACGATATCTGGTGACATCATCACGATGAACAACATTCCATTGACGATGCCTTTACCTTTAAATTGGTAACGGAATAGGGCAACGGCAGTCAGGCTCCCGACAATCGTTGCGGCAGTTGCAGAGAACACCGCTACGTTGATCGAGTGCCACGCGGCCTGCATTAGGCTGTCGTTGTTAATCAGCGCGTCATACCACTTAGTGGTAAAGCCCCCCCATTTCATACCGAATTTATTGGCATTAAATGAGTTCGCAATCAATACGATAATAGGTAGGTATAGAAAAGCGTATACCAACGCCATAAAGCTGAACTTAACTGTGCGACCCATTAGTCTAGCTCCACTTTCTTATTCAATAACTTGCCTGCACGGTAGTAGGCATACAGCATCACAGCCATTGCCATGGTCAGTGCTATACTCGTCGCTGCACCAAACGGCCAGTCTCGAGCGTTGAGCACCTGGCTCTTAATCACGTTACCAATCAATAGATTCTTAGCTCCGCCTAATAGGTCAGAGATGTAGAACATACCTAACGCTGGCAGTAGTACTAATAAACAACCGCCGATAATGCCAGGCATTGTTAGGGGTAAAACAACCTTCAATAGCGTTTGAAGTTTGTTCGCACCTAAATCTTTAGCCGCTTCCAAATAAGTATCGTCTAGCTTTTCAATCGCTGAGTACAACGGCAGAATCATGAACGGGAGTAGGATATACACTAAACCGATCATTACTGCCGTTTCTGAATACATGATACGAAGTGGCTTGTCGATAATGTCTAACGCCAACAAGCCCTTGTTCAACACACCTTGAGTACCCAGAACCACTTTTAATCCGTAAGTACGAATCAAAGAGTTTGTCCAGAATGGCACAATCACTAGAAACAACATGATTGGACGCCATTTCGCAGGCATTTTTGCTACGATGTAGGCGAACGGGTAACCAATAATTAAACAAAGTAGGGTTGCGACAATCGCCATATAGAAAGAGTGCATCAGCACTTTAAAATACAGCGGGTCAGCCAAACGCAAGTAGTTATCGAGAGTGAAGGTCATCTCGATCAAGTTCGCTTCATCACGAGTTAGAAAGCTAGTACCGATGATCATGATGTTTGGAATCATCACGAACAGCACTAACCAACCTGTGATTAAAGCAACAATCGCGTTTTGTAAATTAAACTTCTTGCTCATCTTCTAACACCACTTCCCAGCTCTCAACCCAAGTTACTGCAACTTTTTGGCCCAGTGAGTGATCAACATCAGGGTCATCTTCGTTGAAGAATTCGCTAACCATGACACGCATACCTGATTCAAGTTCTACGACTGAATCTAATGTCATGCCTTTGTAGGTTCGCTCAACAATGTGGCCGACAATACCGCTTTGATCCGACTCTTTAATTTCTTCGATACGAAGATCTTCAGGGCGAAGTAGTACTTGCAGTTTTTGGCCCGGTGCTACGTCTTTATCGTGATAGATAATTGACTCTTCACCTTCGATTGTCGCAACAATGCGCTTTTCGTCTTGACGAGATTTCGCTGTCGCTTCGAATACGTTAATTTCACCAATGAAACGAGCAACAAATAAGTTCTTAGGCTCTTCGTAGATTTCTCTTGGTGTTCCGTCTTGTTCAATCACGCCATCACGCATAACAATAATACGGTCAGACATGGACAATGCTTCTTCTTGGTCATGTGTTACAAAGATAAACGTAATACCAAGTTGGCGTTGCAGTTGTTTAAGCTCGATTTGCATCTGTTTACGTAGTTTGTAATCAAGAGCAGATAGAGACTCATCCAACAAAAGAACCTTAGGCTTATTAACGACAGCGCGAGCGATTGCGATACGTTGTTGTTGGCCACCGGATAGCTGGTGTGGCTTTCGTTGTGCCATTTGTTGTAGGCGCACCATTTTTAAAGCATCCATAACACGAGGTTCAATCTCAGTGTTTGGCACTTTCTGCATGCGTAAACCAAATGCCACATTGTCGAAAACGGTCATATGTGGGAATAGGGCATAGCTTTGGAATACAGTGTTAACATGCCTTTGTTCAGCAGGAACTTGGGTTACATTCTGTTGGGCTAATAGTATTTCACCACTATCTGCCGTTTCAAACCCTGCAATCATTCTTAGTACCGTGGTTTTACCACAACCGGACGGGCCTAATATCGTGAGAAACTCACCATGATTTACGTTTAGATCAAGATTGCCGATGACTTCCTTACCATCGAAACTTTTACTAATGCCAGTTAACTGTACGACTGGCTTTCCTACTGATTTTTTAGCGTTCAACGTCTGTTTTTCTCCACCTTGGTTCTATTTGAGACCTGTTGCTATACACTTTTAAGGCGCGCATGATAATCACCAAAAACGTGAATTCAAAGCATTTTTTACCATTCGAAGACAAAAAATTTCGCAGGTAAAAGTAAACATCCTTTACCATACTGTTATTTATTGGGTTTACACCTTAATAAGTGTCTAATTATTAACCATTAAGACGCAAAAGCAAGCCTTGTTACAGATTCATATTTTAGTTTGTCTCCGACATATGAGTATAATGAAGGTAATTTTTTATCAATAAGTTAGGTGGCTTCAAGCAATTGAGCACACCTAGGTATCAATATGAACAACGACATCGAAAAAGATTTTAATTTGGGCGGTAGTATCGACCGTGCACTTTCCGGCGATTATGAGCTCAAAGCAACGGCTGTATTCCAAGAAGCATGGAAACATACGGTAAGTCACTTTCTTTCGTTTTCTCCTGCGATCGTTGCATTGATGTTCGTGCAACTGGCTATCTTTTATATTGCATTGAAATTACAGCTTGGTGATCCAGCAGTTATCTTAGATGCCGTTATCGACCCTGAGGCATTTACGCCACAGATCGTTGAATCTATTTTCATTGCTAACTTTAGCTATGAAGTGGTGAGTGCACCTATCTATGCGGGCATTAGCCTAATGGCAATGAGCCACGCCGCCGGTTTGCACACCAAGACTCGTCATATTAGTAAAGGCCTACAATTTACCGTACCGGTTATCTTGGTGACTTTGTTCAGCTTGATGCTGCAAGGTATCGCAGGAATGCTGTTACCGTTTCTGTCTATCTACTTTTCACTGGCTTTCAGCCATTCAATCCTATTGATTTGTGATAAGAAAGTTCCACCAATGCAATCACTGTTGCTTTCACTACGAGCGGTAAACAAGAAAATCTTCACCGTTGCATCTATTTACCTGGCGGTGATGCTGATGTTTATCGTTGCTGCGATGATGTACGGCATTGGCTTGATCTTCGTTCTACCATTCTTCTTCCACGTGAAAGGCATTCTTTACCGCGAAATGTTTGGCATTAAGTTAAAGGTTATTGCGTCAGATCGACCAGATAACGATGACGATAATAACGACAGCAGCAATGGCGGCGACAATAACAGTAACGATGGTAACAAAAACAAAAACCCTCAGGTGTTCGATGCGTAATAACGTCAAAAGCAGCGCAAGTAAATCTCTTGCGCTAAAGGTAACGGCACTGGCGATCGTGGGTTCAATCTCACTGGTTGGCCCGTACATTTATCAAGAAGAAGAGCGCCGACGCTCAGCAGACCAAAGTTCAAATACATCAAGTGAGTTTGGTGATTTGACCGTGGCTTCAGATCGACCAAATTTTGCTGCTATTGAAGATGTGAACGAGAAAAAAGAGACCTTCTTCTCTTACCTTCGTCCCAGCATCAACATCGAAAACAAGCGAATTACCAAAGAGCGTGCATTTTTAACCAAGATCTCTCAATCAGGTATGACGAATGTTGATTCAGAGGATGTGTCGTACGCCAAAAGGCTAGGGAAGTTATACAGCTTGCCAGTGCCATCTTCAGGGTTGGATCAAGCTTGGCTTACGGAAATGCTTAGTCGCGTGAACGTACTGCCAGAGGCGCTTGTATTGACTCAAGCCGCTAATGAGTCAGCTTGGGGGACATCGCGCTTCGCAACCAAAGCCAACAACTATTTTGGACATTGGTGTTACACCAAAGGTTGTGGTCTGGTTCCGCTACAACGTAACGAAGGTAGTTCGCATGAAGTGGCTACATTCTCTTCAAGCCAAGAATCCGTTCATCGTTACTTCATGAATCTCAACCGTAATCGTGCTTATGCTGATTTAAGAGCGATTCGAGCAAAACTGGCTGCACAGGGTGACGATTTGCTAACAACGGCATCTGCGACAGAGCTCACCAACGGCTTACTAAAATATTCTGAGCGAGGTTCAGACTATGTGACTGATTTACAAGCCATGATCCGTCACAACGAGGTATACTGGAAAAAGTAACTCGATTTGGTCTCAGTTTGGTTAACCTCGAAAGTAAGTTATTATCCAAACGGCATCACACAAAGAGCAGCTAACGGCTGCTCTTTTTAATTATGAACGCTCAACTTCAACAAGATTATAATAATGAAAAAGACAGTACTCGCTCTATTAGCCTCATTCAGCCTTGGGGTTTCTCTTCCGGCTTCAGCTCAGGAATACATGTTCACATATTCCAAGCTCTACACACAGCTTAAAAACAACACCAAAGAAGGGCACGATGATGTCAAAATTGCGGTATTCTTTGTTGATCAAAAAGCTCAGACAACCTGTCATATCAGCAAAGCTTGGATGGAGAAGGAAGAACATTATGAAGAGTTAAAAGTCTCTCCAGCCAATGAACTGCTTCTACCTGTCGATCAAAACCTGCGTTCAGCTAATCCTCTTATCTTTGTACAAACACAAGAACAAGAGTGTGCGTATTCGCTCGTTGTAATGACTCAGGAACCTTTGACTGGAACTGTTGAAGTTGCACAGCTAGAAAGCCTGTTACCGCAGATGCAGGCGATGCTAGAAGACGTAAGCGGCATGTTCTCTAGTTGGTTCACACCCGATATCCAAGGCTTAACGTTAGAGTTTGATAATAAGCTTGAAGGCAACATTGCTCTGTCTAACGGTAAGCAAATCCCAATTGAAGAAGGGCGTGCGAAATTCACGCTAGCTGAGCTTAATGGAAGTGACAGCATCACGTTACCAGAAGCCACTGTTCGTGTTTTGCCGTACATCCCAGCACAATAACGGTCAATCTGAAGCTCTTTGTTTCGCTTTAGCTTAAGATCTTACTAAACAGCCTGTTCTCCTTTGAACAGGCTGTTTAGTTTATAGTTTTAAACTTAGAAATTACCAAATCACAAACCTCAACAGTCTTTGCCCTTTGATTCTTACCTCTTATTACGACGTGTTTTCTCACCACTAGAGGACAGATTGCATGATATGGCGGAATCTTTCTCCTGCTCAGCTTGTTTATCCTACCGTTACTGTTTCAACCTGAAATAAAAATCCGTATAATCCACGCCCTAAAACAGTCCCACTAGCAATCTACAGTCGATAACACGACGGTGTGAGAGTCGCAATGAACCAAAACGAAAATAAAAAAGATACACTTGAATTCAACAAGCTTCAGAAACTTCTAAGAAGAAATGTTGGGAATGCCATCGTCGACTACAACATGATCGAAGAGAATGACGTAGTAATGGCGTGCATTAGTGGCGGTAAAGATTCATTTGCGATGCTAGACATTTTGCTACGTTTGCGTGAAGCAGCACCCATCAAATTTGATGTTGTTGCCGTAAACCTGGACCAAAAACAACCCGGTTTCCCTGAACATATCCTTCCTGAGTACTTTGAAACTCTGAACATTCCTTACTACATCGTAGATAAAGATACGTACTCAGTGGTAAAAGAAAAAGTGCCAGAAGGTAAGACGACATGTGGCCTTTGTTCACGTCTACGTCGCGGTACTTTGTACTCGTTTGCAGAAAAGATTGGCGCAACGAAGATTGCTCTAGGTCACCACCTAGACGACATTGTTGAGACTATGTTCTTGAATATGTTCCACGGTGCTCGTCTTAAGGCTATGCCACCTAAGCTTCGTTCTGACGATGGTCGCAACGTTGTAATCCGTCCTCTGACTTACTGTCGCGAAACTGACCTAATCAAATACGCGGAGCACAAAGAGTTTCCAATCATTCCGTGTAACCTGTGTGGTTCTCAAGAAAACCTACAACGTCAAAACATCAAAGCGATGCTAATTGATTGGGATAAACAGACTCCAGGCCGTGTTGAGAAGGTGTTCAAGTCAATTCAGAATGTGAGCCCAAGCCAATTGGCAGACCGTGAGTTGTTTGATTTCATTAACTTACCGTTAGACCGTACTGAAGAACGCAAAGCATACGAATTCGAAGAAGCTGAAATCTCGTCGTCAAACATCGATGAGTCTTTGTACATCGACGTCACTAACGTTTAGCCTTATTCGTCATAGAATTGCTATAACGTACAGATAAATAAAAACGCCTCAAGCAATGCTTGAGGCGTTTTTTTATGAGTTAAATATGTAGATTGAAGTACATATTCGGATTACCGTTTTCGGGCATTTAGCCTTTCTATCCGTTTAACCCTTTTAACCCGCTTAACCCGCTTAACCCGCTTAACCTTTAGCAAGGTTAGGATCGAGAGGGCTCACATAACCAGACGGTTTAAGAGCCAGAACATCACAATTAATCTTATCGATAACGTGCTCTGCAGTATTACCAATAAATACAGCTGACAAGCCAGTACGACCTGTGGTTCCTAGGATCACCATAGCGGCACTATTTTCAGACGCTACTCGTGGAATCACATCTTCTGGTAAACCTTGCTCAACGACCGTTTGCTCTTCACACATACCATGCTTTTGACGCAGAGCTTTCATTGCCGTTAAATGATGACCGCGAACGGCGTCAGTGTAAGACGTAGGGTCGAACTCTGGCAGCTCAATGGTGATATTCGCTGGCGTTACAGGATAAGCATTCACCAAGAAAGGTTCAGCATCCAAACGACCCGTAATCTCGAGCAATCTATCAACCATTGTATCGTTCAACTCAATATGAGCTTCTGTTTCAGATCCGACGTGTACCGAAGCAAAAATCTTCGCATTATCAGGCCAGAAATCATTTTTAACTAAGAGCACTGGGCTAGGGCACTTTCTCAATAGATGCCAGTCTGTAGGAGTGAAAATCACAGACTCTAAGGTATCGTGCTTACGCGTACCTTTAATTAAGATCTCATGCCCACCACTATAAACCTCAGCAATGATCGCTTCGTAAGGGCGGTTATGCCAAACCACTTGAACGTTAAATTCAATAGAATCATCAAGGTAAGGTTCTGCGACTTTATTCATCCAAATTTCGCGTTGATGAATCACGCCTTTGCGCATTGCGTCTCTTTCATCAATAGAGAGCATTGATGTCATCTCATACGAGAAATCGTAAATCGACAAAAAGAAAGTGATGTGGCTTGTTGAGGTGCTTTTCTTTGCAAGTTGGATAGCACGAACTAGAGCAGGTTGCTCATCGTGATTAATGTCTGCGACAACTAAAATTTTGTTATAGATACTCATAACTAAGCCTACTTTTCAGACCGAACATATAAATAATGTAGCGTAGTTATGGAGAGATTAAGAGAAATATAAGAGGTTTTAGGGGAGAAACATGATGTAGCTCATTATTGAACTACATCATTGATATCTAAACTATTCTTTTGAAACGCCAGCAAGTTCCATCAGAGCATCGTGATCTTCGATAGTGATGTATTTACCTTTAACACTTAAGATGTCTGCTTTTTGGAAGCGACCTAATAGACGGCTGATGGTTTCAACAGTCAAACCAAGGTAGTTACCAATATCGCCACGAGTCATTGTTAAGCGGAACTCTCTTGGGCTAAAGCCACGTTGAGAGAAGCGAGTAGAAAGGTTGTAAAGGAATGCAGCAAGACGCTCTTCCGCGTTCTTTTTAGAAAGAAGCAGAATCATTTCTTGGTCACCTTTAATCTCGTTACTCATCAGACGCATAATTTGCTGACGCAATTTAGGCATTTTTCCTGATAAGTCGTCAAGGATCTCGTATGGAATTTCACATACCATAGAAGTTTCAAGTGCTTGTGCAAAGCTAGGGTGTTCGTCACCCGTAATCGCATCGAAGCCAACAAGGTCGCCCGCTAGGTGGAATGCCGTAATCTGCTCATCACCTTGTTCGGTAATCGTGTAACTCTTGATCGTTCCAGAGCGAATAGCATACAGAGATTTAAGCTCGTCACCGGCTTTAAATAACTCTTGGCCTTTTTGAATAGGCTTTTTTCTCTCAATGATCTGATCAAGTTGATCGAGTTCAGATTCATTCAAAGTAAATGGGATACAGAGCTGGCTAATACTACAATCCTGGCAGTGGATTGCACAGCCACCAGACTGAACACGTTTCGTCACAGGCTTTTCAGAAATCATAACAATCTTTCACTATTTGATATACGTCAATATTTTAGCATTCCTTTATCCAGTTGGGTAGTAAAAAAACCGGATTTAAAGAACGGTTATACGGTATAAATAATGAGCTGCAGTGCCATATAACCAGTATAAAAACCGTAAATAAGGATTAGAATTGCACCTAGTTGACGAAATAAGTCGGCTTGTTGCAGTTTCTTGAGGAAATTTGCGCCCATACCAACAGTAAGCATGGCAGGTAGCGTCCCTAAACCGAAGGCAAGCATGATACCCGCTCCGTTATACCAACTTCCCGATACCGCTGCCCAAGTCAGCATAGAGTAAACAAGGCCACATGGAAGCCAGCCCCAGATGAAACCAAATGGTAAAGCATGGCTAGGGTGCTTTAATGGTAGAAATGATTTACCTACAGGAGATATGTAACGCCATAGCTTCTGTCCGACTTTTTCAAAGAACAGCAAGCCAAACCACCATTTACCGATGTACAAACCTAAGATAATCATGAAGACGGCAGCAAATAACCGAAGCCAACCAAGCAAGGCATTAAAATCGCTTAGCTGGCCAATTGAAGAAATTGCACCGCCAATCACGCCGCCAATTACGGCATAGCTTAACAGTCGTCCGAAATTATAAAGGAGGGGAATAACAGGGGAAGGTTTACTGTTGCCAATAGACAGAAGCGACGCAATACCACCACACATTCCCATGCAATGGCCTGCGCCGATCAATCCCACAACAAAAGCGCCAATCCAATCAGGCGCCATCATTCTTTTTTTCTACGTTAGATTGTGTTTCAGTCGAGCTTTGTTTCTTGTCACTCTCTCTCGAGGCTGTAGTAGCCTTAGTCGGCTTGGTATCAACATTAACATGGCTATCTTCATCAAACAGAATGTTATGCCCTTGGCGTTCAAGGTCTTCAAACTGTTCACTCTTAACTGCCCATAGAAAGATACCGACAGCGATACACACAAGAACGATCGCAATTGGAATGAGGATGTATAAACTTTCCATTATTTACCTTGCTCTTTTAAAAGCCTTAACGAGTTAGACACAACTATAATAGAGCTTGCAGACATGCCAACAACGGCAATGTAAGGAGCGACCAAACCTGCTACAGCCAATGGAAGAATAAGTAGGTTATATCCCAATGACCACGCTAAGTTCTCACGGATTATCTTACGCGTTTTAAGCGCCAATGTACGTGATTTAAGTAATCTATCGAGTTTATCGCCCAATAACACCATATCAGCAGAGGCTTTCGCTACATCCGTACCGCCGCCCATCGCAACCGAAAGGTGAGCACCGGCAAGAATAGGAGCATCGTTGATACCGTCACCCACCATCATCGTGATGTCTGTTGCGTCTCTAGAGTTTAGGTAAGCAAGTTTGTCTTCCGGTTTCGCGTTAGCAACAATGTCAGTAATACCAATCTCTGCCGCCACAGGCTTCGCATTAATCAAAGAATCGCCCGTCAGCAGAGTGGTTTTGATTCCCGCTTCTTTGAATTGCTTAATGAACTCGATACTTTCTTTACGAATCGGGTCTTCATAAGTGAACGTTGCAATATGACGACCTGCCATCGACAAGTAAATACCGTTGCTTTCAGATGGCTGAGCTTCACCTAGAATGAACTCGCTGCTACCAATTGCCACTTCTTGACCATTCCACTCGCCAGTAATGCCAGAACCAATCACGTTGTTCACCGACTCTACTTCGATACCATCAGAAATATGAGTTTTGAACGCTTTGGCGATAGGGTGGTTAGCATGTTGTTCCAAGCTCGCCGCGACTTGCAGGCATGTTTCTTTATCAAGGTCAGCAAACATCTCGACTTTGCTGATACGAATATCACCTTCAGTCAGCGTGCCCGTCTTATCGATGATTAAGTGGTTCACTTTACATAAGGTTTCGAATACGTGGCCTTTGCGCAGCAAAATACCAAAGTTACCCATGCGAGATGTTGAACACGTAATTGCTGTCGGCGTCGCAAGAGACAGAGCACAAGGGCAGGTCGCCACTAACACTGAAAGCATGATCCAGAATGCGTCTTCTGGACGTGTTTGATGCCAATAGAACCAAGTCCCAAAGGAAATGATTAAGATAACCGCAACAAAGTATCGCGCTACCACATCGGCAATTTCAGCAATTCTAGGCTTAGAAAGTTGAGCTTCATCTTGAAGACGAACAATATTGGAGATAACCGAATCCGCTTTAGAGGTCATCACTTCTAATTCGAACGATTCATCACCATTCAGTGTGCCAGCAAAGACGGTATCACCTTCGCTCTTAACCACATGGATCGATTCGCCAGTCAGCATTGATTCATCAATATGAACTCTGCCAGACAATACTTTGCCATCGGCAGGAATGTGTTCACCCGGTAAAACGCGAATTTGGTCGCCAACTTTTAAGGTTTTTACCGGAACTTGTTCACCGTCTAACGTTGTTGCCATTGCGGGAACCAACTTAAGCAGGTTACCACTCGCAGCGGCGGCTTTACGGCGAGCGCGCATTTCAAGGAAACGACCAAGCAAAAGGAAAAAGGTAAACATCGAGATAGATTCGAAGAATACTTCGCCTTGCTCTGTCACCGTTGCCACTAAACTTGCAACGTAGGCAAACAACAGAGCAATCGACACGGGAACGTCCATGCCCAAGGTTCGACCTTTGATACTGCGCCAAGCGTTAATATAGAAAGGTAATGCAGAGTAGAGCAGTACAGGCGTTGCGAAGATCAAACTTACCCAACGAAAGTAACTTTTGAATTCAGGCTCAAGGCTGCCAAAAACTTCGAGGTAAAGTGCCACAGCCAGCATCATGACTTGCATGGTCGCTAAACCAGCAACACCAAGACGATAGAGATAATTCTTCATCGAACGATGATAAGCGGCTTCTTGTTGATCAGCCTCGAATGGTGCCGCTTTGTAGCCTAACCTATGAATCGCGGATAGCAACTCGCTCAGTTTGGCCTGAGTGTTGTCCCAGCTGAGCAAAGCGCGGTTAGTCGTTGTATTAACACGAATACTAACAACTCCAAGCTTTGAGGATACTTGTTTCTCAATGAGCCATGCACAGGCAGCACAAGAGACACCTTCTAGTGACAATGTCACTTCAGAGGTGTTTTCAGAGTTACGAACGAACTCCAATTGAACATCTTCGTTGTCGTAATGACTGAGTGCCAGAAGCTGTTCTGGCACCAGATCCGCTTTTTCAGCTGGAGCAGTACGGTATTGGTAATAAGAGACCAAACCGCTTTCTATGATTGTCTGAGCTACGGTTTCGCAACCCGGACAACACATCGGTCGAACCGACCCTAAGATTTCTACTTTAAAATCCGTTTCCGCTGGTACATCTTCACCGCAGTGATAACAGGATTCACACATAAGCTTTAGTTCGTTAGTTGAGTAGGAGTATCAATAGGGAAGTTCATGCGACCTTGCACCAACCATTCAGAATCATGCGGAGAAAGCTCGATAAACCATGGACCTTGCATTTCATGGTCCAGAGTCAACGTGTAGTTGCCGCTCGCATCAGCCGTCAGTAGCTGAGTGAAATCACGGTCAGGTAATGTGCGGTGGGCGAACATTGCGTTAATAGCAGGGAAGTGATCAAGCTTACCTTTGTCTAGAGTAATGATAACCGAGTTACCTTTCTCGTTAACTGAAGCAGATAGGCCAAGCTCTTTAGCAATGTTGACTTTTGAAATGTCGACATTAATGCCTTTTCCTTTTTTATAGTAATCTTCACTTACAAGGTGAACTGAATGGTTGGTCAGTATCGCAACTCGAACCAACGTTAGCATAGAAACGCCAACGGTTAGAAAGAGCAAAAACCACGGCCAAAACTGCTTATACCAAGGCTGAACCATATTATTATTCTCAATATATACAATGAAATAAAACTTTTTTACAAACACTTAAGGTTTTAACTGTAAAAGAAAGACAGCCCCTTCAGAAGGGGCTGTTATTATTATGTTACTCTTTATCTGAGTTACTGAGGCTCCACACGTAGGATGAAACTAGCTGTACTTTGTCTTCGCCTAGAATATCTTTCCAAGCAGGCATTACGCCAGAGCGTCCGTACATAACTGTTTCCGTCACATCAGCGCGAGAATCGCCGAATAACCAGTCGCGGTCTGTCAGGTCAGGAGCCCCTACAGCAGGGTTACCTTTACCATCCGTACCATGACATGCTGCACATACAACAAAACGTGCTTTACCAGCTTCAGCTTCACGAGCGTTCACACTACGTCCAGAAAGGCTAAGCGTGTAGCTAACCACTTCTTTAACGCCTTGCTCCCCAAGTGCATCTTTCCAGCCAGGCATTTGGCCAACACGACCATGCATGATAGTTGTCACGATAGCTTGTGGTTCACCACCATATAGCCATGCGTCATCAGTTAGGTTAGGGAAACCTTTCTGACCACGTGCATCAGAGCCGTGACACTGAGAACAGTTTTGTAGGAACAAACGTTGGCCCACTTTGATTGCTTCAGCATCAGATGCGATGTCAGGAACAGAACGTAGACCATTTTCGTCGTGAGCTAGCTTTTTGAATGCTTCACCAAAGTAGGTGTCTGCATCATCAAGCTCTTTCGCGTATGCATCTAACTGTTTGTTTGCTTGCGCAGCAGCGATTGCAGAGCGAGACTCTTCTACGCTACGAACTGTTTGGTTTGAACTAGTCCAACCTAGTAGACCTTTAAAGTTACCAAGGCCTGGGTATAGAGCTAGATAAACAGCTGCAAACACAATTGTGCTAACGAAAAGGTATGTCCACCATTTAGGTAGTGGGTTATTAAGCTCACGAATACCATCGTATTCATGGCCCATGTCATGACCTTCTTCTACACCTGTTTTATCGTTGGAACACCAACGAAGTAAGGCTGCACAACCAATCAGGGTACCGATTGTGATTACTGTTACCCAAATACTCCAGAATGTACTCATTACTTCGTCACTCCTTGATCTATATCTTTCGCAGGTGCTTCATCAGCGAACACTAGGTTTGCATCTTCGTCGAAGCGCGACTTACGATTTTTACCGAAAGCCCACCAAACGATGCCGATGAAACAAGCAAAAACAGTAACAGTCCAAACACTTTGAAATGTAATAATGTCCATAATTATTCCTTATTTCATTGCGTGGCCAAGCGATTGAAGGTAAGCGATGATTGCATCCATCTCTGTTTTTCCTTCAACATCTTGTTTAGCGTTAGCAATTTGTTCGTCTGTGTAAGGAACACCAAATTGATTGCGGAAGAGTTCAAGCTTCTGCTTAGTCAATTTGCCATCAAGTACATTCTCAGCAAGCCATGGGAAACCAGGCATGTTTGATTCAGGAACAAGTTCGCGTGGGTCTAGAAGGTGAACACGGTGCCACTCATCAGAGTAACGATCACCAACACGCGCTAGGTCTGGACCAGTACGCTTAGAACCCCATAGGAATGGATGTTCCCAAACGCTTTCGCCCGCTACAGAGTAGTGGCCGTAACGTTCAGTTTCAGAGCGGAAAGGACGAATCATTTGGCTGTGACATACGTTACAACCTTCACGAATGTAAATATCACGACCTTCCATTTCCAGAGCAGAGTAAACGCGTAGGTTTTCTACAGGTTCAGTCGTCTGCTTTTGGAAAATAAGCGGAGTGATTTCTACTAAAGCACCAAAGCTGATTGCGATAACGATTAAGATCGCTAGTAGACCAACGTTTTTCTCGACCAACTCATGGCGATTATTTGAATTTGAGCTCATTCTAAATCTCCTTAAGCCGGTTGAGGGATAGCTTTAAGGCTATCTTTAGGTGCAGAAACAGTTTTGTACGTGTTGTATGCCAGTAAGAACATACCAGATAGGAAGATGAGACCACCTAAGAAGCGTACAAAGTAGAACGGGTAAGAAGCTTCTACAGATTCTACAAAGCTGTAAGTCAATGTACCGTCAGAGTTAACTGCACGCCACATCAGACCTTGCATCACACCAGAGATCCACATTGCAACAATGTAGAAAACGGTACCAATCGTTGCTAACCAGAAGTGAACATTGATTAGAGATACAGAGTACATACGCTCTTGACCAAATAGTTTAGGAACTAAGTGGTAAACCGAACCAATTGAAACCATTGCAACCCAACCTAACGCACCAGAGTGAACGTGACCAATAGTCCAGTCCGTGTAGTGAGATAGTGCATTAACCGTTTTGATTGCCATCATTGGGCCTTCGAAAGTCGACATGCCGTAGAATGATAGAGAAACGATTAGGAAACGGAGGATTGGGTCGTAACGTAGCTTATGCCACGCGCCAGATAGAGTCATAATACCGTTGATCATGCCACCCCAAGATGGAGCAAACAGAACCAAAGACATAACCATACCTAGAGACTGAGTCCAGTCTGGAAGTGCAGTGTAGTGTAGGTGGTGAGGACCAGCCCAGATATACAGAGACACAAGAGCCCAGAAGTGAACAATCGACAAACGGTAAGAGTAAACAGGGCGACCAGCTTGTTTAGGAACGAAGTAATACATCATACCTAGGAAACCAGCTGTCAATAGGAAGCCTACCGCATTGTGTCCGTACCACCATTGCACCATTGCATCGATAGCACCGGAGTAAATCGAGTACGATTTAAACGCAGATACTGGAACAGCTAGACTGTTCACTATGTGCAACACGGCAACCGTGATGATGAAGGCTCCGAAGAACCAGTTAGCTACATAAATGTGCGATGTCTTACGCTTAATCATAGTTCCGAAGAACACGACGGCATAAGCTACCCACACAAGAGTAATAGCAATATCGATTGGCCATTCAAGTTCTGCGTATTCTTTACCAGAGGTTAAACCTAACGGTAAAGTAATCGCAGCGGACAGGATAATCGCTTGCCAACCCCAAAAGGTAAAGGCTACGAGAGGACCACCAAAGAGACGCGTCTGACAGGTACGTTGAACAACATAATATGATGTTGCAAACAGCGCACTTGTACCGAACGCAAAAATAACCGCATTAGTATGCAGGGGACGTAAACGACTGTACGTCAACCACGGCGTATCAAAGTTTAGCTGTGGCCAAACTAATTGAGCGGCAATCAAAACACCAACGCCCATACCGACAATACCCCACAAAATTGTAACGAGGGTAAATTGACGGACGACCGTATAGTTGTAGTTTTGTTCAAGCTGCTTTTCTTGGCTCATTTGCATGCTTCCAATTTCTTATTTACTACACTTTACTTCCAACACGACTCACGTCGTAATACCACCCAAATTAGAAAAGGAAATTCAGCCTATTCAGGGCTTTATTTCCACTTGCTGATTTTAAAAAAAGTGGTATTTTCAACGCGACACTATACTTGAATTAACAAATCAATGACAGAGTAGTAACCTTACGCTTGGTCTGGAATTGGATTTTTATTTAAAAACTTTGAACTTTGTAACAAGGAGTAAAGATTATAATGGCGGCACAAAAGCTAACAAAAGGCAGGCTTGCTCAAATTATCGGCATGTTGGTTGTTTTAATAGCGGCATTTACTTGGAGAACAGTGACATACGACCAAGACGAGACGATAAACTGTATAGTTTCAAAACCTTGTCAAATTACTATTGATAAACATAATGTTTTAATTTCGGACGATAACCTAGGCTATTTAATCGAAACATCTAAAACTGGTGAATTTATCATTAGCCATGATGGAGAGGGAATTCTAGAGGAAAATGAAGCGTCAAATTTGGTATTGAAAACGACGGATAAAGCTTCATCAATAACCATCACATTCCCACAACAAAGTGGCACATATTTAGTCAACATTTCAAAAGAATAACAAAGCATAGAAATCACTTACACCGTAGTTTATTGATAGAAAGATGTACTAAATCAGTAAAACTTAATGCATAAAGGTGTTATAAATAAGCTATTAATAAAGTATTCAGAAATCTATGAAATTTCGCTCAAAAGTCTCTTATTCCTTAGATGATAAAATTGCGGTAGATGAGTTACTCTCTGGAGTTGAGACCCCAGAGCAGATAGCTTGTCTCATTTGCTACTGTACAGAAGAGTATTCAACACTCGCTGTACAGCGATATTTGGTAGACGCTCTTCCAAATACTCCTATCCACGGATGCACTACTTGCCATGGCATCATGACAGAAACTGGATTTCATTCAGGGCCAGTCATTGGCGTTCTTATCATCTATGACTCAGGGATCAATGCCTATGGAACCGGCATCGAACACTTTTCGGATTCAATAGAAACAAGTACCTTTCGAGCTATCGACAAAGCACTGATAAATGCAAATAGAGAGGGTGAAATACCTGACTTAATCTTACTTCATTCCACTCCTGGTAATGAAGAGAAGGTGATGGCGGCTATCGATACAAAATTTGGTACAGAGGTACCCATTGTTGGTGGTAGCGCCGCTGACAATCAAGTGTCCGGAAATTGGAGCATATTCAACGAAGAGTCTCTCTCTATTAACGGCGTATCGTTGACTGTAGTATTTGCATCGCAATCTATATATTCATCACTAAGCTCAGGGCATACGCCGACTCAATTTTCAGGTACCGTCACCAAGGTAAGAAATCGAATACTATTAGAGATCGACAATAGGCCTGCAACCACCGTTTATAATGAATGGACCAATTTTCATTTAGGTGGCAGTGATGATGGGTATATTTTTGAAAAATCGACCGTTTATCCATTAGGCCGAAAGGTCGGTTCCTCTTACGACTACCCATATTTCAAGTTATCGCATTCGATCAGAGAAACTGAGTGTAACGGTATCGAGTTGTTCACTGATATAAATGAAGGCGACACCATCTATTTGATGCAGGGCTCTAAGCAACAACTTATCAGCCGTGCCGCCAACATCATTCATTCTTCTTATTATAACGACATGGATCTTGAAGAAAAATTAGGGGCGATCAACATATTTTGCGCAGGACCAATGCTACACCTGAAACAAGATATGGATGAGGTCTGCGACCAGATAAATCAGGCACTTAACGGCCTGCCATATATCTGTCCGTTTACTTTTGGCGAGCAAGGAAGGCTCTCTGGTGGGGAAAACGCGCACGGAAACTTGATGGTATCCTCAGCAACGTTTTATAGGTTAAAAAAGTAATGAGTACCGAAGGTCAAGAAGCGCTGCAAGAAGCTCGTATTGAACTGCAAAAACTAAAACTCCGTGAACGAAAACTCGCTGAAGAGAATAGGGTGATCTTATCGACTATCTCTGCGATCAGTAAAGCGGGTAACATTTCCGAGATATTCTCTAGCTTGGAGTTTGTCCTCAAGAAATACATTAAATTCGATGACTTTATTGTGGTATCAAGGGTAGGGAACGACGGTGCTTTCAAAACCTTGTTAACCAATAACAAAGTCTTTGAACAGATGAAATGGAACGATTGCGGCAAGCTTTCGCGTGTCATCAATGGAGAATGCGCCATCCTTTTTGAACCCAAATCTCTGGGTGAATTCAACTCTTTGCATCCCATTGTTCTCGACCAAATTAACTCCGTTCTGATCACTGGTATTGATAGTGGTCTAACTCAATCCGTCATTATCTTTATCCACTCCAACACCAAGCACTTCAGCATTGAAACCAAAGCAACCTTAAACCGTTTCCGTCCTCTAATTGAACGAGCAGTCTTCGATATAGAGAACAAAGAAAAACTTGAAGCTACAGTAAGAGAACGAACCGCAGAGCTTGTTAACGCAAGAAAGGAAGCAGAAGAAGCCAACAAAGCGAAATCTGAATTCCTCGCGATGATGAGTCACGAGCTCAGGACACCGTTGAACGCCATTATTGGACTAATCGACACACTAAAATCCACCGCGCTAACTCAAGACCAGCAATCTATACTGCTTAATATGAGTACATCGTCTGAGCTTTTGCTGGCTATTATCAGTGACGTGTTAGATTTCTCTAAGATCGAATCTGGGTGTTTCTCGTTAGCACCTCAGTGGAACAACGTAAGAGACACTGTCACTTTTGTTTTATCCGAACAAAGAAAGGCCGCAGACAGCAAAGGTTTAGCCTTGACGGTAACAACCGATATCCCTGAAGACGAGCTTCATTATATCGACCAGAGTCGTTTGGCGCAGATCCTCTTTAATTTGATTGGCAATGCAATCAAGTTTACCGAGCGCGGACAAGTACATGTGTCGATCAAGTATCAACAAAGCTCGTTCTATATCACGGTAGAAGATTCAGGGATTGGAATCAGCGCGCAGCAGCTTTCGTCATTATTCAGTCCGTTTGTTCAAGCCGATAGCACGATTACTAGAAGGTTTGGTGGTACAGGCTTAGGATTGGCGATCACCAAACGTCTTGTTGAGTTGATGCGAGGTCGAATCTTTGTAAACAGCGAGCTAGGACAAGGCTCCAAGTTCGAAGTGCAATTGCCAGTTTCGACGAGAGTCGTCTGTGACAAAACAAGCAGACAGAACGATCTGCAGATTCAAGAACAACCAAGAAGTCGATACTCAGTATTGGTTGTAGAAGACAATCCAACCAATCAAATGGTTATAAAGTTAATCTTAACGCGACAAGGCCACGAGGTTTTCATCGCAAGCAACGGAGAAGAAGCCATAGGCTTTATTGAAAGAGACAGCGATTCAATAGACATTATCTTAATGGATGTGTCGATGCCGGTAATGGATGGATTGACCACAACCAAATACATGAGAGAAGCAAACATACAAACACCAATTGTCGCGCTAACAGCACACACATCAGTAGAAGACCGATTTTCTTGTTTAGATGTCGGCATGAATGATTTCGTCACCAAGCCAGTAAGAACCAAAGAAATTACTGAAGCAATTGACAGACTAATGCTTGAAGTCTAATAAATATATTCTGAATCGAAGATTAGGATATATGTTTATTAGGTATTTTATGGTAAATAGCCTTACTGTTAAATAGAACACTGAACTAGCACTAAAAAGAGAGACAGGGCATCACACAATGAGACCTGCCTTATAAACATCAAAATCAATTTAACATAATATACATAATACGCACTAAGAGCTAATTTGTTTAAGACCGTCTAAGGCGTCCAGATAACCAGAAACGGCCTTACCATTACGATACAGCTTATCTCTAAGCTGCTCATTCTTGCGAACCTCTGATAAGTAAAGCTCTCGATACTTCAAAGCCTCATAACCGCCCTTGATTAGTGCCTTACTCATTGTAGACGTGTTGGTTTGGTCTTTTAGGTCTGAAAGCATTTTCTCATGCTCTGTTGTGTCTCGAATTGTAATTGCCATCATTTTTCCTTTCTGCACAAATTACCTGGTTTGATTATGGTAGCAAAATAACAACTCGAGTCCAGGAACCGGTGCGTGTTTTGATAGCAAACATAAAAATCATAATACGCACTTAGACAGATTTAAGAGTCACCAGTGACCACAGCTATTTAGTGCATAGAAACCATAATACGCACAGAGAGCTATCAGAGAGCCAGTAAAACTATAACCACCCAAAAACACCCAACAAAGCCTAACCAAGCTTTAAGAGCGCTTAGCAAGATGAAGGTTTTCGTTTGCGTCTTTAGCTATGCTACGGTCGCAAGCTCCCTGATTTTCGGGCAATAAAAGGCACTCCCCAAAAGTATGAAGAGTGCCCTTATCCCTACGGGGTTAGACCGAATCAATATTGAATTTTGAGCATTCAAAAATAGAATTTGATTATTGAACAGAAATGTAAGCGCGAGACTTGTAGTTAACAACTGATGAAACATAATCATAATGAGCTTCCATCTTCAAAGCGATATCAATAACGCTACAACCATCATCGTGAAGCTGTCGCATGAGCTCAATATCATTATCTGAAAACTTACAAAGACGATGTGACTCCCCACAATTGTGTTCAAGCCCCATCTTAGCAGCAAAACGCCTAACACCCCCATAGCTACGACCTAAATCCTTTGCAATCTGTTTATAGGACTTAGTCGCATGATGCTTCCTGATGTAATCCTTATCTCGAGGTGAATACGGCTTACGCCTAGAAGAAAGACCTAGCATCAAAATTTGCTTTGAAACAGAGGGATAGCTAACACCAAAATGCTCAGCTATATCACGATAAGAACGCCCTGAAGCATAGAGTTCTTTAATCTCATGACGCTCCTCATCCGTCCAAATTTTACAACCACGAACCAATAAAGCCTTATGTTGAGTTTCTCTATAATCACGGTAAAAAGAAGAATTCATAATATGCTACCCCGTTATTTCTTTAAGTAATTTTTGATGAATATCAGGAAGACTAAACTCCGAATCCTGATGTTCACTGGACACGAGGAGACCGAAAACCTTTTCAATATCCCCATCAAAATATTTAGCTAAATCCGCAAGCGTTCGACCAACCTGACGACGCGCCCACTTTGCTCTCCCGTGAATATCGAGAGCGATTGAAGACTTTTTGTGATCACCTTTACAGGGCAAGAAGCCACGATTGAAGCCGAGAAATCGCAAATTCCGGCAAAATAACCGCTAATATCGAGCAGAACATCAATAGGAAAGTCCTTCAATTCCACCTCATTGCGAAACCAATACATATCAAGCCCTAATTGAGCAGCCTTGTTATAAATACGCCAGTAAACCCTAGATTGACGACTACCCACTTCAAACGATTCATTAACAACACGACCATTAGCCTCTTTAAAAACACGTTCGCCAGCAACTGGCGTTCTACCTCTTGAACTAGTTCTAAACGCATCATCTGAATAGGCTTTCTTTGCATAATCACGACCAAAAGACCGTGAAAATCATCGACAGCCAAATCAATACGAGAAAGCTTCGAGCAATCGAGAAGCTGTAACCACCAATGCAAACGAAACAAAGATGTATGCTCAACAAGAGAACGACACCCTAGCCCTTCAAGCTGTATATAACAGGTATCACGGTTACCACCGAGAGCCACAAAACCAACGTGCTGACGAGAATGTTTAGGAGTCAAATGACAGGAATCCTCATAACCATTAAGCCCCTTTTCACGCCACGGAGACATTCTCAAACCTAAAACGTGAAGACAAAAACTTCCAAACGGTCAAGCATGGCAACGCGCCATTTAGAACGATAAAGATCCTCTAGTTTTGCTTTTCGCTTAGGACAACGAACACGCTGATACGTTGGTTTTGGTAATGGTGCCCAACAAGGATTAGACAAATCAGACTTGTGAGCATGACGGAGTGATGAGTACGGAAATGAAAAAGACAAGTAATCAACAAAACGAAGGCGTAGCCTCAGTGTCGATTTGTAGCTCTTCTACTGTAAAAATATTCTTTTCATTAAATCCCAAAAACCTGTCAAGTGTAACTTTTCATCCATACTAGATATAAAAATTTACATTTTCAAGTCACTGGATAAAAAACACTCCTTATAATTAAATAAATTAACCAATTAAGGGGCTTTTATGTTTGAAGATAAAATAAAGTGGCTTAGAGAGGGTAGAAAAATGCGACAAGAAGATGTTGCAAAAGCTATCGGCATTACAAAATCAACATACATAAAGTATGAAAAAGGCACCCAATCCCCGCAATTAGAAGTGGTGGAAAAAATAGCAAGGCTATATGGGGTCTCAGTCTCAGAGCTAGTAGGAGGAGAAAAACCATCCTTAAACGAGCAGTTAAACTCAAGAATGGAGTTAATAGATAAACTGGAGGATGAGGAAAAAAATCAATAATGCTAATAATTGACGGTCTGATATACAGAAGACAAAACATCGAGTTATCAAAAACACTATAGATAACTCGCTAACGCTCAAACACTGGCGCGTTACACTTGCGAATACACGGTGAAGGCTGACAGTTCCGTGGAATTAACCCCCGTAATACTAGACGGGGTTTCGCTCCCTCCGCCGCGTTCGGCCTCCTCAGTCTTCGTCGTTCTCACTTGTTGTCAGGTCGGCAAACTAAAAGGAAAAGTAAAAAGCCTAGTGGAAATACTAGGCTTTTCAGTAAGTTAAGAATTAACTGTATCGATGTAAGTGCGTATTGTGCGAATTATGTTACGGGCTAGCCCTTAGGGAATGATCTAATTCGGACGCACCACGTAAACGGCTATAGCGACCTCATTAGCCACATTCCCTAGCGTTCTAGGCCGCTGGCAAACCCTCAACATAATTCATACCCATAATACGCACTAAGAGCTAATTTGTTTAAGACCGTCTAAGGCGTCCAGATAACCAGAAACGGCCTTACCATTACGATACAGCTTATCTCTAAGCTGCTCATTCTTGCGAACCTCTGATAAGTAAAGCTCTCGATACTTCAAAGCCTCATAACCGCCCTTGATTAGTGCCTTACTCATTGTAGACGTGTTGGTTTGGTCTTTTAGGTCTGAAAGCATTTTCTCATGCTCTGTTGTGTCTCGAATTGTAATTGCCATCATTTTTCCTTTCTGCACAAATTACCTGGTTTGATTATGGTAGCAAAATAACAACTCGAGTCCAGGAACCGGTGCGTGTTTTGATAGCAAACATAAAAATCATAATACGCACTTAGACAGATTTAAGAGTCACCAGTGACCACAGCTATTTAGTGCATAGAAACCATAATACGCACAGAGAGCTATCAGAGAGCCAGTAAAACTATAACCACCCAAAAACACCCAACAAAGCCTAACCAAGCTTTAAGAGCGCTTAGCAAGATGAAGGTTTTCGTTTGCGTCTTTAGCTATGCTACGGTCGCAAGCTCCCTGATTTTCGGGCAATAAAAAGGCACTCCCCAAAAGTATGAAGAGTGCCCTTATCCCTACGGGGTTAGACCGAATCAATATTGAATTTTGAGCATTCAAAAATAGAATTTGATTATTGAACAGAAATGTAAGCGCGAGACTTGTAGTTAACAACTGATGAAACATAATCATAATGAGCTTCCATCTTCAAAGCGATATCAATAACGCTACAACCATCATCGTGAAGCTGTCGCATGAGCTCAATATCATTATCTGAAAACTTACAAAGACGATGTGACTCCCACAATTGTGTTCAAGCCCCATCTTAGCAGCAAAACGCCTAACACCCCCATAGCTACGACCTAAATCCTTTGCAATCTGTTTATAGGACTTAGTCGCATGATGCTTCCTGATGTAATCCTTATCTCGAGGTGAATACGGCTTACGCCTAGAAGAAAGACCTAGCATCAAAATTTGCTTTGAAACAGAGGGATAGCTAACACCAAAATGCTCAGCTATATCACGATAAGAACGCCCTGAAGCATAGAGTTCTTTAATCTCATGACGCTCCTCATCCGTCCAAATTTTACAACCACGAACCAATAAAGCCTTATGTTGAGTTTCTCTATAATCACGGTAAAAGAAGAATTCATAATATGCTACCCCGTTATTTCTTTAAGTAATTTTTGATGAATATCAGGAAGACTAAACTCCGAATCCTGATGTTCACTGGACACGAGGAGACCGAAAACCTTTTCAATATCCCCATCAAAATATTTAGCTAAATCCGCAAGCGTTCGACCAACCTGACGACGCGCCCACTTTGCTCTCCGTGAATATCGAGAGCGATTGAAGACTTTTGTGATCACCTTTACAGGGCAAGAAGCCACGATTGAAGCCGAGAAATCGCAAATTCCGGCAAAATAACCGCTAATATCGAGCAGAACATCAATAGGAAAGTCCTTCAATTCCACCTCATTGCGAAACCAATACATATCAAGCCCTAATTGAGCAGCCTTGTTATAAATACGCCAGTAAACCCTAGATTGACGACTACCCACTTCAAACGATTCATTAACAACACGACCATTAGCCTCTTTAAAAACACGTTCGCCAGCAACTGGCGTTCTACCTCTTGAACTAGTTCTAAACGCATCATCTGAATAGGCTTTCTTTGCATAATCACGACCAAAAGACCGTGAAAATCATCGACAGCCAAATCAATACGAGAAAGCTTCGAGCAATCGAGAAGCTGTAACCACCAATGCAAACGAAACAAAGATGTATGCTCAACAAGAGAACGACACCCTAGCCCTTCAAGCTGTATATAACAGGTATCACGGTTACCACCGAGAGCCACAAAACCAACGTGCTGACGAGAATGTTTAGGAGTCAAATGACAGGAATCCTCATAACCATTAAGCCCCTTTTCACGCCACGGAGACATTCTCAAACCTAAAACGTGAAGACAAAAAACTTCCAAACGGTCAAGCATGGCAACGCGCCATTTAGAACGATAAAGATCCTCTAGTTTTGCTTTTCGCTTAGGACAACGAACACGCTGATACGTTGGTTTTGGTAATGGTGCCCAACAAGGATTAGACAAATCAGACTTGTGAGCATGACGGAGTGATGAGTACGGAAATGAAAAGACAAGTAATCAACAAAAACGAAAGGCGTAGCCTCAGTGTCGATTTGTAGCTCTTCTACTGTAAAAATATTCTTTTCATTAAATCCCAAAACCTGTCAAGTGTAACTTTTCATCCATACTAGATATAAAAATTTACATTTTCAAGTCACTGGATAAAAAACACTCCTTATAATTAAATAAATTAACCAATTAAGGGGCTTTTTATGTTTGAAGATAAAATAAAGTGGCTTAGAGAGGGTAGAAAAATGCGACAAGAAGATGTTGCAAAAGCTATCGGCATTACAAAATCAACATACATAAAGTATGAAAAAGGCACCCAATCCCCGCAATTAGAAGTGGTGGAAAAAATAGCAAGGCTATATGGGGTCTCAGTCTCAGAGCTAGTAGGAGGAGAAAAACCATCCTTAAACGAGCAGTTAAACTCAAGAATGGAGTTAATAGATAAACTGGAGGATGAGGAAAAAAATCAATAATGCTAATAATTGACGGTCTGATATACAGAAGACAAAACATCGAGTTATCAAAAACACTATAGATAACTCGCTAACGCTCAAACACTGGCGCGTTACACTTGCGAATACACGGTGAAGGCTGACAGTTCCGTGGAATTAACCCCCGTAATACTAGACGGGGTTTCGCTCCTCCGCCGCGTTCGGCCTCCTCAGTCTTCGTCGTTCTCACTTGTTGTCAGGTCGGCAAACTAAAAGGAAAAGTAAAAAGCCTAGTGGAAATACTAGGCTTTTCAGTAAGTTAAGAATTAACTGTATCGATGTAAGTGCGTATTGTGCGAATTATGTTACGGGCTAGCCCTTAGGGAATGATCTAATTCGGACGCACCACGTAAACGGCTATAGCGACCTCATTAGCCACATTCCCTAGCGTTCTAGGCCGCTGGCAAACCCTCAACATAATTCATACCCATAATACGCACTAAGAGCTAATTTGTTTAAGACCGTCTAAGGCGTCCAGATAACCAGAAACGGCCTTACCATTACGATACAGCTTATCTCTAAGCTGCTCATTCTTGCGAACCTCTGATAAGTAAAGCTCTCGATACTTCAAAGCCTCATAACCGCCCTTGATTAGTGCCTTACTCATTGTAGACGTGTTGGTTTGGTCTTTTAGGTCTGAAAGCATTTTCTCATGCTCTGTTGTGTCTCGAATTGTAATTGCCATCATTTTTCCTTTCTGCACAAATTACCTGGTTTGATTATGGTAGCAAAATAACAACTCGAGTCCAGGAACCGGTGCGTGTTTTGATAGCAAACATAAAAATCATAATACGCACTTAGACAGATTTAAGAGTCACCAGTGACCACAGCTATTTAGTGCATAGAAACCATAATACGCACAGAGAGCTATCAGAGAGCCAGTAAAACTATAACCACCCAAAAACACCCAACAAAGCCTAACCAAGCTTTAAGAGCGCTTAGCAAGATGAAGGTTTTCGTTTGCGTCTTTAGCTATGCTACGGTCGCAAGCTCCTGATTTTCGGGCAATAAAAAGGCACTCCCCAAAAGTATGAAGAGTGCCCTTATCCCTACGGGGTTAGACCGAATCAATATTGAATTTTGAGCATTCAAAAATAGAATTTGATTATTGAACAGAAATGTAAGCGCGAGACTTGTAGTTAACAACTGATGAAACATAATCATAATGAGCTTCCATCTTCAAAGCGATATCAATAACGCTACAACCATCATCGTGAAGCTGTCGCATGAGCTCAATATCATTATCTGAAAACTTACAAAGACGATGTGACTCCCCACAATTGTGTTCAAGCCCCATCTTAGCAGCAAAACGCCTAACACCCCCATAGCTACGACCTAAATCCTTTGCAATCTGTTTATAGGACTTAGTCGCATGATGCTTCCTGATGTAATCCTTATCTCGAGGTGAATACGGCTTACGCCTAGAAGAAAGACCTAGCATCAAAATTTGCTTTGAAACAGAGGGATAGCTAACACCAAAATGCTCAGCTATATCACGATAAGAACGCCCTGAAGCATAGAGTTCTTTAATCTCATGACGCTCCTCATCCGTCCAAATTTTACAACCACGAACCAATAAAGCCTTATGTTGAGTTTCTCTATAATCACGGTAAAAAGAAGAATTCATAATATGCTACCCCGTTATTTCTTTAAGTAATTTTTGATGAATATCAGGAAGACTAAACTCCGAATCCTGATGTTCACTGGACACGAGGAGACCGAAAACCTTTTCAATATCCCCATCAAAATATTTAGCTAAATCCGCAAGCGTTCGACCAACCTGACGACGCGCCCACTTTGCTCTCCCGTGAATATCGAGAGCGATTGAAGACTTTTGTGATCACCTTTACAGGGCAAGAAGCCACGATTGAAGCCGAGAAATCGCAAATTCCGGCAAAATAACCGCTAATATCGAGCAGAACATCAATAGGAAAGTCCTTCAATTCCACCTCATTGCGAAACCAATACATATCAAGCCCTAATTGAGCAGCCTTGTTATAAATACGCCAGTAAACCCTAGATTGACGACTACCCACTTCAAACGATTCATTAACAACACGACCATTAGCCTCTTTAAAAACACGTTCGCCAGCAACTGGCGTTCTACCTCTTGAACTAGTTCTAAACGCATCATCTGAATAGGCTTTCTTTGCATAATCACGACCAAAAGACCGTGAAAATCATCGACAGCCAAATCAATACGAGAAAGCTTCGAGCAATCGAGAAGCTGTAACCACCAATGCAAACGAAACAAAGATGTATGCTCAACAAGAGAACGACACCCTAGCCCTTCAAGCTGTATATAACAGGTATCACGGTTACCACCGAGAGCCACAAAACCAACGTGCTGACGAGAATGTTTAGGAGTCAAATGACAGGAATCCTCATAACCATTAAGCCCCTTTTCACGCCACGGAGACATTCTCAAACCTAAAACGTGAAGACAAAAACTTCCAAACGGTCAAGCATGGCAACGCGCCATTTAGAACGATAAAGATCCTCTAGTTTTGCTTTTCGCTTAGGACAACGAACACGCTGATACGTTGGTTTTGGTAATGGTGCCCAACAAGGATTAGACAAATCAGACTTGTGAGCATGACGGAGTGATGAGTACGGAAATGAAAAGACAAGTAATCAACAAAACGAAAGGCGTAGCCTCAGTGTCGATTTGTAGCTCTTCTACTGTAAAAATATTCTTTTCATTAAATCCCAAAAACCTGTCAAGTGTAACTTTTCATCCATACTAGATATAAAAATTTACATTTTCAAGTCACTGGATAAAAAACACTCCTTATAATTAAATAAATTAACCAATTAAGGGGCTTTTATGTTTGAAGATAAAATAAAGTGGCTTAGAGAGGGTAGAAAATGCGACAAGAAGATGTTGCAAAAGCTATCGGCATTACAAAATCAACATACATAAAGTATGAAAAAGGCACCCAATCCCTGCAATTAGAAGTGGTGGAAAAAATAGCAAGGCTATATGGGGTCTCAGTCTCAGAGCTAGTAGGAGGAGAAAAACCATCCTTAAACGAGCAGTTAAACTCAAGAATGGAGTTAATAGATAAACTGGAGGATGAGGAAAAAAATCAATAATGCTAATAATTGACGGTCTGATATACAGAAGACAAAACATCGAGTTATCAAAAACACTATAGATAACTCGCTAACGCTCAAACACTGGCGCGTTACACTTGCGAATACACGGTGAAGGCTGACAGTTCCGTGGAATTAACCCCGTAATACTAGACGGGGTTTCGCTCCTCCGCCGCGTTCGGCCTCCTCAGTCTTCGTCGTTCTCACTTGTTGTCAGGTCGGCAAACTAAAAGGAAAAGTAAAAAAGCCTAGTGGAAATACTAGGCTTTTCAGTAAGTTAAGAATTAACTGTATCGATGTAAGTGCGTATTGTGCGAATTATGTTACGGGCTAGCCCTTAGGGAATGATCTAATTCGGACGCACCACGTAAACGGCTATAGCGACCTCATTAGCCACATTCCCTAGCGTTCTAGGCCGCTGGCAAACCCTCAACATAATTCATACCCATAATACGCACTAAGAGCTAATTTGTTTAAGACCGTCTAAGGCGTCCAGATAACCAGAAACGGCCTTACCATTACGATACAGCTTATCTCTAAGCTGCTCATTCTTGCGAACCTCTGATAAGTAAAGCTCTCGATACTTCAAAGCCTCATAACCGCCCTTGATTAGTGCCTTACTCATTGTAGACGTGTTGGTTTGGTCTTTTAGGTCTGAAAGCATTTTCTCATGCTCTGTTGTGTCTCGAATTGTAATTGCCATCATTTTTCCTTTCTGCACAAATTACCTGGTTTGATTATGGTAGCAAAATAACAACTCGAGTCCAGGAACCGGTGCGTGTTTTGATAGCAAACATAAAAATCATAATACGCACTTAGACAGATTTAAGAGTCACCAGTGACCACAGCTATTTAGTGCATAGAAACCATAATACGCACAGAGAGCTATCAGAGAGCCAGTAAAACTATAACCACCCAAAAACACCCAACAAAGCCTAACCAAGCTTTAAGAGCGCTTAGCAAGATGAAGGTTTTCGTTTGCGTCTTTAGCTATGCTACGGTCGCAAGCTCCTGATTTTCGGGCATAAAAAGGCACTCCCCAAAAGTATGAAGAGTGCCCTTATCCCTACGGGGTTAGACCGAATCAATATTGAATTTTGAGCATTCAAAAATAGAATTTGATTATTGAACAGAAATGTAAGCGCGAGACTTGTAGTTAACAACTGATGAAACATAATCATAATGAGCTTCCATCTTCAAAGCGATATCAATAACGCTACAACCATCATCGTGAAGCTGTCGCATGAGCTCAATATCATTATCTGAAAACTTACAAAGACGATGTGACTCCCCACAATTGTGTTCAAGCCCCATCTTAGCAGCAAAACGCCTAACACCCCCATAGCTACGACCTAAATCCTTTGCAATCTGTTTATAGGACTTAGTCGCATGATGCTTCCTGATGTAATCCTTATCTCGAGGTGAATACGGCTTACGCCTAGAAGAAAGACCTAGCATCAAAATTTGCTTTGAAACAGAGGGATAGCTAACACCAAAATGCTCAGCTATATCACGATAAGAACGCCCTGAAGCATAGAGTTCTTTAATCTCATGACGCTCCTCATCCGTCCAAATTTTACAACCACGAACCAATAAAGCCTTATGTTGAGTTTCTCTATAATCACGGTAAAAGAAGAATTCATAATATGCTACCCCGTTATTTCTTTAAGTAATTTTTGATGAATATCAGGAAGACTAAACTCCGAATCCTGATGTTCACTGGACACGAGGAGACCGAAAACCTTTTCAATATCCCCATCAAAATATTTAGCTAAATCCGCAAGCGTTCGACCAACCTGACGACGCGCCCACTTTGCTCTCCCGTGAATATCGAGAGCGATTGAAGACTTTTGTGATCACCTTTACAGGGCAAGAAGCCACGATTGAAGCCGAGAAATCGCAAATTCCGGCAAAATAACCGCTAATATCGAGCAGAACATCAATAGGAAAGTCCTTCAATTCCACCTCATTGCGAAACCAATACATATCAAGCCCTAATTGAGCAGCCTTGTTATAAATACGCCAGTAAACCCTAGATTGACGACTACCCACTTCAAACGATTCATTAACAACACGACCATTAGCCTCTTTAAAAACACGTTCGCCAGCAACTGGCGTTCTACCTCTTGAACTAGTTCTAAACGCATCATCTGAATAGGCTTTCTTTGCATAATCACGACCAAAAGACCGTGAAAATCATCGACAGCCAAATCAATACGAGAAAGCTTCGAGCAATCGAGAAGCTGTAACCACCAATGCAAACGAAACAAAGATGTATGCTCAACAAGAGAACGACACCCTAGCCCTTCAAGCTGTATATAACAGGTATCACGGTTACCACCGAGAGCCACAAAACCAACGTGCTGACGAGAATGTTTAGGAGTCAAATGACAGGAATCCTCATAACCATTAAGCCCCTTTTCACGCCACGGAGACATTCTCAAACCTAAAACGTGAAGACAAAAACTTCCAAACGGTCAAGCATGGCAACGCGCCATTTAGAACGATAAAGATCCTCTAGTTTTGCTTTTCGCTTAGGACAACGAACACGCTGATACGTTGGTTTTGGTAATGGTGCCCAACAAGGATTAGACAAATCAGACTTGTGAGCATGACGGAGTGATGAGTACGGAAATGAAAAAGACAAGTAATCAACAAAAACGAAAGGCGTAGCCTCAGTGTCGATTTGTAGCTCTTCTACTGTAAAAATATTCTTTTCATTAAATCCCAAAACCTGTCAAGTGTAACTTTTCATCCATACTAGATATAAAAATTTACATTTTCAAGTCACTGGATAAAAAACACTCCTTATAATTAAATAAATTAACCAATTAAGGGGCTTTTTATGTTTGAAGATAAAATAAAGTGGCTTAGAGAGGGTAGAAAAATGCGACAAGAAGATGTTGCAAAAGCTATCGGCATTACAAAATCAACATACATAAAGTATGAAAAAGGCACCCAATCCCTGCAATTAGAAGTGGTGGAAAAAATAGCAAGGCTATATGGGGTCTCAGTCTCAGAGCTAGTAGGAGGAGAAAAACCATCCTTAAACGAGCAGTTAAACTCAAGAATGGAGTTAATAGATAAACTGGAGGATGAGGAAAAAATCAATAATGCTAATAATTGACGGTCTGATATACAGAAGACAAAACATCGAGTTATCAAAAACACTATAGATAACTCGCTAACGCTCAAACACTGGCGCGTTACACTTGCGAATACACGGTGAAGGCTGACAGTTCCGTGGAATTAACCCCGTAATACTAGACGGGGGTTTCGCTCCCTCCGCCGCGTTCGGCCTCCTCAGTCTTCGTCGTTCTCACTTGTTGTCAGGTCGGCAAACTAAAAGGAAAAGTAAAAAGCCTAGTGGAAATACTAGGCTTTTCAGTAAGTTAAGAATTAACTGTATCGATGTAAGTGCGTATTGTGCGAATTATGTTACGGGCTAGCCCTTAGGAATGATCTAATTCGGACGCACCACGTAAACGGCTATAGCGACCTCATTAGCCACATTCCCTAGCGTTCTAGGCCGCTGGCAAACCCTCAACATAATTCATACCCATAATACGCACTAAGGCAGATTTAAGAGTCACCAGTGACCACGGCTGTTTAGTGCATAGAAACCAATCTACCAGTCTCGATATTCTTTAAGACACCAACAGTAAGACTTTCATTATCACACATTGCAGATGCTGCCTGTTTAATGTCAGATTCTCTATCTTCAGGAACCCAAAGAGTTACTTTCTTCAAACCTTTAGACTTCATTCTTTCTTCATATCTTTTATTCTTACTCACGGTAACACCTCCAGTAAAACTATAACCACCAATTAACACTCAACAAAGCCTACCCAAGTTTAAAGAGCGCCTAGCAAGATGAAGGGTTTTCTTTTTCTCTCCAACATTGCTACGCTTCGCTGCTTATCGCTCAACAACCTAAACCGACCCCTTAACATGATCATGTTCGCTTATCCCTGCGGGGCTTGTTTCTTACTAAGATTGAATATATCTACAGACTTTTGAACATTATCAACCCTACCACTCATCAATTCACTACTGTCTGAAGCAATAGCAACACCACTCGATGTAGGTGGACACGTTAAAACCCTCGACACTAATTTAGAGCGCACTTGAATCAAACAATCATCAATCAATTCAAAGCGGTAACCATAGCGATTCAAAACAGCCGAGCGTATATAAAAGTATCTACCCCTTTATCTATCCTAAAAACAAAATCCGAATACTCACCAAACCCTTTGGATAAACCGTCCTATTTACCGACGTAAGATAGACCGCTGTAGAACCGTTAAACACAGGAAAAGCATCAAAGAAAGGATTCACAGCATCAGGAAGACTTTCAGAAGAACCTTGAGAATTAGCATTGCTAGAACCCACCCGAACAGAACTTTCCCCATCTTCGATAGGAGCATTTTCAGATACTGAAACGTTAGTCGAATGGATAGAGTAGCCGAGTCGGAAACGGCAGCTGGCGAATCAACCGTTTGAACTTCACCCACATCAGAATCAGATAGTACATAAGATAAATCCCATATAAATTTGCCAATGGCCACGACACCGATAAGGATCGCAAGAATGAATTTTGGAGACTTCAAAGCCGAGATGTCAGACTTAGTCGCGTTAAAACCTCCCGTTCCCGTAGACTTATAAAGCGCGAATACATCAATAGGAATTTTCTTAGTCGAACTACTAGCCATATCGGCCTTAGTGGAAGGAGATGTCTTAGTTGACTTAGGAGAATGATTATAGATTCGAGGCTTACGACTTCGAAAGAACGTATCCGTTGAACGATGAGAATAAGCTTCTCCGGCACACCCTTTTAGCCAAGTGGGAATTGCAGTGTAGTCAGGTGTAAGCATGACAATATCCCATTGGTATTTTCTATGTCGCGTGAATGCGCCATAAAAATCGAACGGGTAAAGAAGCCTATTGTTTTCATCAAACTGAGTACGTTCACAATCATCAACATCCCCTACTTCGAACGAATCAGGGTCAACAGGAAGCCAGCGAGAATAGAACAGTTCTGAAAAGTCTTTAGGTAGATAATCCACGAACTCTGAAAGCGGTTTTCTTAAAAACTTCTCACGCTTGAATCCAGCTTCAGAACAATATAAATCCTGACACTCATCAATAACAATGAATGCCCCAATTGGCATCCAGTTAAACCAGTTTTGCCAAAGCATCACCCCTCAGAAGATCGCGAAAAGATTCGAATCAATCGTGCTGAATCTGGAAACTTTTCACCTAACAACTCCTCGATAGATTCTTTAGGTTTCAAACCCTCAATATTAGTGACCACGATACGCCCCTCACGTAGAGCAGGAAGCACTTCAAACCATGTAACGTAAGCAGTTTTATAAGCCCCGTTAGAGCCATGACGAAAGGAAACAGCCATATCACCACCCCATAATTCTAAGTACAAACGCGGTAGCAAAGGCATCAACAATAATTCGAACTGAATCAACAATACCGAACTGGTAACAGGCAAAGCGTAAGTCTGAGGGAAGTTTGTTAAAGGCCATGTTCAGCACCGTATAGACCTCATATTCAGAAAGCAGCAAGGATGCCACGTTATAGGCCATTTCTAACATTTGGATTTTTAAGTAGATATAGAGCTTAATGAACCAAAACCATGCGTATGTGAACACGTCCAGAAACAATTCCGGTATGGTGGCGAAGAAGTCGTAAATACTGCCAAAGACAGTAACGATGTAATCAAGTGCGCTGTAGAAATATTCCATGATTTATACCTTAGAGCGACCAGAGGAAAGCAAGATAAAGCCAGCTAATAGAGTAGCGATGAATAAGATAACGGTTCGAATCATATTGGTGTTGTTAGAGCCTAAAGAGCTAAATAAATTGAAGCCAACATCAACATCCCATCGACTAAGAAAGAAGCTTGTACCGTCATATGAGCCGTCAGAGAATGACATTTGACCAAGTTTCAAAGGAGATTGCTTGAGCTTACTTTCAAGTGTTTCTTCAAGGTCATCAATTTCAGTTTTTAGATCATCAACTGCTGTAGTGAGTACAGTGTTAGTAGCGTATCCATCACCTTGACCAGGGGCATTGAATGAACCTGACTTTCCAAAGAAACTTTGAAGAGCATCTTGTAATTGAGCTTTTGTTAGACCGTCACCGTCAGTAGAGCCGCCACCGCCCGTAGAACCACCGCCAGTCTCACCACCGCCAGTCTCACCACCGCCAGTCTCACCACCGCCAGTTTCACCACCACCAGTCTCACCACCACCAGTTTCACCACCACCAGTCTCACCACCACCAGTTTCACCACCACCAGTCTCACCACCACCAGTTTCACCACCACCAGTCTCACCACCACCAGTCTCACCACCACCAGTCTCACCACCACCAGTCTCACCACCGCCAGTTTCACCACCGCCAGTTTCACCACCGCCAGTTTCACCACCACCAGTCTCACCACCGCCAGTTTCACCAACTTCAGATGTTTCTGAACCATCACAGGAATCACCTGTATAGGTAAAAACACCGTATGGAGGATTAGCAGCAGGGAAAAATAGGTCTGACTTAGCTCGACAAGAGTTTCGACAAATATTCACAACGTCACGCGTACCCTCAGGAAAAGAAACAGTACCGAGCTCGTTACCTTCCATTTTTTCACAAGGATTTTCACAAAGTCCTGTACTTGGGTTCATCTCTTTATTGGCAGGACAAGAGCCAGTCGATTGAAAAGAGATCGTGTGATAGGAATTGCCAACACGAGAGCCAGAACAATCAGCGCTTCCATAAATATTGTAGCTAGCGCGAATGGAAGTAGTGCCAAGAGAAAAAGACGTGTAACAAACGTATTTGCCGTACCACTTACCTGAAGTAATGCGCTTAGATTCAGCGGTCTTAGCAAGTGCTAGGAGGCCGCTACCTGTTCCTACAGTGCCTACTGGAACAGTGGAAACTTGAGAACGGTAAACATTAGAAAGTGCAAAAGCATTAGAAGTGAACGCGAAAAATAGTAAAACAATAAGACGATACACAATATATCCCTTATAAAAAAAGGGAGCCGAAGCTCCCAATCAATCAACCTGCTATGACTCCGGTGTAAACCCCATAAAGGAATGAGGCGCACGTTAAAGAGCCAAGAACAACGGAGATAATCATTACTTACGGAGCCAAGAAACAACCATACCTAGACCGAAACCAAGTGCAGCAATACCTATCACACCAGAAGTGGTAAGGCTAACCATAGATTTCCCCGCATCGACAGCGGCAGTAATAGCGGTTTCGTTTGCACCTTCAGCGAACGCAGAGCCAGAAGTAACAGCGACAGAAGCAACAAGGATTTTATTGCTAACCAATTGACGTAATTTAATCATAATAATTTTCCTAAATGGATTAACGAAAGTGTTTTAATACACGGCCTAGAACATGACCACCAACAAAGGTTGCCAAGCTCTGACCGACAACGAATTCATACAAAGATTTGTCGAATTCAAGTAATGACCAATCAAATTGACCATCAACCAAGTGCGTTAACTGCTCTTTAGAGACCAAGACATACTCACAAACATCACCAGACGATTGTTGCAAAATCCCATCAATAACAGTCACACAAATAGACATAAATATTACCTATTGATTTTTTGGTGTAATGCTTTGCTTGAATTCGTAAAGCGCTAAGATACCAGCAGCATGCTTAGGATTATTCTCATCCAAAACAGCACGCTTGATTAGCAACTCTATTCTTTCATCTAGCAAACGCATCACCTCATCAATATCCATTAGACGACCTACTTCTTATGAAGATCATCAAAAAGTGATTTGATAACAGAGAAATCCACAATAAGGTTTTTATTTGGGTCCTCTGGATTTGGTTCAAGAACAACGTCCGCGAAAACAGGGAACGCTGTGGTTTCACATTTCTTTAGAAGCTCAGAAGAATAAACAAAGGCCATTTGTGGCTTTTCGATTTTCCCATCATTCACTTCACCAACACCAAAACCAAAGGAAATACATTCACCCTTTTCAGTTTTCCAACTGCGTGGCTTTTTACCGTAATAAATTTCAGCCATTTCATAAGGCTTACCGTCTTTCTTTGAAATGCCTTTAGAGTAAGTGCCACCAAGTAGAACTAATTTCATTTTTAACCGCCCGTTATTTCTTTGATTATTTTTTGATGAATATCAGGAAGACTGAACTCTGAATCCTGATGTTCACTAGATACGAGGAGACCGAAAACCTTTTCGATATCCCCATCAAAATACTTAGCTAAATCGGCAAGAGTTCGACCAACTTGACGACGCGCCCACTTCGCTCTTCCATGGATATCGAGAGCGATTGAAGACTTTTTTGTGATCACCTTTACAGGGCAAGAAGCCACTATCGAAGCCGAGAAATCACACAATCCTGCATAATGGCCGCTAATATCGAGCAGCACATCAATAGGGAAATCCTTAAGTTCGACCTCATTTCGGAACCAGTACATATCAAGACCTAATTGAGCAGCCTTATTATAAATACGCCAGTAAACCCTAGATTGACGGCTACCAACTTCAAACGATTCATTAAGAACTCGACCATTGGCCTCTTTAAAAACACGTTCGCCAGCAGCTGGAGTTCTACCTCTAGAGCTAGTTCTAAACGCATCATCTGAATAAGCTTTCCTTGCATAGTCACGACCAAAAAGGCCATGAAAATCATCAACAGCTAAATCAACACGCGAAAGCTTCGAGCAATCAAGAAGCTGTAACCACCAATGCAAGCGAAACAAAGATGTATGTTCAACAAGAGAGCGACACCCTACTCCTTCAAGCTGTATGTAACAGGTGTCACGGTTACCACCGAGAGCGACAAAACCAACGTGTTGACGAGAATGTTTAGGCGTTAAATGACAAGAATTTTCATAACCATTAAGACCTTTATCGCGCCAAGGTGACATTTTCAAACCAAGAACGTGAAGACAAAAAACCTCCAAACGGTCAAGCATGGCAACACGCCATTTAGATCGATAAAGATCCTCTAATTTTGCTTTGCGATTAGGACAACGAACGCGCTGATATGTTGGTTTTGGTAGCGGTGCCCAGCAAGGATTAGACAAATCTGACTTGTGAGCATGACGAAGTGATGAGTACGGGAACGAAAAAGCAAGGTAATCAACAAAAACAAAAGGCGAAGCCTCAGTGTCGATTTGCAATTCTTCTGCTGTGAAAATCTTCTTTTTCATGGCGTACTAAAAACCTGTCAAGTAGTAATTTTCAGTCATAGTAAGGATGAATTTTTACAATTGCAAGATACTGGACAAAAAAACATAGCTTACAATAGTAAAAAATGAGACCTAAATAGGGGTTTAAATGCTTTGTGAACAGATAAAGAGACTCAGAGAGAGCAGAAATTTGAATCAGGAAGATGTAGCAAAATCGATAAGTATTGCTAAATCGACATACATCAAATATGAAAAAGGAACACAATCACCACAACTGGAAATTGTGGAAAAGCTGTCAAATTTATACGGTGTGACGCTCTCAGAGATAATAGGAAATGAAAAACCGGAACTGGATGATCAACTTACATCTAGAATGGCTCTGATAAAGGAATTGAGTGAAGAAGAAAAGAAGTCAATCATGTTAGTCATTGATGGCTTGATATACAGACACCAAAACATCGAGTTAATGAGGAAGTTATAAAACTCGCTACGCTCAAACACTGGCGCGTTACACTTGCGAATACACGGTGAAGGCTGACAGTTCCGTGGAATTTACCCCCGTAATACTAGACGGGGGTTTTCCCTCCCAATCGCTCCTCCTCCTACGCTAGCTCCGCTCGTCGTCCTCGCTCACAGTCGGGAACGTAAGCAAGAAGAGATTTGAAAAGGTGAAAGTATGTCATTTTTTGACATACTGGTATGTCATGCAATAACAAACTCGAAATGTTAGTGCAGGTATTATGCGTAGTTATGTTACGGGCTATCGCTAGCAAGCGATTCTCGTTCCTAACATGTACGGCAAGCCGACAATGAGTAAGTCTCTCGCCCACCCTTGCCGCGTTCTAGGCCAAAGGCAAACCCTCAACATAACTCTGCTAATAATACGCAGTTGGCTAGTGCTTTATTTGGGGTGGTTGCCATCAGTGCTAATCCCGCGCAAGTCATTGAAATCGCTTTTAATCCTAGCCCGTTGTACTTTTTTGCAATGTGTTCCCACATCTGTTTAATCTCTGGATTTTCGTTGCGGTCAGCGTGACATCCTAACAATGCTATCTCAGGATCGATACCTGAGTTCTCAGCAAGAAAAACTGCTTCATTATCAGATATATAGCGTCTTCCTTTACGCATTTCACTAATTCTAGACGGTTGTATATGTAAGTCGTGTGCAATTTGCTTGTCTTGTACGTAGTTTTGCGCCTTTTTGTAGGCGTCTAACAGTTTACTTTGATACATGGCAATTTCTCCTTTCCCTCGATTCTAGCTTAAAAATTCCGAAATTACGTATCTTGAACATCCGATTAAACGGAATTAAGATTATTCCGAATTAACGGAATTACTCCTGTTAAGTTCTCATTTGACTGTTTAGGTCTGGGCTATTCGCCCTTGACGCTCATAGCTCGGCTTAGACAGTCACTCTCAATAATCAGGTCAAGGTGGTTGTTATGTTTAACGTTCTTTTAGTCTCTGGGTGTTTTCCTCGTTACTTTGCAGGTTTTGGAACTTCAGCTTCTGGTAAGCCTTTTGTGATCACTACTGGTCAACATTTTCACAGTAAGTTTCTTTCTGTATCTGATGCTCACAGTATTGTTGAACGTCTCAAAGACTCTTGGCCTTTGGCTCAAGCTTCTTATGTTGTGAGTGATTAGTCATGGATTCTATCTACTTCGACAACGAACCCAATCACGGCATCAACGCTTATTTTCCTTGGGGTCATAACTTCTTTAAGACTCAGCGCGAGTTCTTCCAATTCATGGAAGTTCATTACGGCATGGTGTCATTTCAGGTTGTTGAAATCACTGATGAGAACTACCAAGAGCTTTTGGTTAAAGGTGTTTTCCATGCCATCTAAAAAACCACATAAGTTTCATGATGAGATTCGTCCGGTTCAAGTGGATCACCTAGCCTTTTCGTTTTCGTATGGCTCGCTTAGACATTTGGACAGCTCGAACGAACAAGACTTTATCAACATGCAGTTTCCTGAGTTTAAAAAGCAAACCGTTAACGGTCGCCTTAACTCACCAGAAGCGATAGAGAAATCAATTGAGTCACACCGTAACAAATGTCGCAAGGTTTTAGCCGATAGGTTTGATGAGTTCATGTCTAAAGTCTTTAACTTTCGTATTTCTCCTATGCGTGGCCGTGGCTTACATGGCTATGAAGATTCGATGGTGATTTACGATTCTACGGGAACGGTTGAATGTGGCTTGGTTGGTGTTGGCGGTAATAACGATACGGTTTACGTGCAAATCAATGGTACGGGCTGCGCTAAGTTGTTCGACTTCACCACACACAAAAAGGTGCACTGGTGGTTGTCACTTTTGGGTATCACTCGCCTAGCCCGTTTAGATCTCTGTGTGGATGACTACACCGGAATCTTTGACTGTAAGTATGCTGAGAAATGTTTTTATGAGGGAGCATTTCGCACTGCTTCTCGTGGACGTGGTCCCACAATGGTTCCTCATAAGCGCGTTTCACAATCCGGTGAATTATCAGAGGAAGCCGTCCTTGTTGGCTCTCGTACCTCTGCAATCTACTGGCGTGTGTACAACAAGAAGTTCGAGCAAAACATCGCTGACCCTGAAGTAATTTGGTACCGCAATGAAGTGGAATTGAAGAAGTGCGATTTGGCACTACTCGCCTCGCCTGCTTCGGCCTTTGCTGGTCTGTGTGACTTCTCGGCCAGTATCGACCCTGCTGAACCAATGAAGATTGAGCTTAACAAGAAAAAAGCGGGTCTTGAGTTCTTCGCTCGTATTGCTTGGGTTCGTCGCCAATGTGGCAAAGCTCTATCTGAAGTTGTTGCAATGACTGAGGGTGACTTGGGGGAAGCATTCGGAATGCTCATTCCTACGCACCATAGACGCGCAAACTTTGAAACCTCGTTAGGCATTCCTGACGAATACACTAAACAGAAAATCGAAATTTTGGAGTCAAGAATATGCCTACAATAACTGGTATTGCTATCAAGCGTTTCCCTAAATCCAACATGGAATTTGCGGAATTGTCTGTTCTTCGTGCCGTTGAAGAAGTCGATAACGAGAAGTTTCAGCAAACGGGTATCGGTTACTCGACTGACATCCCTTACAACAAACAAGCGTTGAAAATTGATGTGGCCTACGCTCGTCAGCTTATCCAAACGCGTGCTTTCGTTGCTAACCGTGACTACGAACTTAGCTTTGGTGCTAACCCAAATGATCCTCTAGATATCTTGGTTACCAAGCTTGTTCCTGTCGATGAAGAAATTAAAAAGCACTTCGATAACTTTATGAAAGCTAAGTAATTAGGTCTTAGGTGCTATGTCTATTTGCGTGACTGTTATTGATGGGATTTTGCAACAATCATCGGGGGATGTTTGTGAGTATGTCTTGGTCTCTAAAGAGCAGTTAACGCACTTGGTTGATGGTCAATTTGATTGGTCATTACTTGAATTCGACAAATCATTGTATGAATTCGTTGTCGGTCAGAGTTTGGCAACCTTTGTTGGTGGTCATGTTCTAGGCCGTGTATTAAAACACTTTCGTTAATCCATTTAGGAAAATTATTATGTTGAAATTACGTCAATTGGTTAGCAATAAAATCCTTGTTGCTTCTGTCGCTCTTACTTCTGGCTCTGCGTTCGCTGAAGGTGCAAATGAAACCGCGATCACTGCCGCTGTTGATGCGGGTAAATCTATGGTCAGCCTTACTACTTCTGGTGTAATTGGTATCGCTGCTCTGGGCTTTGGTCTTGGGATGGTGGTTGCTTGGCTCCGTAAGTAATGATTATCTCCGTTGTTCTTGGCTCTCTAACGTGTGCCTCATTCCTTTATGGGGTTTACACCGGAGTCATAGCAGGTTGATTGATTGGGAGCTTAGGCTCCCTTTTTTTATTAGGTTTAATATGAAAAGACTCATACTACTCTTGTTATGCCTTACATCCTCATCACACTCCTTGGCCACAATCTACGTGTATCAAAGTCAGATTGATGTACTTAAAGGTCAAACTGGCACTATTGCGGGAATCACTTCTAAAGGTAACGGGCTTTGCGAAAAGGTTACGAGTGGCAAGTATTACGGGAGATACTCCAAGACAAGCAATGGTCGTAAAGTTCAATCGAACAATATCCGCCATACCGTTGTTTGGTATAACGATAATGAGTGTACTGAGCGTTACGGTAGAAAATCGTCTTATACAACCACACTATTTAGAACTGGTGCATGTCCAGAAGGTACAGAACTCAACCCTGACACTGGACTCTGTGAGAATCCTTGTGAACAAATGAAAGGTAACGAGCTCGGGACTGTTTCTTTTTCTGAGGGTACGCGTGACGTTGTGAATATTTGTCGAAATTCTTGTCGAGCTAAGTCAGATCTCTTTTTCCCTGCTGCTAACCCTCCATATGGTGTTTTTACCTATACAGGTGATTCCTGTGATGGCTCAGAAACATCTGAAGGCGGTGACAGTTCTACTGGTGGTGATGGTTCTACTGGTGGTGATGGTTCTACTGGTGGTGACGGTTCTACTGGTGGTGATGGTTCTACTGGTGGTGACGGTTCTACTGGTGGTGATGGTTCTACTGGTGGTGACGGTTCTACTGGTGGTGACGGTTCTACTGGTGGCGGCAGTTCTAATAATGGTGAAGGTCTCACTAAGGGAGATATCAAAGACGTTCTTGAAGATGTCTTTGGAAAATCAGGATCATTCAGCGCTCCAGGGCAAGGTGATGGATACGCGACTAACACTGTACTCACCACAGCAGTTGATGGTCTAAAAACTGAAATTGATGACCTTGAAGAAACACTCGAAAGTAAGATTAAACAATCCCCTTTGAAACTTGGTCAAATGTCATTCTCTGACGGCTCATACGAGTCTACAACGTTTTCTCTGAGTCGATGGAATGTTGATGTTGGATTCAACTTGTTCAGTTCTTTAGGCTCTACCAATACCAATATGATTCGCACCGTTATCTTATTCATTGCAGCTCTATTAGCTGGCTTTATCTTGCTTTCCTCTGGTCGCTCTAAGGTATAAATCATGGAATATTTCTACAGCGCTCTTGATTACATTGTTACTGTCTTCGGCAGTATTTACGACTTCTTTGCTACCATTCCTGACTTGTTTTTAGACTTGTTCACATACGCATGGTTTTGGTTCATTAAGCTCTATATCTATCTAAAAATCCAAATGCTTGAAATGGCCTATAACGTTGCCTCCTTATTGCTTTCTGAATATGAGGTCTACACAGTGTTAAACATGGCCTTTAATAAGCTTCCGTCAGACTTACGCTTTGCCTGTCACCAGTTCGGTATCGTTGATTCAGTTCGAATTATTGTTGATGCGTTTGCTACGGCATTTGTGCTTAGAATTATGGGGTGGTGATATGGCTGTTTCCTTTCGTCATGGCTCTAACGGGGCTTATAAAACCGCTTATGTAACATGGTTCGAAATCCTCCCTGCTTTGCGTGAGGGTCGTATCGTAGTCACCAATATTGAGGGCTTGAAACCCAAAGAATCTATCGAAGAATTGTTAGGTGAAAAGTTTCCAGATTCAGCACGACTGATTAGGATCTTTACACGATCTTCTGAGGGGGTAATGCTCTGGCAAAACTGGTTCAACTGGATGCCCCTTGGCGCATTCGTTGTGATTGATGAGTGTCAGGATTTGTATTGTCCCGAAGCAGGATTTAAGCGAGAGAAGTTTTTACAAAAGCCGTTCTCTGAGTTCGTGGATTACTTGCCTAAAGACTTTTCAGAACTGTTCTATTCTCGTTGGCTTCCGGTTGACCCAGATTCGTTTGAAGTGGGTGACGTTGATGATTGCGAACGAACCCAACTCGATGAAAATAACAGACTGCTCTACCCGTTCGACTTCTACGGTGCATTCATGCGACATAGAAAATACCAATGGGATATTGTCATGCTCACACCGGATTACACTGCAATCCCCACTTGGTTAAAAGGGTGTGCCGGTGAAGCTTATTCTCACCGCTCAACAGATACGTTCTTTCGAAGTCGTAAGCCTCGGATTTTTAATCACCCTCCTAAATCCACTAAGACAGCTCCTTCCACTAAGGCCGACATGGCCAGTAGTACAACCAAGAAAGTTCCTGTTGATGTGTTCGCGCTTTATCAGTCCACAGGAACCGGAGGCTTTAACGCTACTAAGTCTGATATCTCGGTTTTGAAGTCTCCAAAATTCATTCTTGCGATCCTTATCGGTGTCGTGGCCATTGGCAAATTTATATGGGATTTATCTTATGTACTATCTGATTCTGATGTGGGTGAAGTTCAAACGGTTGATGCGCCAGCTGCCCCTACCAACTCGCCTACTCTATCTACTCCGACTGACGTTTCAGTATCTGAAAATGTTCCTATCCAAGATGGGGAAAGTTCTGTTCGGGTGGGTTCTAGCAATGCTACTTCTCAAGCTTCTACTGAAAGTCTTCCTGATGCTGTGAATCCATTCTTTGATGCATTTCCTGTATTCAACGGCTCTACAGCGGTCTACCTTACGTCAGTAAGTAGAACTGTTTATCCAAAGGGCTTTGGTGAGTATTCGGATTTTGTCTTTAGGATAGATAAAGGTGTAGACACCTTTTACATACGCTCGGCTGTATTGAACCGCTACGGCTACCGCTTCGAATTGATTGATGATTGTTTGATTCAAGTGCACTCTAAATCAGTGTCTAGAGTTCTAACGTGTCCACCTACATCGAGTGGCGTTGCTATCGCTTCTGAAAGTAACGACTTGATGAGTGGTAGAGTTGAAGACGTACAAAGGTCTGTTGATATCTTCAGCATGTAAGGTTCGAAATGGACCAAATCATAATGCCGATTTCGTTTTGACTGAGCATTTGATTCTTTTGTCTAAGAGGTTAGTTAAAAAGAATCACACTTTGTTGTTAGAATTTAATAGGTTGACTAGAGGAACTAACAATGGCGAAATTAGGATATTGTACAATCAGTAACTTAACTCTTTCCACAAAGAGCAAAGGAAGCATTCAAGAAGTTCGCGATATAATGAGCCATGGCGATTTACTTAGTAGCGCTGTTTCAATGGTTCCTGTGTATCAAATATTTTTTGGGACGCCTTCGATTCGAAATGCAGCGTTCGAAGGAGCTATTTCAATCAGGGAATATGATTGGGAATTGTGGGGAGATGCAATGATGGCAACTAACAAGATAACGAAACACAAGGTATCGCAGGCTGCTGGAGGAATGATGATCATGACATCAGGGAAAGAACAACAATTTTGGAGATGTGTTTATGAGTCAGCACTATAAAGCTCTAGCTTTATTGGGAAGCACCCTTTTATTAGGCGGCTGCGCTACCAGTCCTGATAGGCTAGATTACTTGGTCGATTGGGATCAAAAATGGCAACAATGTGATGCAGAAATGAAAAATTCTAACGCACAGTTCCCTTCGTCAAAGTGGTTCCAGTCACTTAAAATTGATGAACAAAAACATGTGTTAGTTTATTTACATAATCTAAAGCTATATGAATGTAGTGAGTTTGAAGCTGAATCTCTTAAAAAAGTTTTGGACAGCGAAGAGATTGTTTCTCTTCAGAACTTACTACAAGGCTTTATTTTCTTTGAGCCACCGAGTAAAGAGTCGGTTGAAAGTTTGGATCAAATTGAACTTGAGCAACTTGCCAAAGATGTTCAATTGTTCGACTTGCGTAAAGCGGCTGAACAATTGGGATACCTTTAAATTTTAACTCGTAAAATAGTAACGCTTATTGGTGCACTAGCCCCGCAGGGATAAGGGCACTCGATACAGTTTTTGGGTATGACTTCCCCAAATGCCCGAAAAGCAGCGAAGCGTAGCTGACTTGATGAAACCACATCACTAGCCCTTCACATTGCCAAGATCACCCTAGCAGAGCCTCACAACATCAGTGGGGCTTTTTGCTACCGCAACCCATCTTACTAACAACTCTTTTCTATTCTGCTCACAGCTTCGCGTGAGTCGTGAGAGCTGAACAGCGAGCGCGACGCTGTGGGCAGCAACCCCCGTGTTGTATCACGGGGGTAAATTCGACTTAGCTATCAGCACTCACACAACCCTGCTCTAGTTGCAAGCTTGCGCGCTAGTTAACAACTGACCATCACATGAGATAGTTTCAGGTTAATTTACAAAGAACTAGGTGAAAATTCCTGTTTAACTAGCATGCTATGACCATTTATCACTCTATCATTGATAATGTTGTAATGTTGATATAGGATCTAAAAACAAATATAACGAAAGTGTCGGGGCTCTAAATGAGAGTTGAAAAGAAAAAAGTAACTAAATCTATGATTTTTCGTTCTGTTGCAAGTTCGACGGCAATTGAGACAGGAAAGTCTGTTCAGTCTATAGAGCGCAAGTTGAAATCAGATAAACGTAAGTACGATTCTTTGTCATTAGCCATCTAATATATCACGCACAAGACGTTCCATATGCTGGTAATCACCGCTGAGACCAGCATGTATCGAACCGATATAGAAATCCTTGTGTTTATCCCACAAGGAATAATCTAATAACCCATACCCTGCTTCTTGACTCGTATAGTCCATTAGGAGTCTGCTGATTCTTCCATTTCCTTCACGGAAAGGATGGAGCAAAATAAACTCTACGTGACCTCTAGCAAGAAAAGAAACAAGCTCCTCTTTATTTAAGTTTGCTAAATTCGAGTATTGTGAAAGGTAGTCAGCTTCAAATCTACAGATTTGACGTTCGATTTGGAGTGGCGCTGTAAACTCAAAATCACTTTTCCACATCCTAACATTCCTAATGCTTCCAGCCCAAGGGTATACATTTCCTAGCCACTGACGATGCCAGTCGATAATGGTTTGAAAACTCACGTTAAGTGATGGGACATCACACGAGAATACCTTTTCATAAAGCTTGACCAAAAGTAATGTCTCTACATCATTCATTTCAGTAACATTAGTAATGTTAAGTTTGTTTAAGAGAACCTGATCATTAGAGCCTGGTTGGTATTGTGTTTCGACTGTATCTACGTCATATTTGGGCATATAAAGGGACTAAAGCAAATTAAATTGACTTCAGTGTAAGAGCACATGACAAACTGTTCAAGAGCGATTCACGAAGCGTGGTACTTTACTATGCGAAAGCCTCACCTTTAATATAGTGTCTAGGCAAACAGGACAACATGAATGTACGTTTAGACTTGAATTTTTATCTCAAAGGCACACAAGGAAAGTAATATGTCAAATTATGAAGAACCATATCATTTTAAAGCAGGGTTTCACCCCAAATGTCCTAAATGTGAGAGCACAGATATTGGTATCTCACTATCGGAGTATTTATATGGTCCAGCAAATGGAAACTATGAAGTGATTTATTGCAAAAGTTGTCATACATTTTTAGGCGCTCATCCAATTGTGATTCAAAACTTACATCCCGATATTAAAGAAGCAGATAAAGTTAAACTTAACTCTTAGATTATGAATATGACTTATAGAAATTCATGACACAGACTGCGTTAAAACAGAAACCCAACTCTTTCATCCCAAAGCTGGGTTTCTTTGTATACGACTTAATGGATCAGCTTTTTGTCACACTTTCTTCTTAATGTCTGCTATCGCTCTAGCAAGCCCTAACAAATGTGTTGAAGTCTTAATTTCTAGTTCTGATTGAATCCCTAATAGAGCTATGCCTGCCAATATCTGTTGCGGCCTCACTACTTGTCCTGTCGGCAGCTCCATCCTGTCGTATAACATTTTGAACTGAATCCAATCTTCACTAATGCTCAGTTCGCGACCTTTTGCCATCCGCATAAGTCTTTTACACTCGGGTGGAATTGGGTTCCCCTCGTCCCAACCTGTGACAGTTCTCACAGATTTAAAACACAGTTCAGCCACTTCTTCCTTGGTCATTTGACACTCTAACTCTCGAAAAATGTAATTCTTACTCATTTCGCGATACTTCAATGATAAAACCTCTAAATACAAGAGGTTGCACTGAATTTATAAGATATGCACTATTAAACATAATCAGACATAATACGTAGTCATTGTGTAAGAACAATTTAGTAATGTCCGGTTTGAGCCATTTTAAAATGTCCTCCTAAGCTTACCTATATTGGTCTGCTTAGGAGTTATCCGGATGCTTATTACTATGAGTGAAAAAGATATTCATCGATTCAAGGTGCTTACTGACGTACGTGAAAAACGACTACGCCAAGTTGACGCTGCTATCATTTTGAATCTGTCTGCGCGTCATATCCGACGTTTGGTAAACAAACTTGTCTCTCTTGGCGCTCAAAGTCTTACACACGCAGCGCGTGGACGCCCAAGTAATCGACGCTACTCAGAACATTTCAGAATTGAGATACTGAAACTTATCCGTGAGCATTACTCTGACTTCTCACCAACGTTCGCTCTGGAAAAACTGACTGAACGACACAATCTATCCGTATCTAAAGAAACACTCCGTCAATGGATGATCGCCGACGGACTGTGGCTTCCACATTCACAACGCAAGCCTCGAGTCTATCAGCCTCGTTACCGTCGTGATTGCTTGGGTGAACTTATCCAAATTGACGGCTCCCATCATGACTAGTTTGAAGGCCGCAGCGACAAATGCTGCCTATTGGTGTTCATTGATGATGCGACTGGCCGTTTGATGAACCTAAGATTCAGTGAGACAGAATCCGCATTTTATAAGAAAGTGGCTCCTTTGATCAACGAGCTTTACCTGCGCTTCTTGTAACGTTTCTGTGTCGTATTCGCCCTAACCACTCGCCCATCTCTAAGCGTGTGGCCTTTCATTACCTTTCTTAGGACAACTCTCATAAGAGATAAGGAATACACTCTTTTCAGGGATCATCAAGGCTATCTTTTTATCCTTGTCCCAGAAACCCACAAAGCGGTCTCGAATTCGAATGACATTACCCTCAATACCTTTCTTATTTTTATCTATATAGATCAAGCACTTAGTTCCGGCTCGCTCTTTTACTGAATCAGCAAGATTTTTTCCATCAGTAGTCGCGTGAAAAACGACGACACCAGCTAAAACGACAAGCCCTACATAGAAACCAAAAGATGATATTTCTTTATTGTTCCATTGATTAAACCGAACAGATAATTTTTTCAAAAGCGAGTAATTTTCAATAGTGTCATGTATGTCATTTTTTAATGCTCCGAAGAAGAAAGTGAACATTGAACATAAAATAGCGACTGAAAAAATTGATATATACCCGTTCAAAAATGCGTATCTAAAACCAAATATAATTGCAGTCGAAGGGTCTGGTATTAATTCAGAACTATTAAAGTCAAACGACTCCAAATAAATACCTTCATGCAAATAACCCAACGAAAATAGTACAGCCATCACTGTAGAAACAAAAAATGTTAGGTCACGAAACGGATGTGCTTTCTTCATGTCTATGCTCATAACTTCTTGGTACCTCAATAGGATTGGAGCAAGCTACTGCATTTTATGCAGCTTCTTGCACTTATTGCCCCAATTTTAGCATTTACCAAGCGGATTAATCGCTCGAAATACATCAAAAAATTAAATACTTAAAATCACCTCGATTAGAAGTAGCTCTTATAGATTAGTTAGTATGGTTCGCGTTTCTTGTAACGCTTTCGGGTCGTGTTCGCCCTAACCACTCGCCCATTTCTTAGTGTGTAGCCTTTCATTAACTGGCCGTTTTGCTTTCGGCCTTTACATTTATAACCTTTCTTAGCCATTGGGGTCCTCCAATTTTCGTATCCGTTGCTCTTGGTCTTGTTGCACTCGTTTTATCCAGTTGATGTCTGTTTTCAAAGCCGCAATCGTGCCAAAGCTTGAGACTCCACCTGTAATAAGTGCAATGATTAACGCATCAAGAAATGCCATCACTTCGTTTTCCATCGTGATGCGTAGTATTCAAGTAGGTATCGCACCATGGCACGCATGCCTAGCGTATCGACAACAACGGCACCGACTTTAGGGATGTTCTGCAATGCATTGAAGCCTTGTTCGACATATGGCGCGTAATTGGGAATGAAAGATAAGATGAGTGGTACGAAGACGACTAACAGGATAAATTCATCTTTAAATCCCCTATCTCGAATGCTGATGTCATCAAGGCTACTGGCCTGCTCTTCACCATTTTGTAATCGCCGTACTCTAGCCTGATGCTTTTCATTTTCGAGCTCGTCTTTACACTTTAACGCCTCAGCTTTGTTTTGATTAAGCTGCTTATACGTCGCAACGCCACCGGTCACAAGGTTCAGTATGGGTACACCAACCGATTCAATTCAACGTGTGGGCCGTCTCTTAGGCTCTTCCAGTCACCGCCCCAAATGATAGAGACTTCAAGCTCCCTAGCCGCTTGTTTAAAGGCTTTGCTAATCGCTTCATAATATTTAAAGTCCCATGTCACCTTGTTATTTTCATCGTAAGCCACGAAATAAATCGCATGGCCGGATTGATGGCGACTTGGACGTTTGTGGCGATCAAGTTGGCTCAAGCCCTCCTAGTAGAGTTGGTATTGGCGCTTCACGGTGCGTAGACCTACCGTAACAGAGAATGATTTCTACTTGCCGGAAAGAAAAAAATTTTTGAAGGGAAAGACATAATTCATCAATCGAAAAGCAAACTGGAGAAAATAACAAACCTAGTGATATCAAAACCACGGCTTCTCGACTTCAGAAACCAAGCAATATCACCAATTAGGCAGTTAAAATAACCATTTTAAATCAATGATATAAAAGTAGTCGCAAGTTTCATCTATACTCCGCCGCTGTATTAAATCGGAGCCCATACTTTGCAAACAAACAATGACCAAAAGCAAGCAATTATCTTATGCGCACTACTAATCATTGGATCAACTTTCTTTAATGTTGACGTAATGGTGGCGAGTATTAGTGAGCAAGTCATTTCCTTCGTTTCTACGCTTATCACATACGTTGTCATTATTTGTTTGTTCTTAAGGTTCACGAATATGGACGTTATCAGTTCTAATTATCGAATCTTGATCGGTGTTAGTTTTGTTGGCATGACGATCTTAGAGAATGTTTACCCGGTCACCCTGTACAGTGACCAAATATTTATTACTGAGTACTACGTTATCTTTTGCATCGAACTTGTTCTAAGTATCTACGTTACGTACGTCATAATTAATGTATCCAATATACTTGGCTATTTAGGAAGGAGCTCTCTACTCAAATCATTGCAAGTAAAGACGAAAAGAAGACGAGATTCAAAAGCCGAAGCAAGTCGGGTATATAAAAAGCTTTATCCAGTATTGGAGCTCCTTCTTGACCAAGGCTATAGTTTTGACTCGCAAGAAGTTAAAGGGATCGTTAAGGTGCTAAAAGACTTACCAGCATTAGGGAATAAACGAAATAACTTCGCTAAGTTTTACCTGAGAGATGAATTCACACTACGTAATTTGCCACGTGACCCTTCATACTTTGAAGGACAAACGCTCTGGCACTAATAACATAGATATCCATTCCTGTTATCCACTAGCGCGCCCCAACATCGCCTCAATAAGTGTTTACCCCAAACGGCTTATCTTATATGGCACGATACCGCTTCTAAACATGCGGTAGTCACCCTATATCTATTTAATTCGCTTGAATATTGATATTTACTCCCCTTTACATACATAACTCTAGATAACCCCCAACAAAACGTTACGTTGTCTCTTTTTCATAGTAACACTTCCCCTACGAATTAGATTCACACAAGATAAATATCTTAAACAGGCCGCTATTTCGTGTTTAAATTTTGATCTATCAAGCAATTATCTTTACAAATAAAGTGACTAAGCAATCAAATGCAATGCACTCATACTGTATTCGTATAGTTAAATGTTAATATCTGGCAATGTTGTAAAATAGGTGTTTGATATGTTGCCTAAACTTTATAAGTTCAGAACGCTTCATGATAGAAACATACAGTCTATATCTGAGTGTTCGTTGTGGTTTGATTACGCTAAAACCTTTAACAACCCTTTTGAATTGAACCACATATTTGACCCAACCTTTCAGGATGAGTTCAAGGTGATGTGCTTCTCCCAATCGAGTGATCACCCTATACTTTGGTCTCAGTATGGCGATAGCTTCAAAGGCATGTGTATTGAATACGACCTCAATCATTATGATGGAGACACAAACCTCAACTGTTTTAAAGTGCAATATGAAGATGACCCGACTCGATTTAGTTTGCCGTCTACCCCCGACTTACAAGGATCGGATTTGGGCGCTGCACTATTCAAAATTAAGCATTCGAATTGGCGCTATGAAGAAGAATATCGGTGGGTTTTACATGATGAGGATCTCATTGGGAATAAGCTGTACCTTAATAAAGAGTGCTTAAGCGCTGTTATCCTTTCAGAGCACGCTCCTCCAGATCGAAAGCTAAAGGTCCTTATGATATGTCAGAGCCTTGGAATACCGGTCAAACACGCAATTGCGAGACAGAATTCCTGCACTTTTGAGGTTGTAAATTAAATCAGATAGATAGCGGATATACGTTCAACAAACCAAAATCTCACTATAAGTTACATTGTCACTAAAAAGGGGCCACATTAGATTGTGGCTCCTTTTTACATGTTTTTGGTCAACTTGCCAGGTATTCTGGCCTGCATTTGCTCCATAGTCGCTACGGACATCTGAACCGTTGAAAACCAATAAGGTCGATGTTTAATATTAAACAACTCGCTATTCTCTAGGGCTTCAAAAATAGAGAACTTTCTGCCCTGAGAAAGCGCAGCACCATACACACTTCGTTCAAGAACTGGGATATCGTGAGCTTCTTCGAGGAGTGCACGTTTAATAAACTGGTTGTTTGTGCTCCAATCTATGTAATCGACTAATTTTTTCAGTAGCTTAGTATCTAAGATCTCTATCATAGATTCGAGAAACTGTGTGTTCGGGATAACCTCTGTACACGCATAGTATTCGTCGTGCTTGTCACTTGCATCCCGATAACCAAGCATGGTTTTAACGAGTGCATCTTCAAACGTCGCTGAAAAATGATTACAAATGACGAATAACGGCAGCGTTCTTAATACTCCAAGAAGAATACCAGCGTCTGGCTCTTTTACTGACGTCTCTTTTAACCGTATTCGGGTAGAGTTTGCTGTAACAACCAGGTGTTGCCATACCTTAGGAACAATTGGCTTGATGTTATCATCAGACCATTTAATGAGTTGCTGGCTCATGAGCAGTGGAAAAAGTAATTTGCAATTTTCTATGCCAATTTGTCTCGCTGCTACTTTTGGATCCAGCACAACTTTCGATTTTTTACCGTATTTGTCTGTAAATTCCGGATTCGACACAAACTCAATAAGACTTGAACTAAGCGGCCTACTTTCAGCTGAAATTTGATGCAACTTGGAGAAGTTCAAAGATGATGAATAAGCGATACTAGCGAAATGGTTAAAATCCGGAAGTTCAGCAAAAAGAGAGCTCATCAGTGTTTGTTCAAGCTTCTCGATCATCAACTCGGAAGCTGTATTACACACATCATCTATGACGTAACGTAACGTCTTTTGCTTTGCAGCAACTTTCTCACGACGAGCACTGACTCTGTCTTGTTCACATCGCAACAGAATTCGCTGATTGTGAGATATTCGATCATTCTCATCGAAAATAACGCTATCACAATAGCGATTTTCCAAACTTAACAGTGTGTCTACTGTCGTTTGTTTGAGTTTAAACTTTGGAGAGATTAACCACTTATTGAAATGTTTTTCTACGTTAATTGAAACTTTTCTCGATATTTCAATAACTTCAGGAGTGTAATTTTTGTTTGCTAACAACAACCGTAACTTTCCTTGACCTAATCCTAGCTATTCATCGTATTATATCCTAGCTACATATAATTAAGTCAATATTAATAGATATTTAAGATATACGAAGAACCTAGAATTATAAGATATCTATAATTATTTAGTTATAGTGCATTAAATGTGCCTTTTGAAAGATCAAGGTCGTTGACTAACCTTCGATGTGTAAACGAATGTACTTTTCAGGGAAGCTGTATTTAAACTTTCGATTATCAGGCAAGTGTTTTCGAGCTTGTTTGCACACACGACTATCACCGGAAGTCCTAACCTTTTTAATTCGAGCATAGCCTTTTGAATGCCGCATTTCGATCATTAGGTCACAGTACCCTTCGAGTTCGATCGAGCTCTTCTTCATCCCTTTGAGGATTGAAGATTTAATTTTCTTCGCTACCGGATTAATTAATGCATCATCGGCGAGTATGCTTGGAGACGTAAAGCACAACAAAAATACGAGATATTTCATACTGTTTTCAACTATGTGATGTTGAAAACAGTATGCTAGTTATTAGGAGAAGTATGAGGTTAAATTAGTACTAGAAATTGGTAAGCAAACCATGGTTTCAAAAGTTATGCCTTCTTGGAGCCTTTAGATTTGAAGCCATTGTGAGGAAATACATTTCGAATACGTTGTTGAACATTCTTGGGAATGTCTTTGGTGAACTTCAAGTTATAACCAGAACGCTTTGCGTAAACCTTAAGCTCTCCTTGAAATGCATTGTTGTGACCGATTTCTTGAAGATTGTGCTTGAAACTAGGAGGTAAATGCCCTTTTACTTGTTCAATCGCACCTTGATTGAACTTTATCTTCAATACGGGTCTATCAATTGCGACGAGCCAAAAAACCAATACGGCTCCGATTAAGATTACATACATCATAATGTCACCACTATTGCTGGTTATTTGTCGTCAGAAAGAAGTTTACTCAAATCTTCTTTGAGACTGGTTACTGTTTTGCTGGCCTGCTCACTTCGAGATGCTTCACTAACCAAATACTCTATCGCGTCAGATAACGTACAACCGAGTTCGTTTGCTCGTTGAGATAGCTTCTCCCAAACGCGATAATCAAGATCGATAGACTTCTTTTTAGTATGAACTTGTTCGGCGTTGAAGTGACGTTTACGTTTAGCTCTGATCGCTTGTTTAAGCTTGTTATCAAGCTCTGGCGACATGTTATTTGAGATCCACTCAAGAACCCCTGTAGGTTGGTGTTCTAGCTTCAACAAAGCTTGCACGGCAACATCAGCTTCACTTGAATCAATATGGCAGGTGATCGAATCACCTTCTTTCCATTTTTTTACCAAGTAGTTCCATTTCCAACCACATTCTAAATTTTCAAGCTGCTGATATTTCATGTCTAATCTCGAGAGTTAACCTAGTGACAGTGTAACCCATATTGGATCACTTAACAATTATTGTCTTGAAAGAATAGACCAAGATCATACTTATATTAGCTTAGTGTTTAGTAACTACAACATAGACCTATATGACTCCCCGCTTTTTCTATATACTCCCTACCTTATTATCATAATCAGACATTTAAATGACTCAAGTAGATTGGCGACATGTAACGCCTCAGTACGATGAATATAGCGCTCAACTAGAGCAATTTCCTGACATCTCTCCTTTCACATTCTCAGATATTCAACATAGATTTAGAGATGCGCTAACCCGTTTTGTACGCCTATCCAATCTTTCACGAGTTCTACTTGTTAATGCGCCTGACAATTCGATCTATCGTCAACTTATCGTTGAATCTTTGACGACACAGTTAAACAACGACGCTCAGCCCGTTATAAAAACCGAATCTTTAAATGCAGCCGCTTTATTTGACCAAGTTCAGTCTAAAGATGGTGAAGTAGTTGCAACAAAGCCGGGCCTACTTTCTAGAGCAAACAATGGTTACTTGGTTGTTTCAGCCAATCTGATCCTTGCAAATCCAGGAAGCTGGCTATTATTGAAATCAGCGCTTCTCGGTGAAGCTGTTGAGCCAATTAGCAGTTTTCCAGAGCATCTAAACCAAACACCTATCGCAGCGCTGACATACAACATTAAGCTGATTGTTGTCGGAGACCGCGCTCAACTTGGGGATCTTGATTATCTAGATAGCGATATCCAAACAGGGTTTTGCCTATTCAGTGAAATAGAACAAGATATTAAGCTCTCTAATGGCAGCCTAACGCAATACCTTGGCTATCTTAAGTGGTTACAGCGTCGTTATAACCTTCCAACAATAACTCAAGAAGCTTTGGTTGGTATTCTAACGGCAGGCGCAAGAGAAACGGAAGATCAGAGCTATACCCCTTTATGCCCTATTTGGCACAATGCGCTATTGAGCGAAGCTTTAGTTGAAGCGGACAATGGTGACATTGACATTCAGCATATCCAACAAGCTCAACAGCACAAGTACAACCGAGAGTCGTACCTGCCAGAGCGCGCCCTTGATGATATTCGAGATGGCCAAGTCATTATCGAAACTGAGGGTGAACAAGTGGGCCAAGTTAATGGTCTGACTGTTATCGATGTACCGGGGCACCCGATATCGTATGGTGAACCTGCGCGAATTTCATGTGTTATTCACTTTGGTGATGGTGATATTGCAGATGTTGAGCGAAAAGCCGAACTTGGTGGTAATCTTCATGCGAAAGGCATGATGATCATGCAAGCATTTTTAAGTAGCTCGCTAAACTTAGAAGATGCCTTGCCATATGCAGCTTCTGTGGTATTTGAACAGTCGTATTGCGAAGTCGACGGTGATAGTGCTTCTCTAGCTGAGTTATGCTCTTTGGTAAGTGCTTTGTCGGAATACCCTATCAATCAACAAATAGCGGTAACCGGTGCTGTCGACCAATTCGGTCGTGTACAAGCCGTTGGTGGGCTAAACGAGAAAATCGAAGGCTTCTATCATGTGTGTAAACACAACGGGCTAACTGGCGAACAAGGTGTGATCCTTCCAAGATCTAACTTAAGACATCTTGCTCTGAAGCCAGACCTAATTGAAAGCATCAAAAACAATGAATTCCATATTTGGTCTGTCTCTAATGTAGATGAAGCGATTCCTCTTATTATGAACGCACCATTTAGGGACGAAGAACAAGAAAGCGTTCTGAGTAAAATCGCGGAACGTATTGAAAACTTTGAAAGACATGAACACCCAATTGGAATTGTTGGACGCATTAAAAACTGGTTTGTCTAGTACTGATCGGACTTGTTTAGCGTACACCTGTTCACTAATATGCACCTATCAAAAATCGGAGTAATTGATAATGCAAAACAAACGTGATTCTTACACTCGCGAAGAGCTTCTAGCATCAAGCCAAGGCGAACTATGGCCAGAAGGCCCTCAACTACCAGCACCAAACATGTTAATGATGGATCGCATCACTAAAATGTCAGAAACTGAAGGTGATTTCGGTAAAGGTTTGATTCTTGCTGAGCTGGATATTACTCCTGACCTATGGTTCTTCGATTGCCACTTCCCTGGTGACCCAGTAATGCCTGGCTGTCTAGGCCTAGACGCAATGTGGCAGCTTGTTGGCTTCTACCTTGGTTGGGTTGGCGGTAAAGGCAAAGGCCGCGCTCTAGGTGTTGGTGAAGTTAAATTCACTGGCCAAATCCTACCTACAGCTAAAAAAGTAACTTACGAAATTCACATGAAGCGTGTTGTTAACCGTCGCCTAGTTATGGGCCTTGCAGATGGTCGCGTTCTTGTTGATGGCAAAGAAATCTATGTAGCTAAAGATTTGAAAGTTGGTCTTTTCCAAGATACATCAGCATTCTAGTTTAATAGTTAGATTTTTAATAAAGCAGCCAATGGTTGCTTTATTTTCACCCCAACACATTTAGTTATAGTGCATCATGATATGGCAAAGAAACTCTCATCAATTATATGTCCACCAGCGAAACAATCTTAAATCACTTTATAAACTGCCAATTCGCGGTTTAGAAGGCGTTGTATGGCTCTCTGAAACTAACAAGGCTCCAGTTGTTTAATACAACATGGGGCCTTGACCTTTGAATATGTTCGCCCTATCTACTTATAGAGACCTGAATGCTTATCATCTTTGGCATCACGCCAACCACCTAACCAATACGATTTAGAATCCATTTGGCTATATGGGCAAGCTTCTTGTGACCTGCCATTTAAACCAGCTTTGTAACCTTGAGATTGTGCTCGTTCTAGGCGATCACGCTTTTGTCTCTTCATAGTGCAGTCCTCATACGGGTGTTCGTTTACTAACATACAATGATTACAACTTCGTGGAGTTTTGTTGACTCCAACTTTAAGAATCGACCACTTTTGAACTTTTCTCAAGGTGAAAAAAAGCCCGAGTTCAGAATTGTGAACTCGGGCTCAAGAGATAAAATTATTTAAATTTTCTACGGAACCCTAACAGACCAAGTACAGTCAAAGCTAACCAACCTAGGCTACCGCCTTGACGATCAACTTTCTCTGTATCAGCACTACGAGTTTGGATATCGGCTTTACCTTTACCAGCGATAGGAATCAACTTAACCGCAACAACTTCTTCAACTGCATTAGATGCTGCACCGCCACAATATGAGTTATGTGACGTTGTATCGTACGGTTGTGTTGTTCCACCAACGGTACACTTGATGGCTGTTGCTGAGATCACACCTGCATCATTAATATCGGAAGCATCAATAATTCGGAACTTATTGTTTTCTCCAGAAGCGTTGCCATCATTCGTTAGATCATCTAACCACCAAGCTTGGCCATTGAAGATGTCTACACGACGCTCATCTTTCGATGAAGCAACATTATAAGGATAAATAAAGCCTCGGTGTCTACGCTCGCTACCGTCAACTTCACGAGTCGTTTCTGCATCGACTTGACCAACAAACTCGTTAAAGTTGTTCACCGCTTTCGCTTCACCACTCGAACCACCAAAGAAGATACCACCAGATAAGTATGTCGCAGTCGGGGTTGATGCCGAAGCATCTGTCACAACAAACATCTTGTTGCCTGCACTACCACTCTCTGGCACATAGCCGTTACGCTTAGAATAACCAACGGCAAACAAGTTCTCGTTAATGTCGGTAGCCACAGAGTTACTGTATCTAGCGTCATCGTTTGAAGAACCAGATTTGACCTCAGCGCCGCTGATAAACTTGTTTTCCCAGGTTACAGTCGATAAATCAACATTGTTCGTAAAATCAATCTGGCTACTAACAAAAATGTTCGCGTTCATATCACGCAAATCACCATTTCCGTTAACTGTATTATAACCAACGCCATAGAAATGATTGTTTACTTCTGTTATCCCTCTCATGCTGCCCTGTGAAAAATACTCATCTTCTTTAGCAGAAACACCATTTCCCCAATCAAGTTCCTTAGTGTAAGAGGCGTCCCAGATGGCAGCTTTAGAGCTAAACGCCTTATCCGGCTTAGAAGTATCCGTTGTGCCTTGATCTACCGACACACTACCAACATTGTAGACTTTGTTGTTGCTAGCAGTTATCGCTTTCCAAGCACGAGTTTCGGAAGTACCAGTAGGCCCAGCTGTCGTTGTGAACATCGCATTATTACGGATGTTACCATCAGACTTAATACCTAATGGTTGAACATTATCATCCAGAGAATTAATAACCGTATTGTGAGTATCAAAAGTATCACCTCCTTCTATAAACGCTTTCGCATTTACATAATTCAGGTCGTTTCTTTCTTTGCTCCACGTATCATTCCAACGATTATCCGCCCAACTTTCACACGTAGAGTATCTCAGCTCTCGATAACAATAGTTTTCGAAATCATCACGCTCTTGAATGTATTGGAATGGAGCATCCATTGCGAAAGGAACTTCTTCACGATAACTTACAGCTTCAACAGTATCGCGAGTTTCACCAGCCAGTTTAAAATCACCACATGCAACACCACCAACAGTGCCGTTAGTAAAACAACTTTCTGCTCCGGTTACCGTCGCTGGTTGAATTGCTACACCAAAGGTTTCTGAAGCACCCGTAATTGAACTAGGAGTGGCAACTTCCACTACTTGATATAGTGCAGCGTTAGCATTAGTTGCAGCAAAAACTAATGCTGCAACTGTTGTTAATTTAAATTTAGTACAAGTCATTATTACTTCTTAACTTTCCTGTTGTAGTGCCTCGAGCTCTTCCCAGCGCTCAAACGCAACTTCAAGCTCCTGCTCTACTGCAGATAGCTTATCTAAAACTGGTTGTGTCTGCTCTACAGATTTTGAGAAGAAGTCTGGATCATTAACTTCTTGCTGCAGAGTTTCAATTTCGGTTTCCAATTCTTCCAAACGCAAAGGTAACGTTTCTAATTCTCGTTGTAGCTTATACGATAACTTCTTAGGTTTAGCTTTAACTGGCGCAGTTTTGGGAGTTTCCTCAACAACTTTCTCCGCCTTTGCTGGCTTTTCAGCCTGACGATACTCAAGTGCCTGTGCTCTTTGTTTCTGAGCATCGTGGTAACCACCAACAAACTCTTCAACTACACCGTTACCTTCAAATATCCAACTCGTCATTACCGTGTTATCAACGAACTGACGATCGTGGCTCACGAGAAGTAACGTACCCTCATAGTTGGCAAGTAAATCTTCTAAAAGTTCCAATGTTTCGATATCTAAATCATTGGTCGGCTCGTCGAGAATCAACAAGTTATTCGATTTAAGGAAAATACGAGCCAATAACAAGCGGTTTTTCTCACCACCAGATAGCGCTTTAACAGGCGTACGAGCACGTTTAGGAGAGAACAAGAAATCTTGTAAGTAGCTTAGTGCATGACGCTCACGTCCACCTACTGTCACTTCTTGCTTACCATCAGCTAGGTTATCAATCACCGACTTCTCAGGGTCTAGAATTTCGCGGTATTGGTCGAAGTAAGCCACTTCAAGTTTAGTACCACAATGCAAACGACCTGAATCAGGTTTAAGTTGATCAAGAAGCAGTTTAAGCACCGTACTCTTACCACAACCATTTGGCCCGATAAGTGCGATACGGTCGCCACGCATGATGTTGAAACTAAAGTCTGTAACGATCTCTTTGCCTTCAAATGCAAAGTTAAGGTTCTCTGCTTCAAATACGATTTTACCTGAACGTGCAGACGTATCGATTTGGATGTTTGCTTTACCCTGTACTTCACGACGATCTTGACGCTCTTCACGAAGCTTTTTAAGAGCACGAACACGGCCTTCATTACGCGTACGACGCGCTTTGATGCCTTGACGGATCCAAACTTCTTCTTGCGCTAGCTTTTTGTCAAATTCAGCGTTTTGCATCTCTTCAACACGTAGCGCTTCTTCTTTCTCTAGTAAGTAGTTGTCGTAGTCACCAGGGAAAGAGCTTAGCTTGCCACGGTCAAGGTCGACAATGCGTGTCGCCATTGATTTGATGAAAGCGCGGTCATGCGAGATAAAGATGATTGAACCGCGGAAATCTTTTAAGAAAGCTTCTAGCCATTCGATCGTTGCTACATCTAAGTGGTTGGTAGGCTCATCAAGCAGTAATACGTCTGGGTCGCATACAAGCGCACGTGCAAGTGCAGCTTTACGTTGCCAACCACCTGACAGTTCCGTCAGTTTGGTATTTGCTGTTAGTTTAAGAGCGGCAAGAACATTACTTACGCGATCTTCAAAACGCCAAGCATTGGCATGATCCAATTTTTCTTGAACGCGAGTAAGACGGTTCAAATTCTTTTCGCTAGGATCTTCTGCAATAACATCAAGTAAGTTGTGGTATTCCTTAAGCAGCTCACCTATCTCAGCTAAACCACCAGATACGTATTCGTAAACAGAGCCTTGCTCATTACGCGGTGGATCTTGCTCTAGACGAGATACAACCACATCTTGTGTGATCTGCATCTTGCCGTCATCCATGATGATGTTACCAGACAAAATCTTCATCAACGTTGATTTGCCTGCACCATTACGGCCAACCAAACACACACGTTCGTTTTCTTGCAGTGCGAAATCCGCACCATCTAATAATGGGTGATCGCCAAACGCTAATTGCCCATTATGAATTGTAAGTAATGCCATTCTTCTTTAACCAATCGTTAAGTTCTAACAAGCCAAATGGCCAGTTAAGCTCTGAGTGTTGAGACAAATCAGAGCTTTCAAATTTGAGCACCGGAATAGTGACCCCGTAACGGGAAAAGAGTTCATCATCCAATGCGATATCCACCACATTGATCTGATGACTTATATTCAGCTGTTCCGTGAGTTTAAATGCCATCTCACATAGATGGCATCCTTCTGTACTGTAGAGAGTCAGCACTATATATCCTTATACAATCTCTTAATTACTTATGAGTAATTAACCAGCAGTTATGAATGTGCTTGTTGCGAGAAAAATCCAGAGGCAACGTCTTAGACGAGATATTCTGAGCTTTAAGACCCAACTCTTCCAGACCTTCCATATCCATCTTGAAATGACGCTTGTTGTTAGAGAACACAATCGTGCCTTCTTCTCTTAGAAGACGCTTTAAATCTTCCATCAACTGGATGTGGTCACGTTGAACATCAAAAGATTGATCCATACGCTTAGAGTTTGAGAACGTCGGTGGATCAATAAAGATCAAATCGTAAGATCCTTGCTCTTTCGCCAACCATTGTAAGCAGTCAGCTTGAACAAATTGGTGTTGACGACCAACACGGCCGTTCAGTTCCATGTTCTCTTTTGCCCACTCAAGATACGTGTTCGACATATCAACAGTCGTTGTAGAGCGAGCGCCACCTACTGCAGCATGAACAGAAGCACTGCCTGTGTAAGCAAACAGGTTCAAGAAGTCTTTACCACCAGCCATCTCACCAATACGACGACGAGTGATCTTATGATCTAAGAACAAGCCTGTATCTAGGTAGTCATGAAGGTTAACAATCAGCTTAACGCCGTATTCGTTTACTTCTAGGTTAGAAGAGTCTTGAGCCATCTTCTGGTATTGGGAGCGACCTTTCTGCTTCTGGCGAACCTTAAGCACTACGTTGTTTGCTTCAACGCCAGTCACTTGGATAGACGCACGGATGATATCGGTTAAACGACGTTTAGCTTTATCTTCCGGCACATCTTTAGGCGCTGCGTATTCTTGAATCACAAGGTGACCCGGGTATACGTCAATCGCTACATTGTATTCAGGTAAGTCAGCATCGTAGATACGGTAGCAATCTAGTTGTTCTTTCTTAGCCCACTTACCGATTTTGCCGATGTTCTTTTTAAGACGGTTCGCGAAATCAGGAGCAATCAGCTGTTCTTGCTCGCCAGTTGGACGCTCAGACATAGGACGGTCTGAAATTGAGTAGTTCTTCTGGTGACACGGTAATGCACCGTTGTTCAGTTTGAATTGTTTGTCTGCACGCATACGCAAGCAGCTAAGTAATTCATCAGAACTTGAGAAGATAGAAGCGTTGCAACCGCCAAACTCAGCCTTCAGTTGAGCACCAAATGCAGTGTACAGTGCAATCAAGCCAGGCTCTGTACCTAAACGCTCACCATAAGGAGGGTTTGACACAATCACACCATCATTGAACTCTGCAGGGCGTTTAAGCTTTGCTGCATCACCTACTTCGAATTCGATCAACTCTTCAACGCCAGCGCGACGTGCATTGTCACGCGCCGTTTTGATCATGCGTTCATCATTGTCGTAACCATAGAACTTACATTCTACTTTCTTAACGCCACGACGGCCTTGAACATTAGCTTCTGCTTTAACTTCAGCCCAAAGCTCTGGTTCGAAATCTTCTAGTGATTCAAAACACCATTTCTGACGTTTCACACCAGGTGCCATGTTTGCAGCCATCATCGCCGCTTCAATTACTAACGTACCTGAACCACACATAGGATCTAGGAAAGGTTTCGTTGCATCCCAACCACTACGAAGAAGAATCGCTGCAGCAAGAGTTTCACGCAGTGGTGCGCGACCGGATTCAGGACGGTAGCCACGTTGATGAAGACCACTACCTACCATATCCACACCAAGAATCGCCTTGTCACGGTGCAGACGAACGTGAATACGAATATCTGGATTTTCTTTGCTAATAGATGGACGTGGTAAAGACTTCTTCTCAAAGCAATCCACCACGGCATCTTTTACTTTCATCGCACCGTATTGGCTATTACGGATTTCGTTGTTTGTACCATTGAAATCAACAACGAAACGCTTAGTGCTATGGAATTGATTTACCCAGTTAACCGCTGTGGTTGATAGGTAAAGATCCATGTCATCCATACAAGTGAATTCTGAAAGGACACGTACAAATCGAGAAGCCAAACGGCTCCACAAACAACAACGATAAATTTGCTCATTCGTAGCTTTGAATTTAACACCTGCTTGAACAGGTTTTGCATTTGTAATCCCTAGTTGGGTTAGTTCTTCAACTAATAAATTCTCAAGGCCGTTTGAGGTAACCGCTAGATATTGATTCATAGTGTTCTTTTATTGATAAAAATGAGTTCGATTATACCTGAATTTGCTACTAGAGCATCACACTAAACTCGTCTTTTCATTGAATCTTTCTACTAACTGCTTAGCAAATGCTCAGTCATGAAGCGATCGCTTACTCGCATCCCCTTACAACACAACAACTCTCAATCTCACAGAAATAACACTCATCGATAAGCCTAAACCATTAAGTGCATTTATATTCACCCTTAAATTGGTATATACCAGATTAAAATTCAAGTTGAAACTTAGCAACAAAAGAGCCCAAACAGGGAATAAACAGAGGAAATCCGTTATCGATGGCGAGAGAATCGGTCGAAATTGAGGTTAAAAAAAATACGTTTTTTACAAATTAAATAAGTGAACAACGTCATTCAAATGAATGAACTACGCCGTATTTATTGAGATACGCTTTTTTAGGCACAAAAAAATCGGCTATTAAGCCGATTATGGGGAAGGTATTACAGGTTTATTCGTAGCGATAGTTGGTCGAAATAGTGCTCTAGGTTAGAGGTTAGAGGTTAGCCCACCATCGCAATATGCGTTTGATGAAGGATAGCATTTGCGTCAGTCATTCTATCGTGCATGACTTTAATCGAGTCTCCAAAGCGTAATCCTTTTGAAGGCGTTAGGAGGAACTCTTCTAAGTCTACAAATGCACATAAGCTCGCACACTCTCCTACTTCTAATACAATGAAGTAACCAAGACTATGCTCGTTATTCATTTGTACAATATCCCCTTCTTGAGGATATTCATGGCCAGCGCCTTGTGAGTCGAAGAACCAGCTTTTAGGCTGTACGGGCTTATGGAAACGCTTTGCAGCCACACAATAAAGTGCGAGCTCTGCTTGTCGTGGCTCAGACAGTTCTAAGCCAGAAATTTGTTCTTTGAAGGTTTGGTAGGAAGATGCATCATCAACAGTGAATTCATTATCTTTAAAAGCGCAGTCCACCAGCTTATTACGGACCAGATTCGTTTTAAAAATCATATCCTCTCCGAGGTTTAGCATCAACGAACATTGCTGCTCATCGTAATACCAACTCCATGTATCGCTAGGTTTAAGCATCATTTCGTCTCACACTGTTGAACCATTCCGTTAGGTAAAACGCAAAATTACCTTCAATTACAGTAATTTTACTGCGCGATAGACAAAAAAAAAGAGGAAATGAATTCCTCTTTCTTATCGCTTTTCTCTACAACTCAGTGAGTTACAGTGTCTCTTTTGTCAAGACGATGTCGGATTATAGCTTAAGCTTTTACGAACTACAGGTTTTTAACGATGTCACGAACAAGGCCTGGACCTTTGTAGATGAAACCAGAGTAAACTTGTACAAGCTTAGCGCCTGCCATCATTTTCTCTTTTGCAGCAACGTAAGAGTCAACGCCACCTACCCCGATGATCGGTAGTTGGTCACCCAGCTCTTCGTGAAGTTTACGAACAACTTCAGTACTGCGAGATTGAACTGGACGTCCGCTTAGGCCACCCGCTTCGTCGCAATGCTTCATGCCTTCAACAATACTGCGATCCAATGTCGTATTGGTTGCGATCACACCATCGATCTTATTTTTGATCAATGATTCGCAAATCTGGCTAATTTCGTCATCACTTAGATCCGGAGCGATCTTAAGAGCAAGCGGGACATATTTACCATGCTTCGCTTCCAATTCAGATTGCTTGGTTTTTAGTTCAGACAACAGATCATCAAGTGCTTCGCCATATTGTAGCGAACGAAGTCCTGGAGTATTTGGTGAAGAAATATTTACCGCAATGTAGCCTGCGTATTGGTATACCTTCTCCATACAGATAATGTAATCTTCTGCGCCCTTTTCAATTGGCGTGTCTTTGTTCTTACCAATATTGATACCTAAGATGCCGTCATAGTTCGACTTCTTAACATTCTCAATTAGGTTATCTACGCCTAGGTTGTTAAAACCCATGCGATTGATAATACCTTCGGCTTCAACAAGACGGAACAGACGTGGTTTGTCATTACCTGCTTGTGGACGAGGAGTAACAGTCCCTACTTCTACAAAACCAAAACCCATTGCGCCAAATGCATCAATACATTCGCCGTTTTTGTCTAGACCGGCCGCAAGGCCAACTGGATTTTTAAAAGTAAGACCCATGCACTCTACAGGTCGGTGAGGTAGTTGTTGGCGATACAAAAGATCAATAGGTGTGCCGGTAAAGCGTTTGAAATTTTGAATTGCAAGGTCATGTGCCTTTTCGGCATCAAGTTGGAAAAAGCCAGTTCTGGCTAGACGGTAAAGCATTGTGCCTCCGATAGAAAAAAGCGCCGTGTAAACGGGGCGATATTATTTACTTATTTGCCCAACTATTCAATCTATTACTGACTGTAAGGGTAAGATAATCGAGTTTGCTAACGAAAGAGGTTTATTATTAAGCAAACGTTACCGTACCCTCAGGCGAATCGTCCATTTGACTACCATTCATGTAACGAGCATCAGTTAACTCGACCAATTAAAAGCTAACTTGACCAAACATAAGTGACTCAACGAAATAATTGGACACATCATTCACTATTCAGCCAAATGACACTGTTCTGCCGAATAACACTATTCAGCCAAACGAAAAAGGCAGACCTAATGGCCTGCCCTTATTTCTTTTCGTTTTTATCTAATCGCTAGTCTGTCGACATGCAGTTTAGATTCAACAGCATCAATTCACGTAGTGCTACTGAGAACTTAGCAAACTCATGAACCGAACCTACTTTGAATTCGTTCAAGATGCTTTCCCAACGATGTAGAGAAACCGAGTTGCTTTCCATCCAATCATCAAGCGCTTTAATCACATCAATATCTGAAGCACAACCGCAGTTAAGTACTTGACCAGTTAGCTGACGTTGCTGCCAATCCAGATCTTCTCTGAATGCCGCACGTGCCAATGCTTGCCAGTTGTTGTCTACTGCTTGGCCATTGATTTGCTTCAAGAACCAGTGCAAAGACAAGCGGTCACCAAGATTGAAGTAAAGCTTAGACGCTTGTTGTACTGTTTTACCTGTTTCACGAGCTACTGTGGATATATCCAGTGCTGAGTACAAACTAGACAAACGTGCGACTGAATTAGCCAACTCAGCGTTTACGCCTTGGTCAATCCATAGCTGTGCCATTGCGTTATGCTCTTCTACTTCAGAAGCTACTAGGTTTTCATCCAGTTTCTCTGTAATAGTAAGAACATCACCCTGGTAAAGTTCAATCAGAGCTTTCACTGACTGTTTACCAGTACGGTTTCTTAGCAACCAACGAGCCAAGCGACGAAGTGTACGGCGAACATGGTAGATCAATTCGTATTGAGCTTCAGAACTTGAAACATTGTCCAGTTCACGGATGCTCTTAAGAACTTTACCAAGACCGTAGATTTCACGTGATGCCGCGTAAGCATTTGCAATATCAACGATATTTGCGCCAGTCTCTTCTTGCAGACGAGTAACGAAATTACAACCCATCTCGTTAACCATTTGGTTAGCCAGTGCAGTCGCGATGATTTCAGAACGCAGTGGATGATTATCCATGTGCTGAGAATAGTTACGACGTAACGCTGTTGGGAAGTATTGCATAAGCTGTTGAGCATGGAATTCATCATTAGCGATATCATCACTAACAAGATCTTCTTTAAGTACCATTTTGCCATAAGCGACAAGTACAGAAAGCTCTGGTCTTGTTAGGCCTTGACCCTGCTTTTCACGCTCAAGCAATGTTTCGTCATCTGGGATGTATTCCAAACCACGATCTAAGTACCCTGCTTTTTCCATTGTGTGAATAAAGCGGATTTGCTCTTTTACTAAGCCAACACCTTGATGCTCAGTAACCGAAATAGACTCAGCTTGGCAATATGCGTCGTCTAGTACGATTTCGCCAACTTCATCTTCCATCGATTCAAGCACTTGGTTACGTTGCTTAACGGTTAGATCACCATTAGATACCAAACCATTCAAGAAGATCTTAATGTTTACTTCATTATCTGAACAGTCAACACCGCCAACATTATCAACAAAGTCGGTATTAACTCGACCACCCGTAAGTGCATATTCAATACGACCCAGTTGAGTCATACCCAAGTTACCGCCTTCACCAACAACCTTAGCTTTCAGGTCACGGCCATCGATACGAAGTACGTCATTTGCACGGTCACCTACATCAGTATGAGTCTCGTTTGAAGACTTAACGTATGTACCGATACCGCCATTCCAAAGAAGATCAACCTGCATAGACAAGATCGCTTTGATCAAGTCATTCGGTGCCATTGATGCTTTCTTAGTACCCAGCATTTTCTGAATTTCAGGCGTCAAAGAGATAGACTTCGCTCGACGAGAGAAGATGCCACCACCTTGAGAGATAAGGTCTTTGTTGTAATCTTCCCAGCTTGAACGAGGTAGGTTAAACAAACGCTCACGCTCTACCCAGCTTGATGCTGATTCTGGATTCGGGTCAATAAAGATATGCATGTGGTTGAATGCAGCTTGCATACGAATATGCTTAGACAACAGCATGCCGTTACCAAACACATCGCCCGCCATATCACCTACACCGATGGCGGTGAAATCCGTTGTTTGACAGTTGATGCCCATTTCACGGAAGTGACGCTTAACAGATTCCCAGCCACCTTTCGCGGTGATACCCATCGCTTTATGGTCGTAACCGTTAGAACCACCAGAGGCAAATGCATCGCCTAACCAGAAGTTGTATTCATCAGATACTGAGTTTGCGAGATCTGAGAACGTTGCTGTACCTTTATCGGCAGCAACAACCAAGTACGGATCATCTTCGTCGTGACGAACAACACTCTTAGGTGGGATAACCTCGCCTTCAATGATGTTGTCTGATACGTCTAGTAGTGCGCGGATGAAGCGCTTGTAACAACGTTGACCTTCAGCGAATATCTCATCACGGCCAGACATCATGTGTTGACGCTTACAAACGAAACCACCTTTTGCACCAACCGGTACAATTACTGTGTTCTTAACTTGTTGAGCTTTAACTAGGCCTAGAATCTCAGTACGGAAATCTTCTTGACGGTCTGACCAACGTAAACCACCACGAGCGACTTTACCGCCACGTAGATGCACACCTTCAATATCTGGTGCGTAAACGAAGATCTCAAACGCAGGAACCGGCGCTGGGATGTCTGGAATCTCGCTTGGTCTCATTTTCAGAGCCAACCAAGGTTTAGACTGTTTGTTGTCGTCTAACTGATAGTAGTTAGTACGAAGCGTTGCTGTGATCATTTCCATGTAGCGACGAATGATACGATCATCATCCAAGCTTTCTACATGATCCAACTGTTCAGTGATCTTCTTGATAAGATCTTGTTGGCCTTTTGCGCTGCCCTTCAATTTAGGATCAAAACGCTTGCCGAATAGGCTCACTAACCCTTTCGCTAGATCTGGGTAATGAGACAATGTGTCTTCAATGTATTGTTGACTGAATGGGAAACCAACTTGGCGCATGTAACGCGCATACGCACGTAAAATTGAAATTTCACGGCCAGAAAGACCTGCACCCAATACCAAGCGGTTGAAACCATCACTGTCTAACTCACCCGCCCAAATCGCAGCAAAGGCTTGTTGGAATAGATCGCGAGCTTCACGAAGATCAATCGTCTGGTCACTCTTATGCAGCATCGAGAAATCAAGGATCCAATAAGTCACCCCATTGGTCTTGCGCACTTCATAAGGTGACTCACCAATAACGCGTAGGCCAAAGTTTTCAAGCATTGGCATAACATCAGACAGGTGAATCGGCTCATCACTGTGGTAGAACAATTTCAAACGAACGGCTTTAGAGTCTGCCGCCTCTTCTTGAGGTCGGTAGAAAAGCATGCCAAGTTTGTTGTCTTCGCTCAGAGCTTCTAGACGTTCGATATCTGCAACCGCAGAACCAGGCATCATGTCTTCTTTGTACGAACGTGGGAATGCACGCATGTACTCTTTCGATAACGGTAGACCTTTGCTTTCACCGAAGTTAGCAACGATTGATTCAGACAGGCGGTCATCCCACGTAGACGATACTTCCATTAAATTTTGCTCAATTGTTTTCACGTCCACATCCATGTTGTTGTTATCAACACGAACAATATAGTGCGTTCTTGCCAGTGGGCTTTCAGAGAAGTATGTCGTGAATTCGACTTCTTCTTCGCAACCGAAGTATTGCTTTAAAATGCGTTGGGTTTGACGACGAAGTTCGGTGTTGTAACGATCTTTTGTTACGTAAACCATACAGCTGAAGAAACGACCAAACGGGTCTTTACGAACAAACAAACGCAGAAGATCGCGATCTTGCATTTGTACTACGCCCGTACCAACTTCAAGTAACTCTTCTTCTCGAGCTTGAAGCAGTTCATCACGTGGGTAGTTTTCAAGAATGTTGTGCAGAGCTTTGTAAGAGTATGAACCCTTACGGTAACCACTTGCATCTAAGATACGCTCAACTTTCTCGCGAACTAGAGGAATGCTTTCAACCGTTTGGTTATAAACGGCAGAAGTGTAAAGGCCGGTAAAGCGGTGCTCACCAATTACCTTACCGTTTTTATCAAACTTCTTGATACCGATGTAATCATTGTAAGCTGGGCGGTGAATGCGTGAAGCCGTGTTGCCCTTGGTTACGATCAGTACATACGGTTTTTTTGCTTCTAAGCGTGCCGAGTCTGAAAACTCAGACAGCTTAACGTTACGTACACGATCTGAATTTGCGAACAAACCAAGACCTTGCTCCTTGGTCGGTTGTAGCTCAGTGTCGCCATTCACAGAAACAAGGTCATATTCCTTGTAACCCATAAACGTAAAGTTGTGCTCGCCCAACCAACGAAGGAACGCGAGAGTTTCATCAAAACGCTGGCCATCAACTGGAATCGTCTCTTTTTGCTCTTCAACTTGATTGGTGACTTCTTCAAGTCGTTCTACCATTTTCAGCCAATCATTAACCACAAGACCAGTATCGGTAAAGATATCCAGTAGCTCGGTTTTAAGTGCGGTCATTTCAGCTTTGCTACTTAGACGGTCAACCTCAATATGGAAAAGTGATTGGAAGACACCTTCATTGTTGCTGACACCAACAACACTTCCCTTATCAGAACGGGAGATTTGTGTTGGGTTGTGGAGCATAAGGTGAGAAGAGAGATCGAGGCGAGTTAATGCCATTTTTACAGAATCAACGAGGAATGGGCTATCTGGTACCACTATCTCAACGATAGTGTGAGTCGATTGCCAACCTTGACGGCTTACTGTCGGGTTAAAAACACGGACAGAAATTTCGTCGGCTTTCTTTTCATTGATGTGATGCCATAAGCTAACTACAGCACCGTATAAATCGGATTCGTTTCTCTGAGTTAGGTCGTCGTGAGAAACGTTACTAAACAAGTGTTGAGCAAGTTGAGTTACGAGAGGTCGATGAGCAAGGTCAAGTTTGTCTTGAATCAGTTTGTACACTTTTTCAAGTAAAACTGGAACCACAGTTTCACGTGCGGTCATAGTCACACTCCACAATTAGAATTATATTTTATTATTAGGGGGCTTACTTAAGCTGGTGTTTGAATTGAGCCGTTGAGCTCTTTCCTACTAACGAGTTAAGCAAAGGTAATGCATTCATTTATTGTAAAAGCATTATTGAGAAATAGTTAATTGTTTTGGAGGTGGTAAGAGGTGAAATGTTTGATTATGTGATTAAGATTCCTTTTAACTCACTAGGCACGCCAAGGTTTACAGAGCTTCCAACTTAATAAACTTATTTTTTTGGTCAGTTGTCAGTCTAAACTGCCCTCTAACCCCTATTTGTGTAAGAAATGGTCTGAACCGAGTTGCAGGTAACTGTAGACGCAATCCAGTGGTCGTTATCACTTGAACTTTACTTGCGGCACCAGAATAGCTGGCCAAAAACTGTTGATATGAGATGTTAAGTTGGAAAATATAGCGATTCATACGATACCTGTATAAATATACAGTGCCGGTATTTTTTGGCACAAAACGATGTTGAACAGTGGAAACCCTGAACGACGAAAATTGTCTAAAGGTGGAAACGTCTCAGTTTGAAAGCTTGTCTAGGAGGCTAACCTTACTTTGACTTTGACTTCCTTAAACAGCAAATTCTGTTTAAACAAAGGGTTTAGCTTAAACAACGATTTTTAACTAAGCAACCAATCCTGGTTGAAAATCGAGCACCCAAAAACAAAAAATCAGTGGCAGATGACCTCTACCACTGATGACTTCTCGTTATTAGTAAACAGTTACCTGAATAAGCGCGAACTTAAGCCTCGAGTGCTTTCGTTACTTTCTCAAATAAGTCTTTAGCTAGATTATCCATACCCTTTAAAATCTCAAGTTGCTTTTTAATCAATGCTTGGCGTTGATCATCGTACTTACGGAACTTAAGCAAAGGATCGATCAAACGTGATGCTACTTGTGGGTTGCTGCTGTTAAGCTCACGTAAGATTTCTCCTGCAAACTCATAGCCCTGACCTGACTTGTCGTGAAACTGAACTGGGTTCATGTTTAAGAATGAACCGACCAAGTTGCGAGTACGATTCGGGTTTTTCAAACTAAACGCTTGGTGTGACATAGACGCCTTGATCACTTCAAGTGCGTTTGAACTTGGGTTCGTTCCTTGAAGAGCGAACCACTTATCCATTACAAGACCATCGTGTTTCCACTTATCGCTGTAATCCGCCATTAAAGTTTCACGACATGGGAGTTGTGCACTGTTCGCCGCGCCCATTGCGGCCATTGTGTCTGTCATGTTGTTTGCTTGCTGGTACATAGCAACAACCAAGTCATTACCCTTTTCAGTATGAGCTAAGTAACTTAGACACACTTTACGCAAAGTACGCTTACCAATTGAATCATGGTCAATCGTGTATTCTGCTAAGGCGTGACTGTGGTAAACCGCAGCAAGTTCATCTTCAAGCTCTTTCGCCAACGTCACTTTCATTGAATGAAGTACTGACGCGACAGCATCGATATCAACACGCTCGTACCAACCCGACACTTCGTTATGACTTGGTAGAGAAAGCATCTCTGCGATAAATGCAGGCTCTAATGAATCGCTAAGCAATACACCGCGGAATGCATCAACCACTTCAGAAGAAAGTGCAAACTTTTGACCTTGTTGAACGTTATCTACGTTGCTACGGATGTATTTCGCTAGCAGCATTTGTCCCGCGTCCCAACGAGAGAATTCGTTGCGAGCATTTACCATCAGGAAGATTAGCTCTGCGTCTGAATAGTTGTATTCAAGTTTCACTGGCGCAGAAAACTCACGCAGCAAAGATGGAACTGGTTGCTCGTCTACGTTCTCAAACACAAACGTTTGTTCCGCCTCTTTCACATCTAATACATTATGAATAGGCTGACCGTTACATTGTAACTCAATCACTTCACCCGACGCTGTGTACAGCTCGATATCAAGAGGAATATGCAGAGCCTGCTTTTCGGTTTGCTCATGAGTTGGCGCTGTCACTTGACGAGTCGTTAACGTGTACTCTTTTTTCTCTGCGTCGTAATGGCTTTCAACAGACAGTGTCGGCGTACCAGACTGGCTGTACCATAAACGGAACTGAGACAGGTTAACGCCCGATGCATCTTCCATTGCCGCTACGAAGTCTTCACATGTTGCCGCCGTACCATCATGACGTTCGAAGTACAGCTTCATGCCTTTTTGGAAACCTTCCTCACCCAACAATGTGTGGATCATACGGATCACTTCACTGCCCTTTTCGTACACTGTTAAAGTATAGAAGTTATTCATTTCTATCACTTTTTCTGGACGAATTGGGTGAGACATTGGACTCGCATCTTCTGCGAATTGTGGGCCGCGAATAATACGAACATTATTGATGCGGTTTACTGCGCGAGAACCAAGATCAGACGAGAACTCCTGGTCGCGGAATACCGTTAAACCTTCTTTCAAGCTCAACTGGAACCAATCGCGACAAGTAACTCGGTTACCTGTCCAGTTGTGGAAATATTCGTGACCGATTACCGCTTCTATACCTAGGTAATCTGTATCTGTTGCTGTTTGGTCGTTTGCCAGAACAAACTTAGAGTTGAATACGTTCAGGCCTTTGTTTTCCATCGCGCCCATGTTGAAAAAATCAACGGCTACGATCATGTAGATGTCTAAGTCGTACTCTAGGTTGAAACGCTCTTCGTCCCACTTCATTGAATTAATCAAAGAGACCATCGCGTGGTTAGCTCTGTCTAGGTTGCCTTTGTCGACAAAGATTTCTAGATCGACATTACGACCAGATTGTGTGGTGTATACGTCACGAAGTACATCGAAGTCACCCGCAACTAAAGCAAACAGGTACGCTGGTTTTGGATGTGGGTCTTGCCATTTCACCCAGTGGCGGCCATTTTCAGCTTCGCCTTCGTCGACACGGTTACCATTACTGAGTAGGAATGGATTTTCGGCTTTGTCTGCGATAACCGTTGTCGTGAATTTCGCCAACACATCTGGGCGATCCATGTAGTAAGTAATACGTCGGAAACCTTCGGCTTCACATTGAGTGCAGAAAGCACCACCCGACTTGTACAGGCCTTCAAGAGCACTGTTCCCTTCAGGGTCAACTTCCGTAACGATTGTTAGTGTGAAATCTTTCGGAAGTTCATTCAAAGTAAGTAGAGTTTCAGACTGTTCGTACTGCGTCCACTCCTTACCTTCAACCAAAACAGAGACTAACTTCAAGCCTTCACCATCAAGTACTAATGTCGAGCTTTCTTTCTCCTGCTTAACACTAGAAATAGCGGTAATAATGGATGCTGAATCGTACAAATCGAAAGTAAGATCGATTTCAGAAATAGTGTGAGATGGTGATTGATAATCTTTACGATACTTGGCTTGAGGTGTATGTGCCATGACGGGTTCCTTTTGATCGTTATACGTAATTATTTTTGAACTGTATATATCTAAAGGTTGAGCGCCAATAAAACAAGGGGAATATTAAAAAAAGGAGGCATTGTAGGAAAATGCCTCCATGTTTTACTATTTTATCAATCAAATCAGACAGGAACGCCTAATAAACAAGCAACAAACCATATTATCAACGAGTTCAATTTTAGGGCTAAAACTCGCACTTATCGAATACGATTAAGCACCGCAAACATGTCTCCTTCTTCACCTTGAAGCGTCAACACATCACTGTTTAATGTGTAACGAGTGCCGTGTTCACCGTTCTCATAAAGCAGAACTAGCTGGTCCCCTTCGGTGTAATACACTCCACGACGAATCACTTCACTGCCCACTTCATCAGAGACACGGAACATAAATACGAAGTCAGGCTCTAGCACTAAGTCCATTTTTTGAATGTTACTTGCACGTAAGTCACTACCAGAAAGTTCGGCGCTCGACCAAATCCCGGCCAGAGCATTTGGAAGTGCTTTGGTAAACAAAACACCGTTAAGGTTCAGCATGTTATGGTTACTACTGTAAGCATAAACTTGTGGTTCTGAGGTATTCAAACCCAGAATGAGCGTGTCTTCATTGGCGTTATATAAACCTTCCCAGTGATCGACGCTGTAATCTTTCTTTTGAATATCAATGGTAAATGAGTAGTTTGAATCGAGAGTCAGCTTAATAGCTCTAAAATTTTCAGTACCTTTGTCAGGTTCTGGATTCATTAAATACCAATCACCCAGGAGTAAAGGCAGGTCAAAGTGAGATAGATTGCTATCGCTTTTTGACTGTTGAACGCTCGGAGCACCCTCGCTCCCCAAAGCAGCAAAACTTAAACAAGATAAAACCAGTAGAATCCATTTCATAAGCGCCCCCTTATTTTCTTTAAGCTTAGGCACGTAATGATTAGAAAGCGAAAAAATATGATCCAAGTCACTAAATTTTAAGTGCGAAGTAACTGGGTGACATAATCACTCGCAAAAACACGCTTTAAATATGAGCTATTCAGAAGATGCCGAAGCGTTAATGCATAAAGAAACACCACCATTTTTGTCAAATCGCAGATACAAAAAAAGCGAGCCTAAGCTCGCTTTTTAAAACCGTCACCTTTAACAAGGCACGTTATAAGAGTTTATTTCTTTATCATGTCTAGCATGATAGCAACCGACTCATCAAGATAAGCATCTGGGGCTTCGTAGTCTTTAGGAATATCATCTAGCGTTTTAAATGCCTCTAACTTAGCGGCTTTTTGACGTTGATTGATACGCTCTAGACGAAGCACATCCGCATCATCACTCTCTTGCTGACGTACCTTTTCATTCAAAGAAAGGTCGTTATCGTCTTTATCTGCTTTATATTTTTCAATATCTTGCGCGATAAAGCCAAATTCCATGTCAGTAGCAATGCGAGCTTGGTGTTGGGCAGTCAAAGCAACTATTTCTTCATCGTTACGCTGTAACACTGAGTAATTTGCTTTATCAATACTGTCCCAAGGTAGAGCATTATCTTCAACACTTTCACCAGTATCTGCTGGATCAATTGGCGTCGGATAAGCAATATCAGGTACTACACCTTTGTTTTGCGTACTGCCACCATTGATTCGGTAGAATTTCTGGATTGTGTATTGAACGTAGCCCAACTCTTTATCGAACAAATCATAGATATGATTCAAAGAGCGATGTTGTTGCACCGTTCCTTTACCGAAAGAGTTTTCGCCAAGAATAATTGCACGACCGTAATCTTGCATCGCTGCTGCAAAAATCTCAGAAGCTGACGCACTGTAGCGATTCACCAATACCGTTAATGGACCTTGATAGCTGATTTCGCCGTCAGTATCACTGTTCACTTTGACACGACCGTAGCTATCACGAACCTGAACAACTGGTCCCTCTTTGATAAATAAACCAGAGAGTTCGGTTGCTTCAGTCAGTGCACCACCACCGTTGTTTCGAAGATCAACGATAATACCTTCAACACCTTGCTGTTTAAGCTCACTGATCAGTTTATCGGTATCTTTAGAGAGGCCAACATAGAAACTTGGTACTTCAAGAACACCAATCTTCTTGCCATCTTTCTCGATAACTTCAGATTTAACAGCGCGGTCTTCTAGACGAATCTTGTCGCGTACAATTGTGACAACGTGACTTTTTGCATCGTTACCTTCCGGCAAGATTTGTAGCTTAACTTTGGTCCCTTTCGGGCCCTTAATCAGCTGTACTACATCGTCTAAACGCCAACCGATAACATCAACAACCTCTTCGCCATCTTGGCCGACACCGACAATGCGGTCACCATCGCTCAATTGTTTGCTGTTTGACGCAGGGCCACCAGCAACTAACGAGCGAATCACGGTATAGTCATCAGTCATCTGAAGCACAGCACCAATACCTTCCAAAGATAGATTCATCTCTGATTGGAATTGTTCTGCATTTCTTGGAGAAAGGTAACTGGTGTGAGGATCAACTTCACGCGCAAATGCGTTCATGTAGATTTGGAAAGCATCTTCATTATGCGATTGTGTAATACGCTTCATCGCATTGTTGTAACGCTTTTCCAAAACCTCTTGAATCTCTGGCCATTCTTTACCAGTAAGTTTCAGGTTCAACGCGTCATATTTAACACGCTTCCTCCAAAGCTCATTCACTTCGGCGATATCTTTCGGCCACTCCGCTTCACTACGATTGAGCTCAATACTTTCATCGGTATCAAACTTAATCTCAGTATCTAGCAAAGACAACGCATATTGAAAACGTTCAAAACGCTTCTGCATAGAAAGATTATAAACATCGAAAGCAATCTGGTTATTACCCGCTTTCAGCTGATCATCAATTTGCACAGATGAAGAGGAGAAAGAGTCAATATCAGCTTGAGTGAAGATATTACGATTATAATCCAGCATCTCTAAATAACGATTAAAGATAGCCTGAGAGAAATCATCGTTGAGATTGAAGTGTTTATAGTGAGAACGAGTAAATCGAGAAGTAACACGTTTACTAGCAGTTTCGTGTTGGACCTCAGGAGCGAGTAAAGGTAAATCGTCCTGATCTAATTTGGCTTCAAGAGCCTGAGCTGAAGCTGCTAGAAAAAAGCTAGCAGCAATCAGTGTCAATTTTGAACGGCATTTCATGCGTAGGAGTATCTCCTTTAAGCGCGCAAGTGCTCCGCTTTAACAACCATTTGTAGGCCGTTTGCTAACTGAACACGTACATCTTCCTTATTGATTTCAACAATGGTCGCAGCCATGTTTCCTGTACCCATGTTCACATTTACTTCTTTGCCAGCGATGAATTCATCGGCGTTCAAAGCGCGTGTTTCTACAGGCTTTTCTACTTTTGGTGCTTTAGGCGCTTGACGACGAGGCTGTTGAGCTTTCTTCGCCTTAGTTTTCGCTTTGCCTTCTTCACGAGCTTTCTGTGCTTGTTCTTTACGACGAGCCTGAACTTTCGCTTTGCTTTCTGCAAGTGTAGCTTTAGCGTGTTCTACGTGCTCTTCTTCTAATGTGCCACACGCGTTGCCGTCTAGGTCAACACGATCTGCACCAGCTTTTACGCCGTGCAGGTAACGCCATGATGATGTGTACTGTCTTAACGCTGCACGAAGCTGAGTCTTACTTACTTTTTCGTCTTCACTTAGACGTTCAGCAAGATCTTGAAAAATACCAATTTTAAGTGGTTTTGCTTCACCTTCTAGAGTAAAGCATTTAGGGAAACATTCAGCAACATATGCGATAACTTCTTTGCTGTTTTTTAACTTTTCAGTGTTTTCCATGTGGGTTCCTGGTTTTTGCGGTTTTCCGCGAGCATTAAGAAAATATTTTTACGTATTATAGAGAGATGCTTGGGAAAAACCACAGTAAGAGAATAATTTATGCCTTGTTCGCGTGCGAATTAAGCACCTTTTCCACTTCAGCCATAAAAAATGTCAATCCGTCTTCATCAATTTGAGAAAAACGACCAATATTTGGACTATCGATGTCAAGAACACCCACAACTTTACCATCGATAGAGAATGGAATAACGATTTCTGAGTTACTTGCAGCATCACAAGCGATGTGACCTTCGAACTCATGCACATCATGAATGCGCTGAACTGTATTCGTCGCAACCGCAGTTCCACAGACTCCACGCCCTACTGGAATTCGAACACACGCTGGCTGACCTTGGAAGGGACCAAGCACAAGCTCATCTTGTTGCATTTGCTTATCTTGCTTCATTAAGTAGAAACCAGCCCAGTTAAGTTCATCTAATTCCATGAACAATAGTGAGCTAATATTTGCAAGATTCGCAATTAGATCGGTTTCTGATTCAATTAATGCAACGGCTTGTTTGGTTAAGCGTTGGTAATGTTCTATTTTCATATTAACTTCCAATTAAATTGAGACTTCCATTATCAAGAGAACGCAGTAAAATGCGGCCATCAAACTAAATAGGACTTATTCTCATTACAATGAACAATTCAGAAGACACTATTAGCCGTTCTTGGTTGATAACTCAAGTAAAAAAACACAAGTCCAAATTACTGTTTGCTAACTTTGTTGCCATTATTGCAACCTTAATTAGCGTCCCTATCCCTCTGCTTATGCCACTCATGGTCGACGAAGTTTTGCTTGATAAGCCAGCTTCAGGGTTAGAGATGATGAATCACCTACTTCCAGTCTCGCTGCAAACGCCAACTGGCTATATTGCTCTTACTCTCTTGTTGGTTATCCTGATGCGATCTGCCAGCCAAGCGTTGAATATTCTACAAGGTCGTCAATTTACTTTGGTTTCCAAAACGATCACCTACCAAATGCGTAGCAAGATGATCGATAAACTTGGCCGCATTAGCATCCGACAGTACGAAACCAAAGGCAGCGGCGGTATTAATGCTCATCTAATTACAGACATAGAGACTATTGATAAGTTCATTGGCTCGACCCTTTCTAAATTTATCATCAGCTTCTTAACGGTGCTCGGTACCGCTATAGTCCTACTATGGTTAGAGTGGCGTTTAGGGCTGTTCATTCTACTGGTCAATCCTGTTGTTATTTATTTTTCTCGTAAGCTCGGTAGCCGTGTTAAACACCTCAAGAAATATGAGAACCAGTCTTTTGAGCGTTTTCAGAATCGCTTAGTTGAAACGTTAGATGGCATCTATCAACTTCGTGCAGCTAATAAAGAGCGCATCTTTCTTGATGAACTTAAAGTTCAAGCAAACCAAGTAAGAATCGATGCCGATAAATACGCATGGCAATCGGAAGCCGCGGGGCGAGTGTCCTTTTTATTATTTCTATTAGGTTTTGAACTGTTCCGTGCTGTTGCAATGTTGATGGTGTTATTTAGCGACTTAACCATTGGTCAGATTTTCGCGGTATTTGGTTACTTATGGTTTATGTTGGGCCCGGTTCAAGAATTGTTAGGCATTCAATTCTCTTGGTATAGCGCGAAGGCCGCACTGCAACGCATCAACGATCTTCTTCAGTTAGAAGAAGAGAAGCGCCCTATCAGCAAAGTGAACCCGTTTAATGAACATCAAGAAGTGACAGTTGACATAGAAGACGTTACATTCTCTTACACATTAGAAAACACTGTTTTAAATAGGCTATCCTTACACATACCTGCTGGAAAAAAGGTCGCTCTAGTCGGTGCCAGTGGTGGAGGTAAATCGACATTAATACAGTTGCTTATTGGGGTTTATCAAGCCGACTCTGGGTGTATTCGTTATAACGGTGAAACAACGGACGACATCAGTTTTGATATAATTCGTAATCAAATTGCCGTTGTTTTACAGCAACCTATACTTTTTAATGACACATTGAGGCATAATCTGACCCTCGGCGCCGAATACGATGAGATGTCGCTATGGCGTGCGCTTGAAGTGTCTCAGATGCAAGATGTGATTAAGCAGCTAAGTAACGGTTTGGATACTCAAATTGGTAGGAATGGCGTTCGACTGTCTGGTGGTCAACGACAACGACTGGCCATCGCCCGTATGGTGTTGAGCAATCCGAAGTTTGTTATTCTAGACGAAGCAACATCAGCACTTGATACAGCGACAGAGTCAGCTCTGCACAAAGCACTAAGCGAATTTTTGAAAGATCGCACAACTTTGATTGTGGCCCATCGATTATCAGCAGTGAAACAAGCTGATCTGATCTATGTTTTAGAAGATGGACAAGTCACACAGACGGGAACACATGGTGAATTGGTTGAACAACAAGGACTTTATCAAACACTCTATGGCAGTGTGCAATCGCACGCCTGATGTTTGTCGTTCTAGTAAGTTAAGTCATTTCTATGTTTTGACCAACGCTTCAACTAGGGAGGTCTTGTGACCTCCCCCTCTAATCCTGTCACCGCTGAGCCATTACCGAGCGATCAGCCATCATCCGAACAATCACAAGGTAAGCACTTGTGCGACAGCAGTTCTGTACGACTATGCCAAGGCTGTGAACTCCCAATAGACAAGATGGATATCCCACATGGGAAGTCAGCTTACTGCCCTAGATGCGGAACTCAGTTATACCGCGGAGGCACACCTAGCCTCTCTGGAAATCTAGCCATCGCAATCACTTGCTTATTGTTATTTATCCCTTCTCATTTCTTTGAATTCATCAGTATCCGCCTCATTGGCGTCATGATACCAGCCACACTGCCATCGGGTGTATTCACCTTAATGGGAGAAGGCTTCCCACTGCTTGGGTTACTCATTTTATTCTGCAGCTCTATCGCGCCGTTCCTTGTTTGTACTTCGGTACTGATCACACACGTATCATTACGCTTTAAAATTTTCACATCATTTCGTTACTCATTAGCGATTATCCAAACCTTAAAGCATTGGATGATGTTGGATGTTTTTTTGGTGAGTGTGGCCATCTCGTGTTTCAAACTACAAGACTATTCCGATATTTTTGTTGGCCCTGGTTTAATTGGATTGATTCTACTGCAGCTATTCAGCGTTCTACTGGTAAGCCGCATTAGTGTGCGACGTTACTGGGAAGCTTGGGCGAAAGAATCAGACTACTCTTTTGCAGAGAACAAAAATATTCACTGTCACAACTGCCACCTATCTCAGCCTGAAGGTGATGCTTGTGTACGTTGTCACCATGACTTATATCACCGCAAGCCCTACTCTATACAAAAGACTTGGGCACTGTTATTTGCGGCTTCCGTTGCCATAATACCAGCGAACGTGATTCCAATTTCAATCGTAATCACCAACGGGCAAAGGTTAGAAGACACTATCATTTCGGGTGTCGCTTCACTCATCAATACTGATATGTACGGCATCGCTGCGATTATTTTTATTGCAAGTATCGTGGTTCCAGTAGCCAAGATTCTCGGACTTACGTACATATTGCTTTGTATTCAAATGAAACGAGCACGCTATCACAGGCAAAGAATGACCATCTATTTCATTGTAAAATGGGTAGGTAAATGGTCGGTGATGGATCTCTTCGTTATTTCGATCATGATGACATTGGTCGACCGTGGACAAATTTTAAACTTTACACCAGGTTATGGTGCTGTGGCTTTCGGTGTCGTTGTTGTTATGACAATGCTGGCAGCAGAAAGCTTAGATCCTAGGCTAATTTGGGATAACCACACCTCTAAAGATGAGTCAGTGAATGAACAACAATAACCAATCACAAACGTCATATTCACCAGAAGTCAGAAAAAACAAAGGGATCTCACCTTTGTGGATTCTGCCGATTCTTACCGTAGCACTTGCTGGTTGGCTGGTTATGAAGTCAGTACATGATGCAGGGCAACGTGTGCAAATCTACTTCTCGGATGCCGCGGGGTTAGTCGCAGGACGAACCACGATTCGCTATCAAGGTTTAGAGGTGGGTATGGTTCGCGACATCACGTTGTCCAAAGACTTATCAAGCATTTATGTTGATGCCGACATCTACCCTGAGGCTCAAAAGCTTCTTTCGAAGGGAACGCGTTTCTGGCTAGTCAAACCAACGGCAAGCCTCTCTGGCATTTCGGGTTTAGACGCCCTTGTTTCCGGTAACTATATTGCGATTCACCCTAGTGAAACCAAAGAGAAACCAGAAACGGTGTTTCACGCCTTGGAATCGTCACCTTCTGACTTATTGGCTTCAGAAGGTCTCAATATATCGTTGACCACCAAAGATCTTGGCGGCGTATCTGTTGGTTCACAAATTGTTTACCGCAAGATCCCGATTGGTGAAGTTTATAACTATCAACTCAATGAAAATGCTAAGTCGGTAACTATTCAAGCAGCCATCAAAGACGAATACAGTCATATCATTACCGACCAAAGCCGTTTTTGGAATGTAAGCGGCTTAGGGGCGAGCATTGGCTTCTCAGGTGTTGACGTACGATTAGAGAGCTTAAGTGCCCTACTTGGCGGCTCGATTGCGGTTGACTCCCCGGGAGAAGGCCAGCCAGTTGAGATGAACACTGAATTCAAACTCTACCCCGATCTAAAGACCGCGGGTCGTGGTATCTCAATCAAGATCGCAGTGCCAGACGACAACAAGATCAGCGCAACCGGTGCGCCTATCATGTACCGAGGCATCGAAATTGGTCAGATTACCGATTTATCACTGAGCAAAGGCCGTGAAAACGTGGTGGCTTCTGCCGCTATCCAACCTGCATTCAGTGACTTTTTGAACAGTGGAAGTAAATTCGTTCTGGAAGAAGCGGAACTGTCGCTAACAGGTATGAAGAACATTGCTAACTTGGTAACAGGTAACTTCCTGACATTAGTACCTGGTGAAGGTGAAAAATCTCGTCGGTTTACCGCTATTCGCAAGAACGAGTTCAGTCAGGAGCAAGAAAAGTCTGTTGCGATTCGTCTAACCTCTAGCAATTCATTTGGTTTGGATGTCGGAACCCAATTGCTTTACAAAGGCATAGCGGTTGGTTCAATCATTGATGTTGGGTTAGTTGAAAGTGTTGGAACCGGTAGCGACAAGCATGAAGTATTCATGGATGCGCTGATCGACAACCAATATGCACACCTTATCAAAAGTAATAACCGCTTCTTCGTTACAGGCAGCGCGACTGCAGAGCTTACAGAGTCAGGCTTAAGCGTTACAGTACCGCCAGCCAAACAGCTGTTGAGTGGTTCTATTAGCTTTGTGAGTGAAGGCAACAGTAAGTCTCGCTCTAACTATCAATTATTCCAAAGTAAGTCATTAGCAGAGATCGCCAAGTTCAATCAAACCGGCTCTAAAAAGATGTCATTGTTTGCCAGTGAACTGCCTTCTATCTCGAAAGGAAGCCCTCTGCTCTACCGCAACCTTCAAGTCGGCAGTATTTCTAACTTTCAGCTAGCGGATGGTGGCGTAAGAATAGAAGTAACGATCGAAAACCGTTACACACACTTGATCAACAAACACACGGTTTTTTGGAATCGTTCAGGAGTTGAAGTCGATGCCTCTTTATCAGGTATCAGCATTAAAGCTGCTCCGGTTAAAACGCTGATTCAAGGTGGTATAGCCTTTGATTCACTACCAGGAATCGACAACAAGCTTGGTAACGTTTGGAAGCTATACGCCGATTCGAAATCTGCGAGAAAGTTTGGCCGCGCGATTACCATCACCTCTTCTGGCGACCAAGAAGTCAGCAAAGGCATGGCGATCAAATATCAGGGTGTCACGGTTGGTGAAGTGACTCTCGTGATTCCGAACTTTGACAAAGGTGGGATCGAAATTACCGCTCGCGTTTTACCGGAATACGTTGAGAAAATTGCAGTCGCAAACAGCCACTTTTGGTTAGCAGAACCGGAGATCGGCCTAAACGGTATCAAAAACGTATCGGCACTGCTCTCTAAACACATCAATGTTGAACCAGGAAAAGGCGACAAAACCACGGCATTTAAGCTTAGCCAAGGCCCAGTTAAACCTGAAGGCAAAGTGTTTACGTTGCAGAGTGAAACAAGAGGTTCCGTATCTGAAGGCACACCGATTCTATTCAGAGAGCTAGAGATTGGCTCTGTGATTGACGTGAAACTGGGTGAATTTGCAGACCGTATTATCTCAACCATTCAGATCAAACCTGAATACGCCTATCTGATTCGCTCAAACAGCGTTTTTTGGAATGTGTCTGGGGTTGATGTCTCTATCGGTTTGTCGGGTGCAAATATCAAGGCCGGTACAGTAGATAGCTTGTTAAGAGGCGGGATTACTTTCTCTACGCCACCAACGAATGAACTCCAACCGTTGGCAGAAGAAGACCAATCTTTCTATTTATATCCTCAAGCCGAAGATGAATGGAAATCTTGGAGAACCGCCATACCTCGCCCTTAGTGAACTAAGTTTCCACACTGAAAACACACATGATTTAACTTAAAATGCAGCCAAACGGCTGCATTTTTATTGTTTAAAGCAAATTTGGTTTAGGACAATCTCATTTTGCTTTAAACTGCGCGCATTAACGCTATAAATCGAGATACCCTTTTGCACGCTAACGTATATATCCCAGAAGAATTCCTGACTCATATTGAAGGCATCATGCCAAGCCATCTAGATATGGCTTCGTTTGTCGCTTCTTGTCAAAAGCCACTTCGTAAAAGTATTCGAGTGAACACACTGAAGATCAGTGTTGATGACTTCCTCGTACGCGCGAAAGACAAAGGTTGGGAACTGGAACCAGTACCTTGGTGTGAAACGGGTTTTTGGATCACTACAGATGAAAGTGAAGCGCCTTTAGGCAATACAGCGGAGCACATGTCTGGCCTATTCTACATTCAAGAAGCCAGCTCTATGATGCCACCGTCAGCTCTATTCCAAAGTGAAGAGAATTATCAAGCCGTGTTAGACACCGCTGCTGCGCCAGGGTCGAAAACGACTCAAATAGCGGCCTTAATGGATAACCGTGGCGTACTGGTTGCTAATGAATACGCAGCAAGCCGAGTGAAAGTCCTTCACGCTAACATAGAGCGCTGTGGCGTGCGTAATGCAGCACTGAGTAACTTTGATGGCAGAGTCTTCGGCGGTTGGCTGCCAGAGCAATTCGATGCCGTACTGTTAGACGCACCCTGCTCTGGCGAAGGTACAATTCGTAAAGACGCTGACGCGATGAAAAACTGGACGTATCAGTCTGTGGTCGATATTGCTGACACTCAAAAAGATCTGATTGAAAGTGCTTTTCACGCTCTCAAACCTAACGGCGTGCTGGTTTACTCAACGTGTACGCTAAGTACCGAAGAGAACCAACAAGTGTGTCACCATCTAAAAGAGACCTTTGGTGATGCAGTTGAGTTCGAATCTTTAGAAAACTTGTTCGACAATGCAAAAGCGACGACGACCGAGGAAGGCTTTCTTCACATCTTCCCGCAGGTTTATGACTCGGAAGGTTTCTTCGTTGCACGTATCCGTAAACTCGCTTCTGTGACACCACCAGAAGTGAAAAAACGTTTGGGTAAATTCCCATTTGAAAAAGCCAATAAGAAAGCGCAACAAGAAGTCGCTGAACAACTTCTAAGCGCACTAGATATCGAATTACCAAGTGACACTCAGGTATGGATTCGAGACAAAGACGTTTGGCTATTCCCTGAAGCACTAGAGCCGATGATTGGCGAGTTCCGTTTCTCTCGTATGGGCATTAAGATCGCTGAGACTCATAAAAAAGGCTACCGCTGGCAGCATCAGGTAGCGACAACACTCGCGACGGGCAACGAAGCCAACGTTGTAGAGCTTAACATTGAAGACGCGCGTGAGTGGTTCATGGGACGAGATGTTCGCCCAGAAGGCTTGTCAGGTAAAGGCGAAGTGCTGGTTAAATACAACGGCGCGATCATTGGCCTTGGTAAGTGGGTTGGCAACCGAGTGAAGAACGGTTTACCGCGAGAACTAGTACGTGATAAGAACCTGTTCTAATTGTGCTTATGCTTAACTGCTTAAAACATGCGAATAAACAAAAAGCCCAAACAACGAAAATTGTTTGGGCTTTTTCTATTCATATCAGATAACTCAGTGCGATTAAAAATAATGTCGAATCAACACTTAATTACATAAATATCAATTCAAGTCACTATTTGCGTTATAGAAAATCGCATGTGGCGAAATTTAAACTAGACTTCAGTCTATCAGACAAAGAATTACAACGATTAGTGTAGGCTCTTCGGAGCCCTTTCCCCTAAGCCCAAACAGGAAGGTTTGGGCTTTTTTTTGACCGAGAGGATCGCTTATTCAGCTAAGCGAATGCCTTCTTTATCAATAGAGATTTTACCTGACTTGTACAGACCACCGATGGTCTTTTTGAACGTACCTTTACTGGTTCTGAATGCCGTGAAAATCGCTTCAGGTGAAGACTTGTCGTTCAGTGGTAAAAAGCCGCCTTTCTTCTCAAGCAGATCTAGAATCTTAGTGCTCAAGTCATCCATCTTCGCAACACCGACTTTTTGAAGAGACAAGTCAATCTTACCGTCTTCTTCACGAATGTTTTTGATGTAGCCTTTGAGTGATTTACCAATGAATAGCTTACCAATAATGTCTGATGGGAAAATCATTCCCCAGTGTTCGCCATTAACGATCGCTTTGTAACCCAACTGGCTGCGCTCTGCGATGATAAGATCAACTTGTTCGTTTTGCTTATAAGTCGCTGGAGTGTTGTCTAACCATTTGTTGAACTTAGTTGTACCAACAATACGGCTCGATGCTTTATCGATATACACATATACTAAGATTGACTGGCCTTCGTTCAAACGGCCACGCTGCTCGCTGAAAGGAACCAGAAGATCTTTGCCTTTCACACCCCAGCTCATGAATGCACCGGTGCTGTTTACACCTTCAACCGTCATCAAGCCAAACTGGCCTACTTGAGCGATAGGTTTTTCAGTGGTTGCAGCGATCTGGTTGTCAGAATCAATGTATAAGAAAACATCTAGCTTTTGACCAATTTCAACACCTTCAGGAGTAAATCGTTTCGGCAGCAACACGGTTCCATAATCGCTAGCGTCAAGGAATACACCGAAGTCTGCTTGTTTTACTACTTCTAAGTTGTTTATTTGACCAATATTAATCATCAAGGTTGTCTCTACTTTAAATTTGGCGGAGATTATACGTGATCTCTGATATGCTTTCGCTAGTTTCATTCATATTTTTATATTCTAGGAGACATCGTTGATCACCGTTGATAAACAAGATGCGATAACACTTAAAATTAACCATGCGATGGCTAAGACAAAAAAGCTCGACATGGACGTTTATCTATTCATTCCCGGTGAACTCGGACTGACGCCTGAAGTCCTTTCTGAAAGCGCATTTTTCTACAGCTCAATTACTCAGAAACGCGCTTACTACAGTGATAAAACACTGCTACCTCTGGTACACAGCCGTTTAGCAAAACGTGGTCGACTCTCCATCACGCAATATCGTGTCAGTTTGAGTTTGTTCGCTTATCAATATGTTATCGCGTTAGACAAAGCCGTAAGCAGCTTGAATAAAAATGAGAGTGACAATGTCACGGCAGATGAAGTTGATGAAGTCATCGAGCTGGCTCTCGATATATTAAAGAAACTGCGCCGAAGTATTCCTTATGAAGAAAACCTTAAACGTTACTATGCCAATATAGATAACTACCTATCTTGGTACACAGAACAAAAGTTTTTATCACTGGTCTCACACATGCCACGCGGCAGTGAGTATTCAACCATCAAAGAACGCCTATTAACGCTTTGTGATAAAGAAACCGCCCACCGCAAGCTTAATCGATATAACTCGGCCAAGGTTCGAGAAGATGTCACTCGTTTGAGCAACAAAATGCGATTGCTGCGTCGTTTGATTGAGCACCCTATCGTCCTCAAAGAAAAGACGACATCAATGGGTAAGAACGTGAAGCGAGCCGTTAAAGGCATTGCAACGGGCTTGGTTATGGTGGTGGTTACCACGACCGTCATATTGGCTCGTGACTTCCTAGGAGAGATTACCGCGTCTTTCATCGTGTCCATGTCATTCATCTACGCTTTGCGTGAAATCTTCAAGGATGATTTAAGGGATATACTTTGGCGCTGGCTCCGCAAAGGAAAACCAAAGTGGAAGCGTCGCTACTTTGACCCGACAACGAATAAATCAGTCGGTCACAAACTTGAATGGTTGGATTACGCCAATTTCTCTAAGTTAGCGGACAAAATTCAGTTGATTCGTAAAAAACGAGTTGTTCAGCGCGAAGAACAAATTTTGCATTATCGCTCTCAAACCGAAATGTCGACATCGACATTTATGAGTGGTTACGAAGAGACGCGTGAAACATTGTCCGTCAGTCTAAGAGCTCTCACTCGTTTGATGGATAAGGGTTCAAACAACGTATATCGACTAAATGAAGGTCAAGTAAGTCGTGAGTCGGTAGAAAAACGACACCTGCTGAACTTGATCATCAAAGAGAACAATCATGATAACGAACCGACTTATTACCGTTGGAAAATCGTAATGAACCGTTCAAAAATCGTTGATATTGAGCAGATCACTCAAGAGTCATAGTACTTACGGTATGTGGATATAGAATCCATATACCGCTCTTTCATTCCTTAACCGTTTCTTACTGCTTCCACAAAGCTTTTAGCTATTTTCTAGAAGGCACTTTTTTAATAGAAAGCGTTAGCGTGAATTCAGCCATCGGTTCATCACCATGTAGAGATGGACAAGTCGCGATAATCGTTACAGGTTGATTTACACGCTCTCCAGTCGACATAGTTTCAGCCAACATGGTATTGATTAGCTCTCCATCGTTACACGTAAAATGCACATCTCCCTCAGGGCGCTTCAAAAAATTGCCCGTCACCTCTTTAAATGCCAGCGAGATTTTTTCACCTTGTTGCTGCGACTTACTCATTGCAAGAAAGCCACCTGCGACATCAGCACCAACGGCCAACACACCAAAATACATACTATTAAGGTGATTCTTCGTTCGCCTTTTAAGAGGAATTTTCACTTCAACATGTTGGTTGTCCAGTGCGAGCAGCTTTGGGCGACACAACCAGATCAATGGCACTTTGAAAAAGCCAAACATGCTCAAATAGAAATTTGCTTTTTGTAGAGGGGTCAACATTTGGATTACCTAATCAAATCAGTCATCAGACCAGTTAATCCGTTAGCGATAGAGATGTCAAAAAAATGTTACAAAAAAGAGATATCACGTCTCCATGATATCTCTTCATTTTCAAACTCTTGCAACAAGGGAAGATTAAGCCGTAATAACGGTATCAACACCTTCCAGATCCGCAATATAACCCTGGAGCCTTGGGTAATCGACCAAACCTTGAGTCACGATTAGCACAGGCTTCTTCGCGTGTTGAGTTGCTTTTACGATGTTAGAAATCAACGTAATCACAGCTTCATTCTGTGGATCAAACGCATGTTGCTGAGCTTCATTCTGCTTATCAACACCCAACGCAAATTGAGTCAGACTATCAACATTCACCGCCGCACCGTCAAAGTAATGCAGAAGTCGTTCACTAAGTAGAACCGCAGAAGGGACATCACACGAGAAGAGCACTTTTAGGCCATTTAAGCCGCGTGGTAAACCTTGCTCAGCTAGCAGATCAATGATTTTCGCGGCATCACTCAGAGCTCGAACATAAGGAACAACGATTTCAACGTTGATGCCTTGTTCACGCAGAGTTTTAATCACCTGACACTCTAGCGCAAAAGCCTTGCTGTATTCAGGTGTCGCATAACGCGCTACGCCCCGTACACCCAGTGCCGGGTTTACTTCTTCAACTTCGCAGTTGCCGCCAAGTAAAGAGCGGAACCCATAGCTGTCGGCACTGCTCAATGCAACACGAACCGAATTATGGTTTGGTTGAACTGCGGCTTGAATAGCAACAACTAAGGTTGAAACAAAATGTTCATCAACACTTTTATCACCAAGAATAGCGTCTAAAGAGGTTTTCTCAATATCAGACAGCGTATCTAAGTGGCTTTCAATACTTGGATGATAGAACACACGATCCATGACCAATTCAGACAGGGAAACGTACAAGTGGTTGGAATTATTATTATCGTTATAAGAAGGCAGCACATCACCTAAAACAAGTTCTGGGTGCAAAGTGCTTTGATTTTCTTGAGTCATTGCTGCTCCAGCATTTTTATGTTGTGTTCAAACGAAAATACCGATAGCTGCCTGTTAATACAAGTGAAAATCCCTTATTTGACGCTGGCCTGCTGATAAAAATTAGAATATTAGCAATAACAGAGATAACTTTGACTCAAGAGAGTTTATTCCTCTGTTCAATTCCGTTATCTTAACCACTTCGCAATAGAATAAAAAAGCTATCACATGCCATTAAAAACTGATGAGTTGAGAACCCAAGCTCTGGGTCCTATGCCAACTCCTGCCGAACTAGGCAATGCACACCCTATTACTGACGACGTTGCTGAGCGCATTAAAAATTCTCGCCGCCAAATCGAAGATATCTTAACTGGTCGTGATAACCGCCTATTAGTTATCGTAGGTCCTTGCTCTGTTCACGATACAGATGCGGCACTTGATTACGCTGAGCGTCTAAGTCAGATTCAAGACCAGTACAAAGATGAACTGTTCGTTGTAATGAGAACCTACTTCGAGAAACCTCGCACAGTTGTAGGCTGGAAGGGTTTGATTACCGATCCTAACCTTGATGGTTCATACGCACTTGAAACAGGCTTGAACAAAGCTCGTAAGCTTCTGCTAGATATCAACAAGCTTGGCCTAGCTACCGCGACTGAATTCCTTGATATGATCACAGGTCAGTACATTGCGGACCTTATCACTTGGGGCGCGATCGGCGCTCGTACAACTGAATCTCAGATTCACCGTGAAATGGCTTCTGCATTGTCTTGCCCAGTTGGCTTCAAGAACGCAACTAACGGCAACATCAAAATTGCTATTGATGCAATTCGTGCTGCGCATGCTTCACATTACTTCTACTCGCCAGATAAGAACGGCCGTATGACGGTTTACCGTACTTCTGGTAACCCATACGGTCACGTAATTCTACGTGGTGGTGATAAAGGCCCGAATTTCGATGCTGAATCTGTAGATAACGCATGTAAGCAACTGGCTGAATTCGATCTACCTCAACGTTTAGTTGTAGACTTTAGCCACGCAAACTGCCAAAAGCAGCATCGTAAGCAGTTAGAAGTGGCACAAAACATATGTGACCAGATCAAATCTAACAAGAACCAAATTGCAGGCATCATGGCAGAAAGCTTCATTAAAGAAGGTAACCAGCCAATGACGGATATCAATAACCTAGAATACGGTAAGTCAATCACTGACCCTTGCCTAAGCTGGGAAGATACTGCAACCATGCTAGACATGCTTGCAACTGCAATTAAAGATAGAAATTTAGCTTAAGGAACGAACACAATGCCATCATTTGACATTATCTCTGAAGTAGAAGCAGTAGAACTACGTAACGCTGTAGACAACGCAAACCGTGAGCTATCGACTCGTTTCGATTTTCGCGGCGTTGAAGCTAGCTTCGATTACAAAGACGAATCAGTAAAACTGACAGCGCAAGATGACTTCCAACTAAAGCAGATGCGCGACATTCTTCGTAGCAACTTAACGAAGCGCAACGTTGATCCTAACGCGATGGAAGCGAAAGCAGCAGATCAAACAGGTCGCACTTGGCACCAAACGGTTATCTTTAAGCAAGGTATCGAAACCGATGTTGCGAAGAAAATCGTTAAGCTAATTAAAGACAACAAAGTGAAAGTTCAAGCTTCTATCCAAGGCGACAAAGTTCGCGTAACAGGTAAAAAGCGTGATGACCTACAAGCTGTTATGGCTCTAGTTCGTAGCGGTGAACTTGGTCAACCTTTCCAATTTGACAATTTCCGTGACTAATTCGCTCTAGAACTACAAGCCGTCAATGATGGATGTGTTTGTAGAGTTGGTTGGGTTGAATTAACACTTTGAATTTCAAATACTAAAAAGCCTCTGCTTCAATAAAGCAGAGGCTTTTTTATATCTTTGGTGCTACCGCAAGTCGTAAATTAGCTTACAAGAACCAACCTAAACATGCCGCAGTTAACTGACACATACTTTATTAGCTTATGACCTTTGCTGTAGACAGTTTCAAATCACGGCCGACTAAAAGATTGAACTCAACGCTTGCTGGTGGAATAAACACGCACACGCGTAAGTTCTCTGCCCTTGCCTTCTCAAGCTTTGTCGATAACTCGCCACTATCGCTAAAACTTTCTCTCTCAGCGTCTCTGCGGCACAAATCAATGTAATCAAATGGGCACTCTTTTGGCGATAGTACGAGTTCTGCTTCTTGCATCAAGCGCAGCGCCTTCATTGAGAGAAGTTCTACATCTTGCTCGAATTCAATCCAAGTCACTTGCCCTTTATTATCGACAGGTTCCGCCAAAGATTGCTGATAATAAGTTTCCAGTTGCTCGCGTTCCGTTACTTGATTGATAAAACTGGAAGACAAAAAGCGCTCCCAGAATTTGCGGCGTTCATCAACAGTAGGAAAAGACTCTTTAATCGAATTGCGTTTTGATGCACCAAAGTCTGCGATCAAACCAATATTCTGAGGTAACACGGTTTCGAGTTTTTCTCTAATATTTCTCACCAAAACAGGTGATGCACCGCCACTTGAGATCGCAATTTGGATTCTTCCGCGATTTATCATTGAGGGAGTGATGAAGTCACAATAGGGTAAGTCGTCGACCACATTGACAAGAATACCCATTTTTTTTGCATCATTATGTACTTGATGATTTAGGTTTGGGTTGTCTGTGGTTGCCCACACTTGTAAGTAGTTTTTCGAGATAAGTTGTGAAGAGTAAAAGTTTTGAACCCAATGGACTTTATTATCATCAACAAGCTGCTTTAAGTAAGGCTCTACCTTGGGAGACACTAAAGTGACGTTCGCCCCCTCTTAACAAGCTATCTACTTTTCGGCAAGCAACCTCGCCCCCGCCCACCACTAAGATCGGCTTATTTTCTACATCTAAAAACATTGGGAAATAACGCATGTTCTTCCTTGAGATGACTTCAATAACTATTCAGCCATGCTACCAAATTTGGAGCATATTAATAACTCTCCAAGTGCAATAAAAATATTTATTCACCAAATTTCAATCTTTCTGAAGTTTAATGTTTCATCATTGTGATGTTGATTCAGAATATTTACCTAGTCAATTGTCAATATAAAAATCTAAATCTCGTTGCACCAACAGTGTGAAGCGCTGCACTATTTACATTAACTTAACATTTGGTCATTCTAATTGTGTTCGGATTTGTGATTTCATTCAAAATTCTTTTTAAATTATACATTTGTGAAAATGCAGATCCTTTCCTAACCTTATAAACAGTTGTTTAAATCGCACACAGTTTCATTTGCATAATGCAACCAGTTTGATTTGAGTAACAAGGTCATAGAAAACGCGACACATATAGAAAAACTCAAATGAGCACGAGTATCAGGTGTCACCTGGTTAACAAGGAAGGATACAAATGACAAATAAACTAACACTTCTTGCTTCAGTAGTAGCTGCATCAACTGCAATGATGGCAACATCAGCGTCAGCGGCAGAAAGCACTCTGGACAAAGTCACATCTCAAGGCTTTTTAACTTGTGGTGTAAGTACAGGTCTTCCAGGGTTCTCTAACCCTAACTCAAAAGGTGAATGGGAAGGAATCGATGTTGAGTATTGTCAAGCTCTTGCAGCGGCTGTACTCGGTGACAAGACTAAAGTTAAGTATGTACCTTTAACTGCGAAAGAGCGTTTCACTGCCCTTCAATCGGGTGAAATCGATGTACTATCTCGTAACACAACATGGACACTACATCGTGACACAGCTCTAGGTCTGAACTTCGTAGGTGTTAACTACTACGATGGCCAAGGCTTCATGGTTAAGAAAGAACTTGGCCTTACAAGTGCTCAAGAACTTGATGGCGCTTCAGTATGTGTGCAATCAGGTACAACGACTGAACTTAACCTAGCTGATTACTTCCGTAACAGTGGTATGTCTTACAAACCAGTAGTATTTGATACTGCAGCACAAACGTCTAAAGGTTTTGATGCCGGTCGTTGTGATGTTCTTACAACAGACCAATCTGGCCTATATGCACTTCGCTTGAACCTAGCCGATCCTAAATCTGCGCAAGTACTTCCTGAAATCATCTCTAAAGAGCCACTAGGTCCTGTTGTTCGTCAAGATGATGACAAATGGTTCAACGTAGCTAAATGGACGCTTTCAGCGATGATTAACGCGGAAGAGTACGGTATCTCTTCTAAGAACGCTGATGAAATGCTTAAGTCAAAAGATCCAAACATCAAGCGTATTCTTGGCGTTGACGGTCCTAAAGGTAAAGGCCTAGGTATTCGTGACGATTGGGGTTACCAAGTAATTAAACAAGTTGGTAACTACGGTGAGAGCTTCGAACGTACTGTTGGTACAGGTTCACCACTACAGATCTCTCGTGGCGTAAACGCACTATGGAATGCGGGCGGCTTTATGTACGCTCCACCTATCCGTTAATAAATTTCCAAGCATCAATTAGGGCGGACTTTTCCGCCCTATTTATTAAATGGATTTGAGGTTATAGCAGTATGAAACCTAATGAAACTATTTCTCCAGCTCAGGCAAAGCCACAGCCCAAAAGTGCCAACCTTTTTTACAACCCCACTTTTCGCTCAGTTATTTTCCAAATTCTCGCTGTCGGAGCACTCTGTGCTTTCTTTTACACGATTGTAAATAATGCACTCACTAACTTAGACTCCCGTGGTATCGCCACTGGTTTTGATTTTCTCTCCCAAGAAGCTGGTTTTGGTATCGGCTTAACTCTCATTGAATACGACGAAACGTTCTCATACGGTCGTACTTTCTTTATTGGTCTTCTCAATACCGCTTTAGTTTCTGTGCTAGGCATCATGTTGGCCACAGTACTCGGATTCAGTATGGGTATTGCTAGGCTTTCTTCAAACTGGCTAGTGAGCCGATTTGCGGCTGTCTACATAGAAATATTCCGAAATATCCCTCTTCTTCTACAAATATTTTTTTGGTATTTCGCCGTTCTACAAGCATTGCCTTCCGCTCGTCAAAGTATGAGCCTTGGTGAAGCTATTTTCTTGAATGTACGTGGTCTGTACTTCCCGGCTCCTGTCATGGAGCAAGGCAGCAGCATTGTTATCGCATCACTAATTGCCGGTATCATCGCTACGTTTGTTATCAACATCTGGGCTAACAACAAGCAGAAATTAACTGGTCAGCAAACACCGATGGTACGTATCGCTGCAGCATTAATTGTCGGTTTACCACTGGTCACTTACTTTGTAATGGGCATGCCTATCTCTGCTGAATACCCTGTTTTAAAAGGGTTTAACTTCAAAGGTGGTATTAGCATCATTCCTGAACTTGCCGCATTGATGCTTGCTTTAAGTATCTACACAGCTGCATTCATCGCTGAGATTGTGCGTTCAGGTATTAATGCTGTAAACCATGGACAAACCGAGGCTGCGATGTCTCTGGGTATCCCAAGAGCAAGAACACTTAAGCTCGTGATTATTCCACAAGCATTAAGAATTATTATCCCACCATTAACGAGTCAGTATCTAAACCTGACCAAAAACTCATCACTTGCGATGGCCATTGGTTATCCCGATCTTGTCTCTGTATTTGCAGGAACAACATTGAACCAAACTGGACAAGCTATCGAAGTAATCGCGATGACAATGGGCGTTTACCTGACTCTAAGCCTATTAACATCCGCTCTAATGAACATATACAACCGCAAAGTAGCGTTGGTGGAGAGATAAGATGAGTACACATCAATTTCAACCTGATCTTCCGCCTCCAGCGAATACCGTTGGGCCTGTCGGTTGGTTACGAAAAAATCTATTTAATGGACCAGTTAACAGTGTCGTCACTGTGGTGCTTGCTTATTTCGCTTTCACTTTATTGTGGGCAATAGCAGATTGGGCATTCATTAATGCTGATTGGATAGGAACAACACGAGATGCTTGTACAAGTGATGGTGCTTGTTGGGTGTTTATTAGCGTGCGTTGGGATCAATTCATGTATGGCTTCTACCCTGAAGCTGAACTGTGGCGCCCACGATTATTCTATATCACGCTAGCGATATTCGTTGCTTTACTGGCATACGAAAGAACACCAAAGCGTACTTGGATTTGGTTATTTTTTGTAAACATCTACCCTTTCTTGATCGCTGGCCTTCTTTACGGCGGTATCTTCGGACTTGAAGTCGTCGATACACATAAATGGGGAGGATTGCTAGTTACACTGATCATCGCACTTGTGGGTATTGTGGTATCACTGCCTATTGGTGTCGCACTCGCACTGGGTCGACGTTCAGAGATGCCAATCATCCGCAGTATGTGTACCGTTTACATCGAAATTTGGCGTGGTGTACCGTTGATTACGGTTCTTTTCATGGCCTCGGTAATGCTTCCCCTCTTTCTATCAGAAGGGACAGAAACCGATAAGCTGATCAGAGCGCTTGTTGGGGTTGTACTATTCAGTGCAGCTTACATGGCAGAAGTAATCCGTGGTGGTTTACAAGCAATACCAAAAGGTCAATACGAAGCGGCTGACGCCCTAGGGTTAAGCTATTGGAAAAAGACGGGGCTTATCATTCTTCCTCAAGCTCTAAAAATCACAATCCCTTCAATTGTGAACACCTTTATTGGTTTGTTCAAAGATACCAGTCTTGTTTTGATTATCGGTATGTTTGATGTACTAGGGATTGGCCAAGCCGCGAATACCGACCCTGAATGGCTTGGTTTCTCCACAGAAAGTTATGTATTTGTCGCGTTAGTGTTCTGGGTGTTTTGTTTTGGCATGTCGAGATACTCGATTTGGCTAGAAAACAAACTTCACACCGGTCACAAACGATAATTAACAAGATCAAGGACGTATTATGACGCAGCAAACAGAAAACAACTCTCAAGGTCTTATGATCGAGTTAAAAGACATGAACAAGTGGTACGGTGAGTTCCACGTTCTTAAAAACATCAACCTGGAAGTAAAAAAAGGTGAGAAGATCGTTATTTGTGGCCCTTCAGGTTCAGGAAAATCAACGATGATTCGTTGTATCAACCGCCTAGAAGAGCACCAAAAAGGCCATATCTTTGTATCTGGTAATGAGCTAACGGAAGACCTGAAAAACATTGAAGCCGTTCGCCGCGATGTCGGTATGTGTTTCCAGCACTTCAACTTGTTCCCCCACCTAACGGTATTGGAAAACTGCACCCTAGCACCAATCTGGGTAAAGAAGATGCCAAAAGAAGAAGCCGAAGCCATCGCAATGAAATTCCTCGAGCGTGTAAAAATACCAGAGCAAGCGGATAAATTCCCAGGCCAACTGTCTGGTGGGCAACAGCAACGTGTGGCTATTGCTCGTTCTTTATGTATGAACCCTCAAGTCATGCTGTTTGATGAGCCTACATCAGCACTCGACCCTGAGATGGTACGTGAGGTGCTCGATGTAATGGTCGAACTAGCAGAAGAAGGTATGACGATGTTGTGTGTAACGCACGAGATGGGCTTTGCTAAAGAAGTTGCCGACCGCGTTATCTTTATGGATGCAGGTGAGATTATCGAAGAAAACAACCCCGTCGATTTCTTCGAGAACCCACAATCGGATCGAACTCAGAACTTCTTGAGTCAAATCTTGCACCATTAATGTGATACTATACTGATATAGACAGGGGCGGCTTCGGTCGCCTCTTCGTTATTAAAGCTTCTTAAAATTGTAACCGTGAAACAATAGCAACAATTTGTTACATCTTGAGAAACACTTAAACGACTATTTTGATTATTATTTTAAGTATACAGATGGAATGAAAGACTTGATTTTTCGAACTTTCGGCCCCATAAATGTACTAATAACTATTGAAGTCACCTTACGAGGAAGATTATGAACAGCCCTATGTTTTCACGCACAGCAACTCAAGAGAATGCTCTGCAAACCAATAAAGTGTTGCGTAACACATACGCACTACTGTCTATGACACTACTTTGGTCTGCTGTTGTAGCAGGCGTATCTATGGCGATGAACCTTCCTCGTCCTGGTCTTATTATCATGCTGGTTGGTTTTTACGGCCTACTATTCCTAACAGAAAAGAACCGTGACAACGGCATGGGTCTTGTATTTACGTTCCTATTTACAGGTTTCCTAGGCTACACGATTGGTCCAATCTTAAACATGTACGTTGGCGCAGGCATGGGTGATGTCATCCTAACTGCACTTGGCGGCACTGCACTTGCATTTATGGCAGCATCAGCTTACGCACTAACAACTAAACGCGACCTTTCATTCCTTAACGGTATGTTAATGGCTGGTTTCGTTGTGCTGCTAGTCGGTATGGTTGCAAACATCTTCCTACAGATGCCTCTACTATCATTGGCAATGAGCGGTATGTTTATCCTGTTCTCGACTGGTGTTATCTTGCTAACAACGCAAAGCATCATCCGTGGCGGTGAAACGAACTACATCTCAGCAACTATTAGCTTGTATGTTTCGATCTACAACATCTTCATCAGCCTACTAAGTATCTTAGGCATTATGAACAGCAACGACTAATCATAGTTCGTTAAAAATTGAGCCCAAGAGCCTATCTCTTGGGCTTTTTTGTATCTATAGAAGCAATATTCCTAGAGATAACGACAATATTTCTTGAGAAAGGTAAACGTGGTCATGTACCCTATTTACTGAGTTAAACTGATTCTGGACTAAACATGTTTGAATACAACGGCAAACAAATTGAAACCGACGCTCAAGGCTACCTATTGGACTACACACAATGGGAAGAAGGTATGATTGAAATTCTGGCTCAAGACGAAGCGATTGAACTGACTGATGCACACTTAGAAGTCGTACATTTTGTAAGAAGCTTTTACGAAGAATTCAAGACCTCTCCAGCCGTTCGCATGCTCGTTAAAGCAATGGAAAAAGCCCACGGCCCTGAAAAAGGTAACAGTAAATACCTGTTTAAATTATTCAAGAAAGGCCCAGCTAAACAAGCAACAAAGTTAGCGGGTTTACCTAAGCCAGCGAAATGTTTATAAACTATCTCCACTAACAAGAGCTACCTGTAAATACTGTAGCAATAGCGCTACAGTATTTTAAACTCTCCAACAGAAATAGTCCGCTTATCCGCCTCACTAATTCGATGCTTAACAACCTGGTCTACTGTGGCACTAGACGGCCCTAATTGTAACCAAGCATATAACTTCTCTATCTGCTCCAAATCCCCAACCGCTAATACTTCAACACGACCATCGTTTAAATTTTTTGCATAGCCCGAAATCAACAAGGCTTGTGCTTGCCTGCTTGTGTGATAACGAAATCCAACACATTGAACTCGGCCTGATACGACAAATATACATTGTGAATTTTTCATAACGTTGCCTCATAAATTATATGAATGATATAGTTGAGACTCTATTCATTCACCGTTTGGCGGTGGCATTACTTCGAGTATAACGATTATGAAAGAAATCCCATTTCGTTGGATTGACAAATATCTCATTCACCTAAAAATCCAAGAAAAGTTCTATCTACTCTTCTTATTACCTCTTCTCGCCCTGGTTATTTTAACGCTTGTTTTAGATAGTGCTGCGGACTCTTTACTGGCTCACCTTTATCAAGAAGAAATGCTCTTGATGAAAGGGCTTATCGAAGCAGGCCAACTCACTAAGGATCAAGTCGCTCAACTTGTTAGTAATTCAGACACTATCTCCTTAGGTTATGGTGTTGGCTCAGTTTCGGTCATGAACGGTGCATTCAGCTTAATCGCCAACCACGATCAAAACCTTTGGTCAGCGCTCTCAGCGACTCAAGTTTCAATCATTGCCGTTACTCTATCTCTGATCGCGCTGGGCGTTTATTACATCATGACGTTCATTGGCGGTGCTATGTTCTCTATGAACAAAGCATTAAGCACGTTAGCGAATGGTGATCTCACATGTCGTATGAACTATTTCCTCGTTCGTGATGAATTCAGTGAAATCGCAATTACTATTGATAAAGTAGCAGAACGTGAACAAAACATGGTGTTATCGATTCAAGAGTCTGTCGCACTCATGCAGCAAATCAGTTCTGACTTAAATCAATCGACACAACAAAGCTCAGACATCTCAGGTAATCAACAAGAACACCTGAATAGCTTGGCAAGTGCAACGGAACAAATGGCAGCGACGATCCGTGAAGTCGCAACGCTTGCTCATGAGTCTAGCTCTCAAACAATGGACGCTCGTGGTGTAGCGCAAAGCGGACAATTGAAGGTTTCTAATACTCTAGAGTCTATCTCTAACTTATCTCAAGAGATCCAATCAGCTTCACAAGCGGTGGAAGAGCTTGATGCCAACGCTGCACAAATCGATGAAGTGGTGGCGACCATTAATGGTATTTCAGAGCAGACCAACCTATTAGCACTCAACGCAGCTATCGAAGCTGCTCGAGCTGGTGAACAAGGTCGTGGTTTTGCTGTTGTTGCTGATGAGGTACGCGCTCTTGCGGGACGCACGCAACAAGCTACTGTTGAAATTCAAAGCATGATTGAATCATTACAACGTAACAGCCAATCGCTTACCAAACTGATGGAAGTGACTGTTAACAACGCGAATGAAGGTCAAACGTTGATGTCGGAAGTGAACGTTGAGATCGGTTCGTTAGCAGAGAAGAATCAATCCATATCTGACAGCAGTACCCAAATCGCGACCGCCTCTGAAGAGCAAGGTGTGGTTGCTGATAATATTGCACAGAGCGTTGCAGAAATTCGTCATCAATCAGACAGTATTTGTGAAATGATAAATAAGAGTAATTCCAATGTCGATCAGCTGCGCAAGCAGAGCGACACCATGGAAGGCTTACTAACAGGCCTGAAAGCTTAAGCATTAAGATCTGAACATTAAAATATCGATACTTGGGCTGCTTCTGCAGCCCTTTCTTATTTGCTTTTCGATTTCACTTCCCCGACAATACGTCTCCTTCAAATTTCAACCAACAGAGTAAATCATGACTCCTTCTATTCATCTAGCCAAAGCCCGAGACAAATCGTTACGCCGTAAACACCCATGGGTATTTTCACGCGGCATCGATAAAGTTGAAGGCGAGCCACAACAAGGTGAAACTGTAGATGTATATGCTCAAAATGGTCAGTGGCTTGCAAAAGCAGCTTACTCTCCTGCTTCTCAAATTCGAGCTCGTGTTTGGACATTTGAAAAAGAAGAAATCAATAAAGCGTTTTTCATCAAAAGATTTAAAGACGCACAATCATTACGTGAAGATATTATCGAACGCGATGGTTTGACCGGATACCGCTTAACGGCTGCAGAATCTGACGGCCTGCCGGGTATTACTATCGACAAGTACCAAGACTTCTTAGTTTGCCAACTTCTAAGTGCTGGCGCTGAGTTCAACAAGAGCATTATTGTTGAAGCCCTAGTTGAGTGCTTCCCTAATTGCAATATTTACGAACGCTCTGACGTAGCAGTTCGTAAAAAAGAAGGCTTAGAGCAAACTGTCGGTGTACTGCATGGGGAAGAACCACCTAAGTCAGTGATCATTGAAGAAAACGGTGTGAAGATCAGCGTGAACATCATGGAAGGCCATAAAACAGGCTTCTACATGGATCAACGTGATAGCCGTAAAGAATCAATGAAGTATGTTAAAGGCAAAGATGTTCTTAACTGTTTCTCATACACTGGCGGTTTTGGTCTGTATGCCCTTAAAGGTGATGCTAAACGTGTAATCAACGCAGATGTATCTCAGCTGGCACTTGATACAGCTAAGTTCAACGCTGAACTGAATGAGTTCGACATCTCGAAAAAGCGTGCTGTATTCCTAAATGCAGACGTATTCAAACTACTTCGTGAATACCGAGATCAAGGCACTAAGTTTGATGTTGTGATCATGGATCCACCAAAGTTTGTTTCAAGCAAGAACAACCTAACATCAGGTGCGAACGGCTATAAAGACGTTAACATGCTAGCGATGCAAATCCTTAAGCCAGGTGGAACACTACTCACCTACTCTTGCTCAGGTTTGATGGGTGCTGACTTATTCCAAAAAATCATCGCTGACGCCGCTCTAGATGCAGGCAGAACAGTAAAATTTGTTGAACGCTTCGAGCAAGCTGCCGATCACTTGATCGATACCGCTTACCCAGAAGGTTTCTACCTGAAAGGTTTTGCTTGTAAGGTGCTTTAGCTTATAGACTTTTATAGCTAATTAGACGTATTAAAAAAGGGCCTTTCGGCCCTTTTTTGTTATTGGTCTGGTAGGTTGACGAACAACTGATTAACTAAGTTGCTTAAGTCACTGCTTATTACGCTTCCATCACCTTGAGCATTCACCGAATCAAACTGATTGCCGGTGTTATCAAGCACGATAGTTTGTGTCTGGCCGCTATTACTCGCACCTTCAGAAATTGTTATGACCAAATCTTTATCTCCGCCACCATTATCGACTTTCTCAATAGTGATATGCTCAAGTAGATCTGACATTGTATTCTCAGTAGGCAGTAATTGTGAAATATCTAGGTGGTCTTCACCTAAAGCAAAATCAGTAATAGTATCAACATCACCTTGGAAAGGCTGGTCAACCCATTGGAACAGGTCATCGCCTTCATCACCCGTAAGAATATCGTTACCAAGACCGCCAATCAGGATATCATCACCAACCTCTCCTCTTAGATGGTCGTCTCCTGACCCACCAATAACAATATCATTGCCACTACCAGCTCGGATATAGTCATTGTCAGATCCACCATCCAAGTAGTCATTACCAGAACCACCTGAAATCAGGTCAATTCCTGACTCACCAAATATGAAATCATCCCCACTAGCGCCTTGAGCTACATCAGCCCAGTTTGGTGCCGAGTAAGGTGATTTCAAATCACCATCTTCTGATGCTCCTTGATAAACATAACCGATACTACCTTCAACAAACGCAGTTGCAGTACTCTGAACAAAAGTATCATTGCTTCCACTATCACCCAACCAAATCACGTCGTTACCAACCCCTGCTTCAACGTGATCATTCCCGCCATACGTTACAATAGCATCAGCTAACATAGCAGCCGCTGGGAATGTCCATACTCCAAACCCATAAGACATACCATTCACGGTAACGGTTGATCCAGATTGAACCGATATAGAGGGAGTAACTCCAGACATATAGACAGCATCGTTGTTATCACCCTCTACTGAAATAACGTTACCAGAATTGTCTGCAATTGTGATTTCTACTATTGCAGTATCACTATTCCCATTGACATCAACCGCGGTATAACTCACTTGAACTACATCACCATTGTTAAGGGAAGCGTCAGGGATAAATAATACCTTACCATCAACAATGGACACCGTTCCTTGAGAAGGATTCACTAAACTAACATCTGACAAAGTTAGCTCTGACGTAAGCGCATGCGGATTATAGTCGTTGGCGAGAACATCAACCAAGATTGGAATAAACTCTTCTGTCGTTACAGAATCATTATTCGCGTCAAGAATTGGTGCACTAATATTGAAAGTTAAGGTGCTGCCACTGGTATCGTGATCCCAATCTGACAGTTCATAGTTAAAGCCTAAAGAAATGTCACTCTCAACAACGGCAGCAAAGAACTGATAAGATCCCGAAGCCATATTCAATACTAAAGTATGACTATTATCGATAAAGATAGATATCTCACTGCCATCAATTGCTGTGCTAACTCCTGATTCGATGCCTGATACAGAGACCGTACTACCATCATAGGAAACTGATACTCCACCGTAGTTCACTTCAGATACGTATCCACCATCAGCACCAAACCCACCGATAGATCCGTTACTTCCATCGTTCACAACCTCACCGGAAATAGGGTCGATAACCGACTGAAGAATAACAGGAGGTAACTGAGTAATATCAGGAACAACTACCGCACCAATTTCACTGTCCGTGGCCCCGTTATAAGCAATATCTTCTAGGTAAGAGATTGGAACCGCCTCCCCCATACCGTAAGCAAGCGCAGTGATATCCTTAGCATCAACAAAATCTTCCCACTCAGTTTTCTCTGAAGCACTCAAAGTTCCCCCTGAATTCGGAGAGCCATCCGACAAGAAATACGTGATATTAGAAGGATTACCATCGACCTTGCCCGAGTCGTCCCAATGATCCATCGCAGCATCTAGTGCAGTGTCGTAATAAGTGCCCCCGCCTGCAGCCAAATTATCGATAACGTCAATGGCCTCAGAAACAGACATCCAGCTACTGCCACTTGCTCCGTTCTGAGCATCTGAACTACTTGAGAAGGTAACGATTTGGACTTGTGTAATACCTAAGCTTTGATACTCAGCTAACAACTGTTTAGCTGCGTCTTGCATAATCGACAATCTAGACTCGTTCGTAATAGTGCTTTGACCCGTAACTGAATCCCAAGCCATAGAGCCTGATACATCTAGGATAAGTTGAACGTTAGCACCTGCTTTTGCAGATGGCTGAAGATCGTTGATTATAGCCTGAGCCAATGGAACATCGTCATCAATGACAAGTGAGATTGAGCCAGTTTCAGTACCTACGTCATTAGTCGCTACGACCCCAATATCAACGGTCATTTCATCTAAAGTCGTATTTCCATCTAAGTGATCAATTGGACCATCAAAAATCACGGAATAATTACCAGCATCGTCGATGACTGCAGTTATGATCGCGGAACCATTAGCGCTACCAATTAATGTTTGGCCTCCATTCGAAGAGGACCAAGTTATGTCTTGCCCACCCGAAGTATAATTTTCTGAAGGTGTTTGCAAAATAATGGCGTCGGCATACAGAACATCTATATTCCCAGTAACTGTTTGCGCCGTTCCTGTATCTTCGGAAAAATCTCTAGAAATATCCGTCACTACAGGTGATGGGGTTACGATTGAATCAGTGACAATAGTTACTTGTGCAGGATCACTTTCTAAATCAGTAGAGTCTTCTACTTTGTAATCAATCGTTTCTGTTACTTTAGCATCAACGACGTCTACACCTTGGAATGTAAGGTTCGAATTCCGATTTGGGTTTGCAGAACCGTCTTGAGTCATAAATACCCTAAGCTCAGTAAAGGGAATAAATCCGCCATTGCCATCAGGGATGGAAACGTTCACTACAGCATGCCCGTCACTGTCTATTGAAAGCGTATATTCATCTCCAGAATTTGAGCCGTTTTCGGTATTGAAATTGAATGTTCCAACTACGTTACCTAATGCATCGAGTGCAACAACATTAATCTCACCATCGGCACTGCTATTGGCATTGTAGTTCCCGTAGGCACTACCAAAACTCAAATCCGCCGATAGTATTTCTGCGCCACTATTCGCAAAGTCGACAGAGATAAATTCTTTTGAGGTTACATCTAATTCACTGCTTCCCGATTTACTCGTCGAAACACCAAAACCGTCTTCAGAGCCCGCACCATCATAATTAAGGTAAACGCCAGGGTTAGCCACTACATCAGAACCAACTGGACTGTTGCCAGTATAAGTACCTGCAGAAATGGTGATCATGTCATTAAAATAACTGATTGACGTACTGCCGGTTGATGTGTCTATTGACGATGCAAGATCAGCTGCGCTAAAGCTAAGTTGTTCCGCGACATTAGAATCGACAACATACTCAAAGTTATCAGCATCACCATACTCTTGGCCTATAACAACCTCAGTTTTGGTCCCATCATCCGCGACCTCATACAAAGTACCCCATATAGGATCACTTTCGACAATAACGGAAGTCTCAATACCAGCTGCATCATCTTCTTCATCACTCGTGTGAGGAGCAAAGTCTACGGTAGTTACGCTGTTTTCCGTTATTTCGGTGAAGTCTTCGGCTTCCGGGGCTTCATTCACGTTCGTTTCGTTCAGCGTCACCACGATCGTATCAACCGTGTCAGCACCCGAACCGTCCGTGCCCGTCGCCGTCACGGTGATTTGGTGGCTGTTGCTATCTAACTCGTAGTCGTTGGTGAACGCTGCCGCGCCTGCGGCCGTCAGACTCACATTACCGTTCGCATCCACCGTGTAGAACGGGTTCGCTTTCGCAGCATCATCCGCCGCGTACACGTTGTCGTCCGCCGCGATGCTGTAACTGATGTTTGAGCCATCCGCGTCGGTCGCCGTGACCGTGCCCAGCGTCTCGCCCGCTGCCGTGCCTTCCGCATACTCGAACGTATCACTCTCTTCAGTGAACTCGGTCGCGCTGTCATTCACGTTCGTTTCGTTCAGCGTCACCACGATCGTATCAACCGTGTCAGCACCCGAACCGTCCGTGCCCGTCGCCGTCACGGTGATTTGGTGGCTGTTGCTATCTAACTCGTAGTCGTTGGTGAACGCTGCCGCGCCTGCGGCCGTCAGACTCACATTACCGTTCGCATCCACCGTGTAGAACGGGTTCGCTTTCGCAGCATCATCCGCCGCGTACACGTTGTCGTCCGCCGCGATGCTGTAACTGATGTTTGAGCCATCCGCGTCGGTCGCCGTGACCGTGCCCAGCGTCTCGCCCGCTGCCGTGCCTTCCGCATACTCGAACGTATCACTCTCTTCAGTGAACTCGGTCGCGCTGTCATTCACGTTCGTTTCGTTCAGCGTCACCACGATCGTATCAACCGTGTCAGCACCCGAACCGTCCGTGCCCGTCGCCGTCACGGTGATTTGGTGGCTGTTGCTATCTAACTCGTAGTCGTTGGTGAACGCTGCCGCGCCTGCGGCCGTCAGACTCACATTACCGTTCGCATCCACCGTGTAGAACGGGTTCGCTTTCGCAGCATCATCCGCCGCGTACACGTTGTCGTCCGCCGCGATGCTGTAACTGATGTTTGAGCCATCCGCGTCGGTCGCCGTGACCGTGCCCAGCGTCTCGCCCGCTGCCGTGCCTTCCGCATACTCGAACGTATCACTCTCTTCAGTGAACTCGGTCGCGCTGTCATTCACGTTCGTTTCGTTCAGCGTCACCACGATCGTATCAACCGTGTCAGCACCCGAACCGTCCGTGCCCGTCGCCGTCACGGTGATTTGGTGGCTGTTGCTATCTAACTCGTAGTCGTTGGTGAACGCTGCCGCGCCTGCGGCCGTCAGACTCACATTACCGTTCGCATCCACCGTGTAGAACGGGTTCGCTTTCGCAGCATCATCCGCCGCGTACACGTTGTCGTCCGCCGCGATGCTGTAACTGATGTTTGAGCCATCCGCGTCGGTCGCCGTGACCGTGCCCAGCGTCTCGCCCGCTGCCGTGCCTTCCGCATACTCGAACGTATCACTCTCTTCAGTGAACTCGGTCGCGCTGTCATTCACGTTCGTTTCGTTCAGCGTCACCACGATCGTATCAACCGTGTCAGCACCCGAACCGTCCGTGCCCGTCGCCGTCACGGTGATTTGGTGGCTGTTGCTATCTAACTCGTAGTCGTTGGTGAACGCTGCCGCGCCTGCGGCCGTCAGACTCACATTACCGTTCGCATCCACCGTGTAGAACGGGTTCGCTTTCGCAGCATCATCCGCCGCGTACACGTTGTCGTCCGCCGCGATGCTGTAACTGATGTTTGAGCCATCCGCGTCGGTCGCCGTGACCGTGCCCAGCGTCTCGCCCGCTGCCGTGCCTTCCGCATACTCGAACGTATCACTCTCTTCAGTGAACTCGGTCGCGCTGTCATTCACGTTCGTTTCGTTCAGCGTCACCACGATCGTATCAACCGTGTCAGCACCCGAACCGTCCGTGCCCGTCGCCGTCACGGTGATTTGGTGGCTGTTGCTATCTAACTCGTAGTCGTTGGTGAACGCTGCCGCGCCTGCGGCCGTCAGACTCACATTACCGTTCGCATCCACCGTGTAGAACGGGTTCGCTTTCGCAGCATCATCCGCCGCGTACACGTTGTCGTCCGCCGCGATGCTGTAACTGATGTTTGAGCCATCCGCGTCGGTCGCCGTGACCGTGCCCAGCGTCTCGCCCGCTGCCGTGCCTTCCGCATACTCGAACGTATCACTCTCTTCAGTGAACTCGGTCGCGCTGTCATTCACGTTCGTTTCGTTCAGCGTCACCACGATCGTATCAACCGTGTCAGCACCCGAACCGTCCGTGCCCGTCGCCGTCACGGTGATTTGGTGGCTGTTGCTATCTAACTCGTAGTCGTTGGTGAACGCTGCCGCGCCTGCGGCCGTCAGACTCACATTACCGTTCGCATCCACCGTGTAGAACGGGTTCGCTTTCGCAGCATCATCCGCCGCGTACACGTTGTCGTCCGCCGCGATGCTGTAACTGATGTTTGAGCCATCCGCGTCGGTCGCCGTGACCGTGCCCAGCGTCTCGCCCGCTGCCGTGCCTTCCGCATACTCGAACGTATCACTCTCTTCAGTGAACTCGGTCGCGCTGTCATTCACGTTCGTTTCGTTCAGCGTCACCACGATCGTATCAACCGTGTCAGCACCCGAACCGTCCGTGCCCGTCGCCGTCACGGTGATTTGGTGGCTGTTGCTATCTAACTCGTAGTCGTTGGTGAACGCTGCCGCGCCTGCGGCCGTCAGACTCACATTACCGTTCGCATCCACCGTGTAGAACGGGTTCGCTTTCGCAGCATCATCCGCCGCGTACACGTTGTCGTCCGCCGCGATGCTGTAACTGATGTTTGAGCCATCCGCGTCGGTCGCCGTGACCGTGCCCAGCGTCTCGCCCGCTGCCGTGCCTTCCGCATACTCGAACGTATCACTCTCTTCAGTGAACTCGGTCGCGCTGTCATTCACGTTCGTTTCGTTCAGCGTCACCACGATCGTATCAACCGTGTCAGCACCCGAACCGTCCGTGCCCGTCGCCGTCACGGTGATTTGGTGGCTGTTGCTATCTAACTCGTAGTCGTTGGTGAACGCTGCCGCGCCTGCGGCCGTCAGACTCACATTACCGTTCGCATCCACCGTGTAGAACGGGTTCGCTTTCGCAGCATCATCCGCCGCGTACACGTTGTCGTCCGCCGCGATGCTGTAACTGATGTTTGAGCCATCCGCGTCGGTCGCCGTGACCGTGCCCAGCGTCTCGCCCGCTGCCGTGCCTTCCGCATACTCGAACGTATCACTCTCTTCAGTGAACTCGGTCGCGCTGTCATTCACGTTCGTTTCGTTCAGCGTCACCACGATCGTATCAACCGTGTCAGCACCCGAACCGTCCGTGCCCGTCGCCGTCACGGTGATTTGGTGGCTGTTGCTATCTAACTCGTAGTCGTTGGTGAACGCTGCCGCGCCTGCGGCCGTCAGACTCACATTACCGTTCGCATCCACCGTGTAGAACGGGTTCGCTTTCGCAGCATCATCCGCCGCGTACACGTTGTCGTCCGCCGCGATGCTGTAACTGATGTTTGAGCCATCCGCGTCGGTCGCCGTGACCGTGCCCAGCGTCTCGCCCGCTGCCGTGCCTTCCGCATACTCGAACGTATCACTCTCTTCAGTGAACTCGGTCGCGCTGTCATTCACGTTCGTTTCGTTCAGCGTCACCACGATCGTATCAACCGTGTCAGCACCCGAACCGTCCGTGCCCGTCGCCGTCACGGTGATTTGGTGGCTGTTGCTATCTAACTCGTAGTCGTTGGTGAACGCTGCCGCGCCTGCGGCCGTCAGACTCACATTACCGTTCGCATCCACCGTGTAGAACGGGTTCGCTTTCGCAGCATCATCCGCCGCGTACACGTTGTCGTCCGCCGCGATGCTGTAACTGATGTTTGAGCCATCCGCGTCGGTCGCCGTGACCGTGCCCAGCGTCTCGCCCGCTGCCGTGCCTTCCGCATACTCGAACGTATCACTCTCTTCAGTGAACTCGGTCGCGCTGTCATTCACGTTCGTTTCGTTCAGCGTCACCACGATCGTATCAACCGTGTCAGCACCCGAACCGTCCGTGCCCGTCGCCGTCACGGTGATTTGGTGGCTGTTGCTATCTAACTCGTAGTCGTTGGTGAACGCTGCCGCGCCTGCGGCCGTCAGACTCACATTACCGTTCGCATCCACCGTGTAGAACGGGTTCGCTTTCGCAGCATCATCCGCCGCGTACACGTTGTCGTCCGCCGCGATGCTGTAACTGATGTTTGAGCCATCCGCGTCGGTCGCCGTGACCGTGCCCAGCGTCTCGCCCGCTGCCGTGCCTTCCGCATACTCGAACGTATCACTCTCTTCAGTGAACTCGGTCGCGCTGTCATTCACGTTCGTTTCGTTCAGCGTCACCACGATCGTATCAACCGTGTCAGCACCCGAACCGTCCGTGCCCGTCGCCGTCACGGTGATTTGGTGGCTGTTGCTATCTAACTCGTAGTCGTTGGTGAACGCTGCCGCGCCTGCGGCCGTCAGACTCACATTACCGTTCGCATCCACCGTGTAGAACGGGTTCGCTTTCGCAGCATCATCCGCCGCGTACACGTTGTCGTCCGCCGCGATGCTGTAACTGATGTTTGAGCCATCCGCGTCGGTCGCCGTGACCGTGCCCAGCGTCTCGCCCGCTGCCGTGCCTTCCGCATACTCGAACGTATCACTCTCTTCAGTGAACTCGGTCGCGCTGTCATTCACGTTCGTTTCGTTCAGCGTCACCACGATCGTATCAACCGTGTCAGCACCCGAACCGTCCGTGCCCGTCGCCGTCACGGTGATTTGGTGGCTGTTGCTATCTAACTCGTAGTCGTTGGTGAACGCTGCCGCGCCTGCGGCCGTCAGACTCACATTACCGTTCGCATCCACCGTGTAGAACGGGTTCGCTTTCGCAGCATCATCCGCCGCGTACACGTTGTCGTCCGCCGCGATGCTGTAACTGATGTTTGAGCCATCCGCGTCGGTCGCCGTGACCGTGCCCAGCGTCTCGCCCGCTGCCGTGCCTTCCGCATACTCGAACGTATCACTCTCTTCAGTGAACTCGGTCGCGCTGTCATTCACGTTCGTTTCGTTCAGCGTCACCACGATCGTATCAACCGTGTCAGCACCCGAACCGTCCGTGCCCGTCGCCGTCACGGTGATTTGGTGGCTGTTGCTATCTAACTCGTAGTCGTTGGTGAACGCTGCCGCGCCTGCGGCCGTCAGACTCACATTACCGTTCGCATCCACCGTGTAGAACGGGTTCGCTTTCGCAGCATCATCCGCCGCGTACACGTTGTCGTCCGCCGCGATGCTGTAACTGATGTTTGAGCCATCCGCGTCGGTCGCCGTGACCGTGCCCAGCGTCTCGCCCGCTGCCGTGCCTTCCGCATACTCGAACGTATCACTCTCTTCAGTGAACTCGGTCGCGCTGTCATTCACGTTCGTTTCGTTCAGCGTCACCACGATCGTATCAACCGTGTCAGCACCCGAACCGTCCGTGCCCGTCGCCGTCACGGTGATTTGGTGGCTGTTGCTATCTAACTCGTAGTCGTTGGTGAACGCTGCCGCGCCTGCGGCCGTCAGACTCACATTACCGTTCGCATCCACCGTGTAGAACGGGTTCGCTTTCGCAGCATCATCCGCCGCGTACACGTTGTCGTCCGCCGCGATGCTGTAACTGATGTTTGAGCCATCCGCGTCGGTCGCCGTGACCGTGCCCAGCGTCTCGCCCGCTGCCGTGCCTTCCGCATACTCGAACGTATCACTCTCTTCAGTGAACTCGGTCGCGCTGTCATTCACGTTCGTTTCGTTCAGCGTCACCACGATCGTATCAACCGTGTCAGCACCCGAACCGTCCGTGCCCGTCGCCGTCACGGTGATTTGGTGGCTGTTGCTATCTAACTCGTAGTCGTTGGTGAACGCTGCCGCGCCTGCGGCCGTCAGACTCACATTACCGTTCGCATCCACCGTGTAGAACGGGTTCGCTTTCGCAGCATCATCCGCCGCGTACACGTTGTCGTCCGCCGCGATGCTGTAACTGATGTTTGAGCCATCCGCGTCGGTCGCCGTGACCGTGCCCAGCGTCTCGCCCGCTGCCGTGCCTTCCGCATACTCGAACGTATCACTCTCTTCAGTGAACTCGGTCGCGCTGTCATTCACGTTCGTTTCGTTCAGCGTCACCACGATCGTATCAACCGTGTCAGCACCCGAACCGTCCGTGCCCGTCGCCGTCACGGTGATTTGGTGGCTGTTGCTATCTAACTCGTAGTCGTTGGTGAACGCTGCCGCGCCTGCGGCCGTCAGACTCACATTACCGTTCGCATCCACCGTGTAGAACGGGTTCGCTTTCGCAGCATCATCCGCCGCGTACACGTTGTCGTCCGCCGCGATGCTGTAACTGATGTTTGAGCCATCCGCGTCGGTCGCCGTGACCGTGCCCAGCGTCTCGCCCGCTGCCGTGCCTTCCGCATACTCGAACGTATCACTCTCTTCAGTGAACTCGGTCGCGCTGTCATTCACGTTCGTTTCGTTCAGCGTCACCACGATCGTATCAACCGTGTCAGCACCCGAACCGTCCGTGCCCGTCGCCGTCACGGTGATTTGGTGGCTGTTGCTATCTAACTCGTAGTCGTTGGTGAACGCTGCCGCGCCTGCGGCCGTCAGACTCACATTACCGTTCGCATCCACCGTGTAGAACGGGTTCGCTTTCGCAGCATCATCCGCCGCGTACACGTTGTCGTCCGCCGCGATGCTGTAACTGATGTTTGAGCCATCCGCGTCGGTCGCCGTGACCGTGCCCAGCGTCTCGCCCGCTGCCGTGCCTTCCGCATACTCGAACGTATCACTCTCTTCAGTGAACTCGGTCGCGCTGTCATTCACGTTCGTTTCGTTCAGCGTCACCACGATCGTATCAACCGTGTCAGCACCCGAACCGTCCGTGCCCGTCGCCGTCACGGTGATTTGGTGGCTGTTGCTATCTAACTCGTAGTCGTTGGTGAACGCTGCCGCGCCTGCGGCCGTCAGACTCACATTACCGTTCGCATCCACCGTGTAGAACGGGTTCGCTTTCGCAGCATCATCCGCCGCGTACACGTTGTCGTCCGCCGCGATGCTGTAACTGATGTTTGAGCCATCCGCGTCGGTCGCCGTGACCGTGCCCAGCGTCTCGCCCGCTGCCGTGCCTTCCGCATACTCGAACGTATCACTCTCTTCAGTGAACTCGGTCGCGCTGTCATTCACGTTCGTTTCGTTCAGCGTCACCACGATCGTATCAACCGTGTCAGCACCCGAACCGTCCGTGCCCGTCGCCGTCACGGTGATTTGGTGGCTGTTGCTATCTAACTCGTAGTCGTTGGTGAACGCTGCCGCGCCTGCGGCCGTCAGACTCACATTACCGTTCGCATCCACCGTGTAGAACGGGTTCGCTTTCGCAGCATCATCCGCCGCGTACACGTTGTCGTCCGCCGCGATGCTGTAACTGATGTTTGAGCCATCCGCGTCGGTCGCCGTGACCGTGCCCAGCGTCTCGCCCGCTGCCGTGCCTTCCGCATACTCGAACGTATCACTCTCTTCAGTGAACTCGGTCGCGCTGTCATTCACGTTCGTTTCGTTCAGCGTCACCACGATCGTATCAACCGTGTCAGCACCCGAACCGTCCGTGCCCGTCGCCGTCACGGTGATTTGGTGGCTGTTGCTATCTAACTCGTAGTCGTTGGTGAACGCTGCCGCGCCTGCGGCCGTCAGACTCACATTACCGTTCGCATCCACCGTGTAGAACGGGTTCGCTTTCGCAGCATCATCCGCCGCGTACACGTTGTCGTCCGCCGCGATGCTGTAACTGATGTTTGAGCCATCCGCGTCGGTCGCCGTGACCGTGCCCAGCGTCTCGCCCGCTGCCGTGCCTTCCGCATACTCGAACGTATCACTCTCTTCAGTGAACTCGGTCGCGCTGTCATTCACGTTCGTTTCGTTCAGCGTCACCACGATCGTATCAACCGTGTCAGCACCCGAACCGTCCGTGCCCGTCGCCGTCACGGTGATTTGGTGGCTGTTGCTATCTAACTCGTAGTCGTTGGTGAACGCTGCCGCGCCTGCGGCCGTCAGACTCACATTACCGTTCGCATCCACCGTGTAGAACGGGTTCGCTTTCGCAGCATCATCCGCCGCGTACACGTTGTCGTCCGCCGCGATGCTGTAACTGATGTTTGAGCCATCCGCGTCGGTCGCCGTGACCGTGCCCAGCGTCTCGCCCGCTGCCGTGCCTTCCGCATACTCGAACGTATCACTCTCTTCAGTGAACTCGGTCGCGCTGTCATTCACGTTCGTTTCGTTCAGCGTCACCACGATCGTATCAACCGTGTCAGCACCCGAACCGTCCGTGCCCGTCGCCGTCACGGTGATTTGGTGGCTGTTGCTATCTAACTCGTAGTCGTTGGTGAACGCTGCCGCGCCTGCGGCCGTCAGACTCACATTACCGTTCGCATCCACCGTGTAGAACGGGTTCGCTTTCGCAGCATCATCCGCCGCGTACACGTTGTCGTCCGCCGCGATGCTGTAACTGATGTTTGAGCCATCCGCGTCGGTCGCCGTGACCGTGCCCAGCGTCTCGCCCGCTGCCGTGCCTTCCGCATACTCGAACGTATCACTCTCTTCAGTGAACTCGGTCGCGCTGTCATTCACGTTCGTTTCGTTCAGCGTCACCACGATCGTATCAACCGTGTCAGCACCCGAACCGTCCGTGCCCGTCGCCGTCACGGTGATTTGGTGGCTGTTGCTATCTAACTCGTAGTCGTTGGTGAACGCTGCCGCGCCTGCGGCCGTCAGACTCACATTACCGTTCGCATCCACCGTGTAGAACGGGTTCGCTTTCGCAGCATCATCCGCCGCGTACACGTTGTCGTCCGCCGCGATGCTGTAACTGATGTTTGAGCCATCCGCGTCGGTCGCCGTGACCGTGCCCAGCGTCTCGCCCGCTGCCGTGCCTTCCGCATACTCGAACGTATCACTCTCTTCAGTGAACTCGGTCGCGCTGTCATTCACGTTCGTTTCGTTCAGCGTCACCACGATCGTATCAACCGTGTCAGCACCCGAACCGTCCGTGCCCGTCGCCGTCACGGTGATTTGGTGGCTGTTGCTATCTAACTCGTAGTCGTTGGTGAACGCTGCCGCGCCTGCGGCCGTCAGACTCACATTACCGTTCGCATCCACCGTGTAGAACGGGTTCGCTTTCGCAGCATCATCCGCCGCGTACACGTTGTCGTCCGCCGCGATGCTGTAACTGATGTTTGAGCCATCCGCGTCGGTCGCCGTGACCGTGCCCAGCGTCTCGCCCGCTGCCGTGCCTTCCGCATACTCGAACGTATCACTCTCTTCAGTGAACTCGGTCGCGCTGTCATTCACGTTCGTTTCGTTCAGCGTCACCACGATCGTATCAACCGTGTCAGCACCCGAACCGTCCGTGCCCGTCGCCGTCACGGTGATTTGGTGGCTGTTGCTATCTAACTCGTAGTCGTTGGTGAACGCTGCCGCGCCTGCGGCCGTCAGACTCACATTACCGTTCGCATCCACCGTGTAGAACGGGTTCGCTTTCGCAGCATCATCCGCCGCGTACACGTTGTCGTCCGCCGCGATGCTGTAACTGATGTTTGAGCCATCCGCGTCGGTCGCCGTGACCGTGCCCAGCGTCTCGCCCGCTGCCGTGCCTTCCGCATACTCGAACGTATCACTCTCTTCAGTGAACTCGGTCGCGCTGTCATTCACGTTCGTTTCGTTCAGCGTCACCACGATCGTATCAACCGTGTCAGCACCCGAACCGTCCGTGCCCGTCGCCGTCACGGTGATTTGGTGGCTGTTGCTATCTAACTCGTAGTCGTTGGTGAACGCTGCCGCGCCTGCGGCCGTCAGACTCACATTACCGTTCGCATCCACCGTGTAGAACGGGTTCGCTTTCGCAGCATCATCCGCCGCGTACACGTTGTCGTCCGCCGCGATGCTGTAACTGATGTTTGAGCCATCCGCGTCGGTCGCCGTGACCGTGCCCAGCGTCTCGCCCGCTGCCGTGCCTTCCGCATACTCGAACGTATCACTCTCTTCAGTGAACTCGGTCGCGCTGTCATTCACGTTCGTTTCGTTCAGCGTCACCACGATCGTATCAACCGTGTCAGCACCCGAACCGTCCGTGCCCGTCGCCGTCACGGTGATTTGGTGGCTGTTGCTATCTAACTCGTAGTCGTTGGTGAACGCTGCCGCGCCTGCGGCCGTCAGACTCACATTACCGTTCGCATCCACCGTGTAGAACGGGTTCGCTTTCGCAGCATCATCCGCCGCGTACACGTTGTCGTCCGCCGCGATGCTGTAACTGATGTTTGAGCCATCCGCGTCGGTCGCCGTGACCGTGCCCAGCGTCTCGCCCGCTGCCGTGCCTTCCGCATACTCGAACGTATCACTCTCTTCAGTGAACTCGGTCGCGCTGTCATTCACGTTCGTTTCGTTCAGCGTCACCACGATCGTATCAACCGTGTCAGCACCCGAACCGTCCGTGCCCGTCGCCGTCACGGTGATTTGGTGGCTGTTGCTATCTAACTCGTAGTCGTTGGTGAACGCTGCCGCGCCTGCGGCCGTCAGACTCACATTACCGTTCGCATCCACCGTGTAGAACGGGTTCGCTTTCGCAGCATCATCCGCCGCGTACACGTTGTCGTCCGCCGCGATGCTGTAACTGATGTTTGAGCCATCCGCGTCGGTCGCCGTGACCGTGCCCAGCGTCTCGCCCGCTGCCGTGCCTTCCGCATACTCGAACGTATCACTCTCTTCAGTGAACTCGGTCGCGCTGTCATTCACGTTCGTTTCGTTCAGCGTCACCACGATCGTATCAACCGTGTCAGCACCCGAACCGTCCGTGCCCGTCGCCGTCACGGTGATTTGGTGGCTGTTGCTATCTAACTCGTAGTCGTTGGTGAACGCTGCCGCGCCTGCGGCCGTCAGACTCACATTACCGTTCGCATCCACCGTGTAGAACGGGTTCGCTTTCGCAGCATCATCCGCCGCGTACACGTTGTCGTCCGCCGCGATGCTGTAACTGATGTTTGAGCCATCCGCGTCGGTCGCCGTGACCGTGCCCAGCGTCTCGCCCGCTGCCGTGCCTTCCGCATACTCGAACGTATCACTCTCTTCAGTGAACTCGGTCGCGCTGTCATTCACGTTCGTTTCGTTCAGCGTCACCACGATCGTATCAACCGTGTCAGCACCCGAACCGTCCGTGCCCGTCGCCGTCACGGTGATTTGGTGGCTGTTGCTATCTAACTCGTAGTCGTTGGTGAACGCTGCCGCGCCTGCGGCCGTCAGACTCACATTACCGTTCGCATCCACCGTGTAGAACGGGTTCGCTTTCGCAGCATCATCCGCCGCGTACACGTTGTCGTCCGCCGCGATGCTGTAACTGATGTTTGAGCCATCCGCGTCGGTCGCCGTGACCGTGCCCAGCGTCTCGCCCGCTGCCGTGCCTTCCGCATACTCGAACGTATCACTCTCTTCAGTGAACTCGGTCGCGCTGTCATTCACGTTCGTTTCGTTCAGCGTCACCACGATCGTATCAACCGTGTCAGCACCCGAACCGTCCGTGCCCGTCGCCGTCACGGTGATTTGGTGGCTGTTGCTATCTAACTCGTAGTCGTTGGTGAACGCTGCCGCGCCTGCGGCCGTCAGACTCACATTACCGTTCGCATCCACCGTGTAGAACGGGTTCGCTTTCGCAGCATCATCCGCCGCGTACACGTTGTCGTCCGCCGCGATGCTGTAACTGATGTTTGAGCCATCCGCGTCGGTCGCCGTGACCGTGCCCAGCGTCTCGCCCGCTGCCGTGCCTTCCGCATACTCGAACGTATCACTCTCTTCAGTGAACTCGGTCGCGCTGTCATTCACGTTCGTTTCGTTCAGCGTCACCACGATCGTATCAACCGTGTCAGCACCCGAACCGTCCGTGCCCGTCGCCGTCACGGTGATTTGGTGGCTGTTGCTATCTAACTCGTAGTCGTTGGTGAACGCTGCCGCGCCTGCGGCCGTCAGACTCACATTACCGTTCGCATCCACCGTGTAGAACGGGTTCGCTTTCGCAGCATCATCCGCCGCGTACACGTTGTCGTCCGCCGCGATGCTGTAACTGATGTTTGAGCCATCCGCGTCGGTCGCCGTGACCGTGCCCAGCGTCTCGCCCGCTGCCGTGCCTTCCGCATACTCGAACGTATCACTCTCTTCAGTGAACTCGGTCGCGCTGTCATTCACGTTCGTTTCGTTCAGCGTCACCACGATCGTATCAACCGTGTCAGCACCCGAACCGTCCGTGCCCGTCGCCGTCACGGTGATTTGGTGGCTGTTGCTATCTAACTCGTAGTCGTTGGTGAACGCTGCCGCGCCTGCGGCCGTCAGACTCACATTACCGTTCGCATCCACCGTGTAGAACGGGTTCGCTTTCGCAGCATCATCCGCCGCGTACACGTTGTCGTCCGCCGCGATGCTGTAACTGATGTTTGAGCCATCCGCGTCGGTCGCCGTGACCGTGCCCAGCGTCTCGCCCGCTGCCGTGCCTTCCGCATACTCGAACGTATCACTCTCTTCAGTGAACTCGGTCGCGCTGTCATTCACGTTCGTTTCGTTCAGCGTCACCACGATCGTATCAACCGTGTCAGCACCCGAACCGTCCGTGCCCGTCGCCGTCACGGTGATTTGGTGGCTGTTGCTATCTAACTCGTAGTCGTTGGTGAACGCTGCCGCGCCTGCGGCCGTCAGACTCACATTACCGTTCGCATCCACCGTGTAGAACGGGTTCGCTTTCGCAGCATCATCCGCCGCGTACACGTTGTCGTCCGCCGCGATGCTGTAACTGATGTTTGAGCCATCCGCGTCGGTCGCCGTGACCGTGCCCAGCGTCTCGCCCGCTGCCGTGCCTTCCGCATACTCGAACGTATCACTCTCTTCAGTGAACTCGGTCGCGCTGTCATTCACGTTCGTTTCGTTCAGCGTCACCACGATCGTATCAACCGTGTCAGCACCCGAACCGTCCGTGCCCGTCGCCGTCACGGTGATTTGGTGGCTGTTGCTATCTAACTCGTAGTCGTTGGTGAACGCTGCCGCGCCTGCGGCCGTCAGACTCACATTACCGTTCGCATCCACCGTGTAGAACGGGTTCGCTTTCGCAGCATCATCCGCCGCGTACACGTTGTCGTCCGCCGCGATGCTGTAACTGATGTTTGAGCCATCCGCGTCGGTCGCCGTGACCGTGCCCAGCGTCTCGCCCGCTGCCGTGCCTTCCGCATACTCGAACGTATCACTCTCTTCAGTGAACTCGGTCGCGCTGTCATTCACGTTCGTTTCGTTCAGCGTCACCACGATCGTATCAACCGTGTCAGCACCCGAACCGTCCGTGCCCGTCGCCGTCACGGTGATTTGGTGGCTGTTGCTATCTAACTCGTAGTCGTTGGTGAACGCTGCCGCGCCTGCGGCCGTCAGACTCACATTACCGTTCGCATCCACCGTGTAGAACGGGTTCGCTTTCGCAGCATCATCCGCCGCGTACACGTTGTCGTCCGCCGCGATGCTGTAACTGATGTTTGAGCCATCCGCGTCGGTCGCCGTGACCGTGCCCAGCGTCTCGCCCGCTGCCGTGCCTTCCGCATACTCGAACGTATCACTCTCTTCAGTGAACTCGGTCGCGCTGTCATTCACGTTCGTTTCGTTCAGCGTCACCACGATCGTATCAACCGTGTCAGCACCCGAACCGTCCGTGCCCGTCGCCGTCACGGTGATTTGGTGGCTGTTGCTATCTAACTCGTAGTCGTTGGTGAACGCTGCCGCGCCTGCGGCCGTCAGACTCACATTACCGTTCGCATCCACCGTGTAGAACGGGTTCGCTTTCGCAGCATCATCCGCCGCGTACACGTTGTCGTCCGCCGCGATGCTGTAACTGATGTTTGAGCCATCCGCGTCGGTCGCCGTGACCGTGCCCAGCGTCTCGCCCGCTGCCGTGCCTTCCGCATACTCGAACGTATCACTCTCTTCAGTGAACTCGGTCGCGCTGTCATTCACGTTCGTTTCGTTCAGCGTCACCACGATCGTATCAACCGTGTCAGCACCCGAACCGTCCGTGCCCGTCGCCGTCACGGTGATTTGGTGGCTGTTGCTATCTAACTCGTAGTCGTTGGTGAACGCTGCCGCGCCTGCGGCCGTCAGACTCACATTACCGTTCGCATCCACCGTGTAGAACGGGTTCGCTTTCGCAGCATCATCCGCCGCGTACACGTTGTCGTCCGCCGCGATGCTGTAACTGATGTTTGAGCCATCCGCGTCGGTCGCCGTGACCGTGCCCAGCGTCTCGCCCGCTGCCGTGCCTTCCGCATACTCGAACGTATCACTCTCTTCAGTGAACTCGGTCGCGCTGTCATTCACGTTCGTTTCGTTCAGCGTCACCACGATCGTATCAACCGTGTCAGCACCCGAACCGTCCGTGCCCGTCGCCGTCACGGTGATTTGGTGGCTGTTGCTATCTAACTCGTAGTCGTTGGTGAACGCTGCCGCGCCTGCGGCCGTCAGACTCACATTACCGTTCGCATCCACCGTGTAGAACGGGTTCGCTTTCGCAGCATCATCCGCCGCGTACACGTTGTCGTCCGCCGCGATGCTGTAACTGATGTTTGAGCCATCCGCGTCGGTCGCCGTGACCGTGCCCAGCGTCTCGCCCGCTGCCGTGCCTTCCGCATACTCGAACGTATCACTCTCTTCAGTGAACTCGGTCGCGCTGTCATTCACGTTCGTTTCGTTCAGCGTCACCACGATCGTATCAACCGTGTCAGCACCCGAACCGTCCGTGCCCGTCGCCGTCACGGTGATTTGGTGGCTGTTGCTATCTAACTCGTAGTCGTTGGTGAACGCTGCCGCGCCTGCGGCCGTCAGACTCACATTACCGTTCGCATCCACCGTGTAGAACGGGTTCGCTTTCGCAGCATCATCCGCCGCGTACACGTTGTCGTCCGCCGCGATGCTGTAACTGATGTTTGAGCCATCCGCGTCGGTCGCCGTGACCGTGCCCAGCGTCTCGCCCGCTGCCGTGCCTTCCGCATACTCGAACGTATCACTCTCTTCAGTGAACTCGGTCGCGCTGTCATTCACGTTCGTTTCGTTCAGCGTCACTGTCGCTTCCGACACATTACGTAGGTTATCTATTAATACTATTTGGTAATCGCCACTGTTCGTGCCTTGCTCGAAGTCGTTCACCTCCGCCGCCACGCCCGCTGCCGTGATGCTGATATTACCGGCCTCATCCACACTGTAGAAGCCGTCTTCACTGGTGATACTTAATGTGCCGTCACTGTGTTTGAACTCGTATTTGGTCACGCCATCCAGATCGCTGCCTGACAAGGTGCCAACCACCGCGCCCGCCACTTGGTTTTCCGCGTACGTCACCGTCTGCGCATCAAATGAAGATTGATCATTTACTGGTGTAACACCTACATCAACCGTGATCGTATCTGTACCACCTTGGCCATCATCAACAACAACTGTAAAGCTATCGCTGCCGTTGTAGTTTTCGTTTGGCGTATATGTCCAGTTACCATTTTCATCGACGACTACAGAACCATTAGATGGTTCTGTACCTTTACTGAACGTTAACTGATCATTATCTGTGTCTGTTGCATTGAGGGAACCGCTGACTGGGGTATCTTCATCTGTAGTAACAGAAACATCTTCACCGACAGGTAGATCATTAATTGGAGTAACACCGATATTAACGGTTATTGTATCTGTGCCGCCTTGGCCGTCAGAGACTTCTACCGTAAAGCTGTCATTGCCGTTGTAGTTTTCATTGGGTGTATAAGTCCAGTTGCCGCTTTCATCGACAACGACTGTGCCGTTCGAAGGATCTGTAGCTTTAACGAAAGACAGAGAATCGCCATCTTCGTCTGAAGCCGACAAGGTTCCACTTACTGGCGTATCTTCATCTGTTATAAAAGATATTGTGTCACCAATAGCGTCACTATTTGAATCAACAAACAGTGGGTTAGTGTTTGGTTGAGCTACGGCAGGTTCAATGAGTGAACGATAAGCGTCAAGTAAGCTCAGGCTCTGAGTGCGAGATAGGCCAAGCGATTCAAATCCCGTAGTAACAAACTCTGTATTAGGAATCGTTTCTTCACCATCTCGCTCGATAGTTCCGCTAGTTCCTAAGCTTGAGCCATTCTGGCCAGCAGCGGTAGCGAACTCTTCACCTAATTCTGTTGGATCTTGACCCTCTTCTAATGCGGCAAAAATATCCGCAATATCTTGGTCGAGTTCCACTTCACCACCATCATCCGGTGAAAATCGCTTAGCAGACACCTGAGGGGCATTAGGTTCATTTTGGGATTCAAGAACGACATCCCCAATCTGTAGTGGCTCGCCTTCTTCTAAGACTTTAATCGTACCATCTACCGAGATAACAATGCGCTGGCCCAGTGCTAAGGCACCGCCCAAATTCAAAGTTGTCATGTCCATATAAACCCCTAAAACCATTTTTTGTCAGTAACGTCAAAATAGTGACATTATATTTATAATATTAGTTAAAATATAACACCTAAAGTCATATAATTCATAGTTATGAATCTACTATTTAACAACATCAGATGCATAGCTATGACAATGATCACATGAAGTGACAATTTAGGTGCTCTATCAATCAATATAAGTTATTGTGTTAGCGCAAGATAATTCGAATATTAACGTAAGATTTAAGTGCTTAAAAACATCATAAAACGCACGGCGATCGGTTAACAATTTTACAACTATTGACGACTGCTAATTTAGCGATCGTGATTTTTTTGGCGGTTCATCTAAATTTTGTATGTAAGCTTTCAAACTGCAGAGTTAGATGTCGGCCTATTTTGGGGAGATGCAAATTGAATTGGATTCAAACGACTACATTAGGGTTAGCTATCGTATTGAGTTTGCCGACTAAAGCTCAAACCTTAGAGCAAGCCGTTGCGTTTACTTTAGAAAGTAACCCTGAAATCAAAAGTGCGTATAATGAATACGTAAGTAAGCGTTACCTTAACGATGCCTCAGGCGGAGCTTATCGTCCAAGTATAGACTTAGATGGAGGGATCGGGTACGAACATACCGACCTTGCAACCAACCAGAACACGACAGATCTGACACGAAAAGAAGCGACGATTACGTTGACCCAACTAATATGGGATGGCGCGAATACGTCAAATGATATCGATCGTACCGCGGCTGATGCAGAATCTGTACGCTATCAACTGCTATCGAACGCGCAAGACATCGCATTAGAAGTCACTAAGGTTTACCTCGATGCAGTAAAAGCCTATGAAGTGCTGTCACTGTCAGAAAACAACCTAGCGACACACAAAGAGATTTATAGTGACATTCGTAAGCGTGTTGAGTCTGGTATTGGTTCAACGGCAGATATGTCACAAGTAGAGGCTCGTATTGCGAAGGCTCACGGGAACTTACTTGCTGCGCAAAATAACCTTTTTGATACCCACACTCAATTTAAAAGGCTTGTAGGCCAATCTCCGCTAGGATTAACCTTCCCTCGTGCAGATGCTGGCGCAATTCCTTACACCGTCGATGGCGCATTAGCGAAAGCGTTTAATCAACATCCAGTGATTAAGATCGCGCAAGCGGATGTGGATTCAGCGAAATTTCAGTACAAACAATCGAAAAGCACCAACTACCCGACCGTCTCTTTTGAAGCGGCTCAAACCTGGCGTGATGATGCCGGAGGCACACCGGGTAGCAGTGACGAGTTCTCTGCCATGGTTCGCTTGAGGTATAACCTCTATAACGGAGGCTCAGATCAAGACCGAGCAGAAAGTGCAGCCTACCAATTGAATAAAGCCAAGGATCTTCGCGAGAGCACTTATCGTAATGTAGAAGAGAGCTTACGCCTTTCGTGGAGCGCACTTGATTTAACTGTGCAGCAAAAAGAGTTCCTGTCAGATCACGTAGATTCGGCATCAGATACGGTTATCTCGTACGAGAAACAATATCGCATCGGTAAACGTACCCTTCTCGACTTGCTTAACACTGAGAACGAGTTGTTTGAAGCTCGTAAAGGCTATTTGGATGCTAAGTATGACGAGCAATACGCAAAATATCGCGTAATGAACGCAACTGGTAACCTACTCATCGGTTTACGAGTTGAAACCCCAGAAAAATGGAATGAAAAGGTGGAATATTAATGAAGCTTACCAACACAGTATTATCGCTTTGCTTCATGGCTGTATCTACCAACGCTATAGCTGAAAACAACGAGGACGAATTTGAATATCACGCTCTTCCGCCTGTCACTCAAATCTACGATCTACAAGATGATGATAATGATGGCGTAATCAATGCTCGTGATTTATGTGCCGATACACAAATTGGCGCTGAAATAGATAACGACGGTTGTGGTTCATATTTTGAATCCACCGAGCAAAAAGAGCTTCACATACTCTTCGCCAATAACTCTACTGAAATTAACCCGGTCTTTCTTGGGCAAATACGCCAGATGGCAGCATTTTTGAAGCGTTATGAAAGCACGAGTATCGAATTACAAGGTTATGCTAGTAAAGTGGGCAATGCAGCACACAATTTGAAGCTGTCAAAAGAGCGCGCTGCTCATGTAAAACGGGCTCTGATCAGCAATGGTATTCAACCGTCTAGAGTCAATATCGTCGGTCACGGTGATTCAGACTTCAGCAGTGATGACACCCAAATCAATCACGCACTTCACCGAAAAGTTGTCGCTTCTGTTGTTGGATTTAAAGGCAACATAAAAGAAGAGTGGCACATCTTCACCAAAATCAAAAAGTAGCTTCAAAACTACTTTCACCATACTGAATCGCTATCTTAAGCTAACGTTTCAGTATGGTGATAATTCCTTGAATAGCATGTACCTAAGCCGTCTATAATGTTAATCTTGCCTCGTTATCAACATAGAGAATTAATCCATGAGCAAACTAACAGCTGATACTCAAGCAAATCTAGAACTTTTCGTTTCTGAAACACAAGAAACTAAACTGGTATGGGGCCTTCGCAATGAAGAAGGTTGGCTAGCATGTGACTCAAGTGAATTCGAAAGCAGCGAAGTGATGCCTTTTTGGTCTTCAAAAGAAGATGCTCAGACTCACAACGTTGAAGAGTGGGCTGACTTTGAAGTATTAGAAATTCCACTAGATATCTTTGTAGAAGATTGGTTACTGACTCTTGCTGAAGACGGCGTTCTTGTTGGTACTAACTGGAATGCAACATTAGAAGGCAAAGAACTTGAGCCTTCTGACCTAGCGAAATTATACATCTAATTTCCAATATCGGTCGTGCGAAAGCGTACGGCCGATATACCTCTGATAACTCTCAATAAATTAGAGACCTCCCTCGCACAACCTCCCACTAACCTCATCCAAAAATTGAAGCAACATCAAACTAATAATAGAATATCGTTCTTTATCTGATTGATACTTTCTTGTGATTCACTCTGTTTTAATTACCTTTCTGCTTTTCACTAGCTTTTATTCCTATAGCGAAGTATCAACGCCGGATCGTCACCACGATTCACCAATCAGTTCCTCTAATCAAGAGGCAAACACCACGCCAAATGCTAATTGGAATGCACTTTATCTCTCCACTTTAAATCACTCCCCTGAGCGCGCATTAAACATGCTGCAAACACGTTATACGAGCTCAACAGCATATGGGGATAAGCTTTACCTAGCGTCTCTTCTGTATCAATACATGAGCCACCGCGATCAGCCATTTTACGGAGTCGCTTCAAACGACAGCGACTACCAAGTGATAGAAACAACGTTTATTTCTGCATTGATGAAAGACGGCAAAGGCCAATATGAGGAAGCACAACAAGGCTTTCTGACACTTTTAGCGAAAATGCAATCACGTAGCGACTTGACCGGAAAAGCATTACTAAAGTACCAGTTATGTCGTTCTCTGAACGAGCAAGCAAAATACCATCAAGCGAATTATTACTGCTCTGCGCTTCAATCCGACCTACGCGACATCGCAGATCCAGTATTACCTAAATTTGGAACTTATCGAGTCATCGCCAACAATCACCATTTTCGTAGCGACTATCAAGCAGCGTTAAGTACTTATCTCGCACTGATCAACGTGTTCCCACAAGGACATGATATTTCGGGAATCTATAACGATGTAGGTAATTTGCTCAAAGAGCTAAAGCAATACGATAAATCAGCGCAGTATCTAAAAGAAGCGCTCGAACTCAGAGCCGACGCTTCAGATTTGATGAAAGCTCAAGTACATCATAGCTTGGCTGATTTGTATCTTAGTCAAGGTCAAAGCGACCTAGCGATTACCCACTTTAAGAAATCCAAAGTACTGTTGAGTACCTCATCCCATAACTACGGCATCGCTCTGACAAACCTTGGTTTAGGCAAAGCCTACACACAAACCAACGACTATGATTTGGCGAGAGACTATTTAGTCGAGTCTCTGTCCGACTCCAGCGAGCTAAACAACGATGTTATTCGCATAAACGCGTACTTAGCAATCAGCGACATGTTCGAAGAAAGAAAACTAACGAAGGAAGCGCTGAATTATGCACAGCAAGCTTTAGAGTTAGCCGAGCAAGTCACAAGACATAAGTACATTGCTCAAGCGCTTCTTCAGCTTTCAGAAATTCATCAAGTACTCAATGATTACCAGCAGGCTTTCTATTTCTACCAACGATACTCGACCATACAAATGGAAGCACGAGATATCGATAACCGGCTTGCATTTGAAGCGCTAGATCTCACCCATGCCAAATACGAGCAAGAGCTAGAAAACTCTTTTCTAGTACATCAAGCAAAACTCGACCAACTTCATATCGAAAAAATTGAGCATCAAAAGTGGGTCTACAACATCATTGTTATTCTATTGTTATGTGGGGCAAGTTTTATGGTATTCACTAATAAAGCTATTCGCGCAAAAGCAGCAATTGACGCAATGACAAAAGCGTACGGCCGCACCGAAATAATACGAAGAATCAAACGAGTGAAACGCTGTAAAGGCGCGGATAAGCAACACGTTCTGGTTTTGCTAGACCTAGATAAGTTCAAGAGGATAAATGACGAACATGGCCACCCTACTGGTGATCGAGCACTCGTCCATATTAGTCAACAAATAAGAAAGCACTTGATGACTGATGAATTGTTTGGCCGCTTAGGCGGTGAAGAGTTTCTTATCATGCTGACCGACACTAAACCTTCTGAAGTACGAGAGCGTGTTGAAGAGTTGCACTACGCGATATCAAGCACTGTCTTCTTATCAGAAAGCAAAAAGCCACTCAATGTAACCGCGAGTTTTGCTTATCTAGCAACCTCAGACGCATTAAGTGACTTTGATGACTTGTATTCGGTTCTTGACCAAGCACTTTATCAAGCGAAAAGTAATGGCCGAAACTGCATCATCGATGCTTATAACGACCCAATCGACTTACCTGATGTTATTTATTCTCGGCCTGTTTGCGAACCAACTCAGCCATAATGCCTTCGCGATCACCTATGTAATCGTTAAGGCCAACTTTTCTTAGTTCACATGCAGGACAATCACCACAACCGTCGCCGATGATGCCGTTGTAGCAAGTCAGTGTTTTATTGCGAACAAGCTCAAGTGCTGAATATTGGTCGGCCATCGCCCATGTTTCAGCTTTGTTCAGCCACATCAGTGGTGTTTTAATATCAAGCTTCTTGTCCATGCCCTGTACAAGCGCAGAATTCATCGCTTTTACAAAATCATTGCGACAATCAGGGTAGCCAGAGAAGTCTGTTTCACACACACCAGTAATCACAGTTTCAGCACCGATTTGGTACGCGTAAATACCTGCCAAAGTTAAGAAAAGAATATTACGACCAGGAACAAACGAGTTCGGCAATCCGTTCTCTTGTAGCTCGTGTGATACAGGGATATCATCACGAGTTAGAGAGCTGATCGCTAGCTCGTTTAACAGCGTCACATCCATCACTTTATGCGCTTTCACACCAAGCTCTTTCGACAATGATTCAGCCACTTCAATCTCTAATTTGTGGCGCTGACCATAATCAAACGTGATCGCATGAACTTCATCGTACTCTTTTAATGCTTGAACAAGACACGTTGTTGAGTCTTGACCGCCACTGAATACTACGACTGCTTTTTTCATCTTAAATCCTTACTTAAATCTTCGACTAGCGACTTATCTAGGCCAGTAAATAAATGCAACCTATGCGATGCTCAAATATTTGTGAGTTTGAATAGACAAACGCCAATTACGTTCGATACAAGTATCAATACACAGTTGCGTTGCACGTTCTTTTTGGCTGATAGGCTGAAGTGCAATGACTGTATTTTCAGGAACATCGGCTCTAGCAATAAGAGCATCTAGTTGCTCGATATCTTTACCAGTACCAACAGGGTGTTTGATTTCATTCGCACGAACGAGTGCGCTATCAAGGATATCCAACTTGGCTTTCATCGCCACCTTTGGTGACACTGTAACCCAAGTGTCAATTGTTGCTTTGACTTCTGATGTTCCGCTGGTCTCAATCTGGCAGCGACAACCGTGTTGCTCAAATGCTTCAGTAAGAGGACAAGATCATAAATGCACGGCTCACCACCGGTAATCACAATGTGCTTAGCCGTGTAACCTTGCTTGATGTATTCATTCACGATGCCTTGAGCATCAATTGAAGACCAAGTCGGTGAATCCTCTGTCTTAACCATGATATCGCCAAGGCTAGTTTCATCTTCAGGTAATGCTTCCCACGTCTGTTTGGTGTCACACCAAGAACAGCCTACTGGGCAAATTTGTAGACGAACAAACACAGCAGGAACGCCCGTAAACACGCCCTCACCTTGGATGGTTTCAAACATTTCATTAATCTTGTACAACTTACCCTCAGCTCAATCATTTGATGAAATTAATCAACCGCAGACCTTAAAGCACTTGCTCCTTTTGGTCAAACAAATGAGTACTGATAAATGAGTTGATCAAAGCCCTAGCCTGAACTTTCAAGTTCCCTTATCCTTTCGCCCATTAGATTTCGTTAGCTTTTAATTTTTTAGTAAGGAACAACATGTACAAACTGATTGCTCTTGATATGGATGGCACTCTGCTCAACAGTGACAAAGTGATTTCTCAAGAGAATAAAGACGCGATTGCTAAAGCACGGGCTGCAGGTGTGAAAGTGGTTCTGGCTTCTGGTCGCCCTTTAGAAGGTATGCAAAGTAAGTTAGACGAGCTTTCAATCAACGGCGAAGATGACTTTGTGCTCTTCTACAACGGCTCTATGGTTCAAAATATCTCTACAAAAGAACTGATTCATAGTGAAATCAGCAATGGTAAAGCAGCGAAAGAGATCGCAGCACTCGCTGAACAACTTGGTGGTTATGTTCATGCATTCAGCAAGATTCATGGCTTAATCACTCCTGAAAACAATGAATACACCGCTATTGAAGCGCGTATTAACGGCTTAGATATTACCGAGTTCGACTTTTCTCAACTAGAAGACGACCACGAAATCATCAAAACTATGATTGTTGCTGAGCCAAGCAAGCTCACCGAAATCATCAGCAAGTTGCCACAAGAGCTTAAGACTCAATTTACCATTGTGCAAAGTGCACCTTTCTTCTTAGAGTTCTTAAACCCAAATTCAAACAAGGGTGTGGGTATTGAGGCTATTGCTAAACATTTGGGGATTGCTGCGGAAGAAGTGATCTGTATGGGCGATGCTGAAAACGATCACCATATGCTTGAATACGCGGGCATGGGTATTGCTATGGAAAACGCAATGGAAGAAACCAAGAAGCTCGCTGATTACATTACGGCGAGCAACGACGAGCACGGTGTAGCTGTCGCGATTGAAAAGTTTATCTTCAACTCATAAGCACTAGATAGAGCCCTCTACTTTATCTGTCTCACCCTAAAGTACATTGATATAAAGAAGGCTGTGCATTGCACAGCCTTCTTTTTTACATGAGTCGTTCCACTTATTATTGTCTAGCCCAAGGCAGACGAAATGCCACGACACCGAACAAAATCAAGATTGGAAAACGTAAGGTCTCTACAATAAATGAAGCGATACCACTAAATGAGACAAAGTTCCCAGCCCAACTGATCAACAAATTGCCGGTAAGTAACATAACAATAACCCCAACCACGATCTTAAACGAAAACTGACCCACCAAAGGTTTTGAGTCCGTCAACGTCACTAAACATGCAATCGTCATCAAAATTGCCAACCAAAAAGTGAATGTCGGTAATGGCCAGATAACCGTCAACACAACCGATATCAAGCATAAGCCCCACCAAACAGCTTTAGAGCTTAGCAATACACTAATATCAACATCAGGTTTCGCGTCTAATCTCACGATATGCCACGCCGCTAATGCGCCCATAAGGCCGCCCATCAGTACATCACTAAAGAATGCACTACCAGAGTATGACTTAAACAGCATGATCCAAAGCAGACCAACGACCACCATCGCGAGCGATTTCTGATCAAACAAACGCTTTAACTTCCAAAGCACTAACAAGGTTAAGCTGACCCATAAGGCCGCTAACAGGCTAGGAAAACTATACCCACTGCTCATCACCAATTTCAGTGTTGGAAGGTAGGCATGTGGGCGTGGAAAACCAAAGCCTTGGTGAGCAATTAAAGTAAGGAGAGTCACTGATATCAGCGTGAAACCAAATTTCAACGCGAAATTACGGCCAAAATACCAAGCGACTAACGGCAAAACCACGATAAAGATCCACGGCTTCGCGAATAAGTCTGTCAAAAGTACCGTATTAGCAAAAACATTCGGCAGATTATCAAACGTGTTTTGAAGTGAAACAATCCAGTTCAATTCAACTTGATGAACTTTAGGAGCTGCGCCCACCAGCTCAGTCACGTAAGTCACCGGTTGATTTGTCGCGGATAGAAAAAATTCGTTAATCTCAGGCCATTGTTCAGGATAGCGATATTGGTTTGCTTCCAATTCAGTTGGCGGCAATAGCATCGCTCTGCTCACTTCCACCCCATAATGAGGAGCGAACCAAATTGGTAGCTCAAAGCCACCTAACTCATTTCGAGCTTGGTAGCTGATCACTTCAGAATCAGAAATACAATCATACACAACGGCACTGTCGGTATAACCCAACACATCACCGACCGTAACGGACAAACCCGCCTCTTCCCAAGTTTCACGTTGCGCTGCAACCGCTGGCGGTTCACCAGAGACCACTGTTCCACCCGGCAGAGATAAATGACCGGTGATCAATTCATCAACCAACACGATTTGGTTATCAGCACGTACTACACACAAAGCGCCCGCGATATGATCAGGCAAGGTGTTGTTAGCCCAAGCGGAAGTAGCACTCAAAAGAGACAGAATAAAAACTAATAAATATCGAATAACCAACGAATTTACCTAAAAATAAGAGAAGAAAAAGAAGACAGCTAATACATCTTGCTTAGTGTAATCAAACCCACACAAAATCGCTGTCTATGTTTTGTTCAAAGCCTTTCTCATCCATTGAATGTGAGGTGTGAACCCCATTTTTTGATAGAAGTCCTTGGCAGGTGAATTAAAGTCCCAAACCTCCACAAAAACCTGGGTGACACCATAATCTTCAAAAGTAGATTCAACGCGATTAAACAACATTTGAGCCACATCCGCTTTTCGGTATTCCGGCAACACAAAAAGCTCATCGACACTGCCCATCTGAACCGGTTTACTCACGGTAGAAATAAGCTCACAAAAATGCCCCGAGATGAAGCCAACAATCAGCTCACCTTTTAATGCCACATACACCAAGCACTCAGGATCATCTAAGTATCGTGCAATACTCTTTTCCTGCTCTATCTCTTCCGCCGTTTTAAAATGTTCAGGACACGCCATATGATGATGGTGGTGAAGATCAAACATCAACTCATTCAGTTGCTCTAGATCGGTGTGCTTTGCAGCCCTTAAGATGACATTCATGACAAGTACGTTTCTCAAACCCAATTGATAATTAAACTGAGTCTAGTTTACTTGCAGTGAGTATCTATACAAGTTATTGAATTAATTCGTTGTTTGAACTGAGGGTTTTAGATGCAAAAATGGCCACATAAAGTGACCATTTGTTTTGATTTAGATTGAATTGATGAAACGTGTATCGAAGCTCTCGCCTTATGCGCCGTTGTCTTCTTTCGCTTCATTGAGTTCAGCAAGCTGTTGTTCCAGTTCAATAAGCTTAATTTCCGCTTCCACTTCTGCAACGCGCTTTTCAGCGTCAGTACGATTATCTTGGGCTAAACCATCTGCCGTCACTTGAGTTCGCTGAGCATTTCGCGCGTCATCCGTGTCTTTCATAGAACCCGCAACACCCCCAGTCACACCGCCTAACGCTGCGCCCTTAACGGCTAAGCTTGCGTCTCCAGTTAACGCGCCTGCTGTTGCTCCTAATAAGGCACCACCAATCGCACCACGATTACGCGCTGCGTTTTCATTTTCGTTGTCTGTTGCAGGAGATGCACAGCCAGAAAGAGTCACAATCAGTGTCGCTAAAAGAAAAGGTTTAGTGAATGTCATAGGAGTCTCGCTTAGTTCTTCGTTTGGAATGAAGCCATCTTAAATAGAACCGATAACGAGATAAATAAAACCAAGTTTAGAAGATACATAACATTCAGCTATGTATTATTTAACCAACACATAACTAGAGGGTGACACACACCCTTGATTGAACTCTGATCATCAAAAATTAAATAGCGAAAAAAACGACCAATAAGGTCGCATCCATAACTCTTCTCTCTATAGCTTTTCTAGTTCAGCTTTAGCTTTTAGCCTTGGACCAAAAGTTCTGCATATCGGCTGTGCTAACGGGTGGCCTTACACCACAATCCCGATAATGATTTTTATCTCCTATACCCAGTACCTTACCATTTCCCTCATCAATCATAGCGGCAACTTGAACACCGTCTCCTTGGTGGCGAGTCAGCACCACGATTTCGCCCGCTCTTTGTGACTTCACCGCGCCTAAAATTTGATACTCGTAGCGGCCTTTTCTTGAATTGACGATCATCTTGGAGTTAATTGGATCAGCACCATACCCGACACCAATATCAAACACGGCTTGGTACAAATCGACACCTGTCTTGGAGACACATTTAAATATCTTGGGATGGCTCAAAGGTTCTAGCAATGCCCGACTCGCTTCATCCTTTGAAATACTGGCACTAGCAGCACCACTTATCAGTAAAGCACTCAACAAAAAGTAAGCTCGCATAAAAAGACCTCAATATGTGGGATTCATAATGAGGTCATAGTAAATGCGCTGAATTGCGAGATGAATAAAGCCGAGTTTAGGTAAAGCATCACACTGAGTTATGCTTCAATAATCCAGACCAATCTTAATCTAAACCACCAAGCTAAAACCTAACTTAGTCTTACTTACCAAGCTTTTCTGCAATTTCCGTTAGGCTTGTTGGATCATCAATCGTTGAAGGCACCACATATTGCTCGCCTTCGGCTATCTGTCGGATGGTTCTACGTAAGATCTTGCCCGAGCGCGTCTTAGGCAACCTCTCGACCACCAAGGCTTGCTTAAAACATGCAACCGCACCAATCTCATTTCGAACCTTACCCACTAGCTCAGCTTGCAGCTCAGTGCCATCGACTTTCACGCCATCTTTTAGCACGACTAAGCCTAGTGGGAGCTGCCCCTTCAAGTCGTCGTGAATACCAACAACGGCACATTCAGCAATTGCTGGGTGACCACCAACGATCTCTTCCATTTCACCAGTAGACAATCTATGTCCTGCGACGTTAATCACATCATCAATACGACCCATGATAAATAGATAACCGTCTTCATCGAGATAGCCACCGTCACCAGAAACATAATAGCCTGGAAACTGACTCAAATAGCCGGATTCAAACCGATCATGATTACGCCATACCGTAGGTAAACAACCAGGCGGTAATGGTCGTTTGAGTGCCACAAAACCTTGTTGATTCGTTTGTGCTATTTCACCCAACTCATTGAGGATCTCCACTTGATAACCCGGTACAGGTTTCGTTGAAGAGCCCGCCTTTACTGGCAAAGACTCAAGCCCTGTAGGATTTGCAGAGATAGCCCAACCCGTCTCCGTCTGCCACCAATGGTCGATAACCGGTTTATTGGTATAAGACTCGACCCAATCCAATGTTGGCGGGTCTAAGCGCTCTCCCGCCATGAAAATCGACTTGAGCGATGATAAGTCATACTTGGTGAGCAACTCGCCTTCAGGATCTTCTTTCTTGATTGCTCTAAATGCTGTTGGCGCGGAAAACAACACATCGACTTTGTACTCTTCGCACACACGCCAAAACGCGCCCGGATCTGGCGTTCGTACTGGCTTACCTTCAAACAAAATGGTCGTACAGCCATGAATCAGTGGCGCATAAACAATATAGGAATGCCCAACCACCCAGCCGACATCGGAAGCAGCCCAAAACACGCCGTCTTGCGGCATATCGTAGATAGTGCTCATCGAGTATTTCATCGCAACAGCATGTCCGCCATTATCACGTACAACACCTTTGGGTTTACCTGTCGTGCCTGAGGTATACAAAATATATAACGGGTCTGTCGCCAGAACGGGGACACACTCATGAGGCTCAGCGCCTGCAACGACTTGTTGCCAATGCAAATCACGTTCGTTGTTTAATTCTGAAAGGCATTGCTCTCTTTGGAACACTACGACTTTTTCAGGCTTCCAACGACTATCCATAATGGCTCGGTCAACCATCGGTTTATACGGCAGAACTTTGTTGATTTCGATACCACATGAGGCGGTAATCAAGACCTTGGGCTCAGCATCTTCAATTCGAACCGCAAGCTCGTGGGGCGCAAAACCACCGAACACCACAGAGTGCACTGCGCCCAACCTTGCACAGGCTAGCATTGCCATTGCCGCTTCAGGAATCATCGGCATGTAGATAACCACACGATCGCCTTTGGTTACGCCCTGTCCTGCCAACATACCAGCGGTCTTAGCCACTTGTTCACGAAGCTCATTGTAGGTGTAAGACGACTTAATACCCGTAACGGGTGAGTCGTAAATCAGCGCGACCTTATCACCACGACCATGTTCACAATGATAATCCAACGCCAACCAGCAGGTGTTCATCACCCCATCAGGAAACCAACGCTCAATACCGTTGTCGTCAGTTTGTAAGATCGTTTTTGGTGACTCAAACCAATCTATCGCTTGTGATTGTGTTTCCCAAAACGAATTTGGGTCTTCCCTCGCCCATTGATACTCGGTGATGTAATCTGTTTTTCTAGTCATTCGATTCGTAGCAGACATAGTGCCTCCTCCATGATTTATCCATTTTTCCAAGCGCCTAGCTTTTGGCCGTTCACTTGGGTGCACTCTTCTCTCAGCGTTGTTTTCGGAACATTTAACTGATCACGACAATCGCTTTACTTAGGAAAAGGCACACGAATGGCACCTTCCATGATCACTCGGGCACTACGACTCATTATCGCCCTTTCTATTTTCCAACCGCTTTCCGTCTGCAGAGCTTTAGCACCCACCTTCAAGGTTCCTGATGGATGACCAAAAGTCACAACATCACGGGGCCCCTCACCGGCTGCTAAGTTAACTAACGTACCCGGAACACTCGCCGCTGAAGCAATGGCGACCGCAGCAGTGCCCATCATAGCGTGATGTAATTGCCCCATAGACAAAGCTCGTACCAGAAGATCGGTATCGTCAACTGATACCGATTTACCACTTGAAGCCTGATACGCTTGAGGCTTAGCAACAAACGCGACTTTCGGTGTGTGTTGACGTAATTCCGCTTGTTCTAAGGAATCGATAAGTCCCATTGCAACTGCGCCATGTGCTCGGATGGATTCAAACAATGCCAAAGCTTTCGAATCACTGTTGATATCCAATTGAAGCTCAGTACCTTGATATCCCACCGATTCCGCATCAACAAAAATGGTCGGTATACCAGCGTTAATGTAAGTCGCTTTGATACACCCCAATTCAGGAACATCTAAAAAATCTACGACATTCCCCGTTGGGAACATGGAGCCACTCGCATCAGCTGGGTCTAGAAAATCGACTTGGATTTCAGCAGCTGGGAAAGTGACACCATCGAGTTCAAAATCACCCAACTCTTGGACTTCACCATTAACGATAGGAACATGAACAATGATGGTTTTCTCTATGTTCACTTGCCATACTCGCACCTCGACCACACCGTTTTTTGGAATACGGTTTGAATCGACTAAGCCACTATGAATAGCAAATGGACCTACCGCTGCAGATAGGTTTCCGCAGTTACCACTCCAATCGACAAACGGCTTGTCTATTGCCACTTGACCAAAGAGGTAATCAACATCGTGATCGACTCTGTTGCTCTTCGACACGATCACGGTTTTGCTGGTACTCGATGTTGCGCCACCCATTCCATCGGTTTGTTTACCATACGGATCTGGACTGCCAATGACTCTCAGTAACAACTTATCTCTCGACTCTCCAGCAACTTGCGCTGAATCAGGTAAATCATTCAAGCTAAAGAAGACACCTTTACTCGTTCCTCCCCGCATATAGGTCGCAGGCACTTTTATCTGTTTAGTGTTCATCACAAGCTCCTACTGGGCGAGAAAGTCTTTGGCGAAACGTTGCAACACGCCACCAGCGCTGTACACATTCACTTCGTCTGCGGTGTCTAGTCGGCAGGCCACGGGAACATCCAGCTTTTCTCCGTTTTTACGAGTGATCACTAAAGCTAAATCAGAGCCTGCTTCAATATCACCATACACGTCGTAAAGCTCGGTGCCGTCCAGCTCTAAAGTATTTCGATCCGTACCCACTTTGAATTGCAGAGGCAATACACCCATGCCGACCAAGTTGGTTCTGTGAATGCGTTCAAAGCCTTCTGCAACAATCACTTCAACACCCGCTAACCGCACGCCTTTAGCCGCCCAATCGCGTGAAGAGCCTTGTCCGTAGTCTGCGCCAGCAACGACAATCAGAGGTTGTTTACGATTCATGTAGGTTTCTATCGCTTCCCACATACGAGTGACTTGACCTTCAGGCTCAACCCTTGCTAATGAGCCTTGCACGACTTCTCCAGCATCTTTCACCATTTCATTAAACAGCTTCGGGTTAGCGAATGTCGCTCGTTGTGCGGTTAAGTGATCACCTCGATGAGTCGCATAAGAGTTAAAGTCCTCTTCTGGAACTTCCATTTTCGCCAAATACTCACCTGCCGCACTCGAAGCGAGAATCGCGTTTGAAGGCGATAGATGATCCGTGGTGATATTGTCACTTAAGATCGCCAAAGGTCTCATACCAGAAAGGCTTCGCTCACCAGCAAGTGCCCCTTCCCAATATGGAGGTCTGCGTATATAAGTGCTCTGAGGTCGCCAATCATAAAGCGGCTCACTAGTCACCTGTTCCTCGTCTGGCTGGAACATTTTCACGTAGATTTGTTGAAATTGCTGAGGCTTAACATGCTCACCGACAACCTCATCAATTTCTGCATCACTTGGCCACAAATCACTTAGGTAGATTGGTTGGCCGTTATTGTCTGTACCTAGGCTGTCTTTCTCGATATCAAATCGAATCGTGCCAGCTAAAGCATAAGCAACCACCAATGGCGGTGAAGCTAAAAACGCTTGTTTAGCATAAGGATGGATTCGACCATCGAAATTTCGGTTCCCAGATAATACGGCGGTTGAATACAGGTCGCGGTCTATGATCTCTTTTTGAATAGCTGGGTCTAAGGCACCGCTCATTCCGTTACAGGTAGTGCAGGCATAGCCGACGATACCAAAGCCTAATTGTTCAAGTTCAGGCAGCAAACCTGCAGATTCAAGATATAACTTGGCCACCTTTGAACCTGGAGCGAATGACGTTTTAACCCACGGCTTGCGAACTAATCCAAGCTGATTGGCTTTCTTAGCGACCAAAGCAGCGGCGACGACGTTTCTTGGGTTACTGGTATTGGTACAAGAGGTAATCGCCGCAATGATCACGGCGCCATCTGGCATTTGGTCGTCGGAATATCTTTCAGCGTGTTGCTCTTTCCAGGATGCTTGACTGATGCCTTGATTGGCAAGTTCGCTGGTTGGCAAACGGCGATGAGGATTCGAAGGCCCCGCAAGGTTGCGCTCAACTTTAGACAAATCAAACTCAAGCACACGTTCGTATTGAGCAGAATCTAGATCGTCAGCCCATAGTCCGGTTTGTTTGGCGTAACGCTCAACTAGCTCAACCTGTTCGGGTTCTCGCCCTGTCAGCTTGAGATATTGAATAGTCTGCTCATCGATGTAGAACATACCCGCAGTCGCACCATATTCTGGTGTCATGTTCGATATTGTTGCGCGGTCACCAATGGTTAGTGCACGAGCCCCTTCACCGAAGAATTCCAAATAGCTTGAGACCACTCTCTCATTGCGAAGAAACTCAGTAATCGCGAGGACAATATCCGTTGCCGTTATCCCTTCTTGTCTTTGACCAGTCAGTTTAACGCCGACAATATCAGGCAATCGCATCATCGAAGGACGACCTAACATCACAGTCTCGGCTTCCAAGCCACCCACTCCGATTGCGATTACGCCCAAAGCATCAACGTGAGGCGTATGGCTATCGGTACCGACACAGGTATCAGGGAACGCTATGCCTTCTTTGGATTGAATAACCGGAGACATTTTCTCTAAGTTAATCTGGTGCATAATTCCATTACCTGCAGGAATCACACTTACGTTTTGAAACGAGGTTTTACACCATTCAATAAAGTGAAAACGGTCTTCGTTTCGACGCTCTTCAATGGCGCGGTTTTTATCAAATGCTTCGCTATCAAACCCGGCATGTTCAACGGCTAAAGAGTGATCAACAATCAATTGAGTTTCGACCACTGGGTTTACTTTGGCAGGGTCGCCACCTTGATCCGCAATCGCATCGCGTAAGCCAGCTAAATCAACCAAAGCGGTTTGACCTAGAATGTCATGGCACACGACACGCGCAGGATACCAAGGAAAATCTAAGTCACTCTTACGCTCAATGATCTGTTTTAAGCTGTCTTCAAGGGTTTCAGGATTACAACGTCTTACTAATTGTTCCGCCAATACTCGCGACGTATAAGGCAAAGTTTTATAGCTGCCGGGTGATATCGCTTCTATCGCTTCACAAGCGTCGAAATACTCTAAAGGAGTACCGGGTAAAGGCTTACGGTACTGGTTTCGTTCAAGGTTCTGGGTCCGTTCAAGTTTCACATCAGACATACATCCACCATTATCTGTTAAATTCTATTCATTGGTTCTCGAGGTCTTATCATGTGAAGACAAAGGTCACCTCGAGATATAAGTCGGTTCGATATAGAGGATTAACGTAGATGAATAGGCAGCCAGTCTTGATGCTCTGGACCCGTGTAGTCTGCGCTCGGACGAATGATGCGATTGTTTTCTCTCTGTTCGAACACGTGCGCTGTCCAACCTGTAAGGCGGCTCATCACAAAAATTGGCGTGAACAGTTTAGTTGGGATATCCATGAAGTGATAAGCAGATGCATGGAAGAAGTCAGCATTACAGAACAGGCCTTTCTCTCGCTTCATAACGGCTTCAACGCGCTCAGACACAGCATAAAGCTGTTCGTCGCCAACTTCTTGGGAAAGCTCTTTCGACCAACGTTTAATTAAGGCATTTCGTGGATCGCTCTCACGATAAATGGCATGACCGAAGCCCATGATTTTGTCCTTATTAGCAAGCATCGTCATGATGTTTGCTTCTGCTTCATCAACGGTTTTCCAATCTTGGATCATTTCCATCGCCGCTTCATTGGCGCCGCCATGCAAAGGGCCTCTCAACGTACCAATCGCTGCGGTGACACACGAATGAATATCCGAAAATGTTGAGGCACAAACACGAGCAGCAAAGGTTGAAGCGTTAAACTCGTGTTCCGCGTAAAGGGTGAGCGAGCAGTGCATCACCTTCTTATGCAATTCACTTGGCGTCTTGTCAGTCAGCATCTTCAAGAAGTAGCCGCCTAAACACTCTTCACTTTGATCTTCAGTATCAATTCGCACACCATCGTGGCTAAAGCGGTACCAATAACAAATAATGGCAGGGAAAAGCGCAAGCATACGTTCGGTCGCAGGCAATTGTTGAGAAAAGTCTGACTCTTGCTCTAAATTACCTAACATTGAACAACCCGTTCTCATCACATCCATAGGATGAGCATCTGCGGGGATCAGTTCTAAAGCTGCTTTCAATGGTTGAGGTAAACCACGCAAGCCAACTAACAAGGCTTTGTAGTCATCGAGCTCTTTTTCAGTGGGTAAATGACCTCTTAGTAACAGGTGAGCCACTTCTTCAAACTGAGCGTGATTGGCAAGGTCGGTAATATCGTAGCCACGATAAGTTAAACCCGTTCCTGACTGGCCCACGGTACATAGTGCGGTCGTTCCAGCACTTTGGCCACGTAGCCCTGCACCACCAATCGCGGGTGTACCGGTTGGTTTCGCGCTTTCATTCTTGTCTACGTTATTGTTCGCCGTTGACGCATTGTCGACAGTTGCTTTATCACTCAAAGATACAGACATGTTGAACTCCTTTTCTTTGTTAGCCGCCTGCACTCTTTGGTGCTGACTATTTATATGTCCGACGCTTTTTAAAATCGGAACTGGATGTGGCGACTAACATTTCACGTTATTGGATTAAGTTGATTTTTATTAATTGAAGTTGGATTTATTCTTCACTCGAAAACAGCTGATCAAGCTTGTTCTCGTAATCGTGGTAATTCAGATGCTCGTAGAGCTCTTTACGGGTTTGCATGGAATCCAGCAGTGCTTCTTGATTGCCTTCAAGCAGCAAGTGTTTGTACACATTCTCTGCTGCTTTGTTCATCGCACGGAATGCACTCAATGGATAAAGCACCATATCGACACTCGACTGCGCCAGTTCGTTACAGTTGTAGAGCGGCGTTTGACCAAATTCGGTGATGTTAGCCAAAATAGGCACATGTTTACCCGTTGCTGATTTCAGCGCTGCCGAGAACTTCACGTACTGATCGAGTTGATTCATCGCTTCAGGGAAAATCATGTCCGCACCCGCTTCAACACACGCAATCGCTCGTTCAATCGCACTGTCAATTCCTTCAACCGCCAATGCATCCGTACGAGCCATAATCACAAAGCTTTCGTCGGTTCTGGCATCTGTTGCCGCTTTTACTCTATCAACCATCTCTTGCTGACTAACAATTGCTTTGTTTGGTCGATGACCACAGCGTTTCTGAGCGACTTGGTCTTCCATATGGATTGCTGCTGCCCCTGCTTTTTCCATCGCGCGGATAGTACGTGCGATATTGAACGCGCCACCGAAACCCGTATCGATATCCACCAGCAAGGGCAAATCACACGCATTGGTCATACGTTCAACATCCACCAACACATCGTTCAATGTGGTGATACCTAAGTCAGGCAAGCCGTAAGACGCATTGGCGATGCCTCCACCAGACAAATAAATGGCCTGGTGACCCAAGTTCTTTGCCATCATCGCGCAATACGGATTCACAGTGCCGACGATCTGCAATGGATCGTTGTCTTTCACAGCTTGTCGGAACTTTGCTCCTGCTGATAACTTCATAATGACGCTCCCTGTTAATTGTTTATTTCTATCTAATCTTTATAACTACTGATGTTTAGCTCTCGCCAACGCAGATCCGCTGGCAAATATCAGTCGCCTGTTAACCAAGGTCTTTGGATTGAATTTGTTGCTCTATAAGCAGTCTACTGCCCGAGATGTGTCTTCGCATTAGCATTTCCGCTAACTCTTCATCACGGTTACGAATCGCTTTTAGAATGTATTTGTGTTCATCAAGCGCCTCTTTTGGTCGAGACTGTGCTCTAGGCGATTGGTAGCGATACATGCGCAGTAGGTGGTAAAGCTCATCACACAACAATGAAATGAGCTTGCTATTGCGACTTGCTTTGATAATTCGGTAATGGAAATCGAAATCACCATGTTGATGAAAATAAGAAGAACCCTCTACTTCATCGATGTGTTGGGAATGTGTCGACAGTAAACCTTCAAGCCCAATCAACTCTTCTTGCGTGATGTGTCTCGCCGCTAAGCGTGCCGCCATTCCCTCTAACGCCTCGCGCACCGCATATAGCTCTAGCAGCTTGTCTGCGGAAAAGGTAATAACTCGCGCTCCAACGTGAGGAATACGTTCAATCAACCCAAGTCCCTCTACACGCATTATCGCTTCACGTAATGGCCCTCGACTTACCTCGAAGCGTTTCGCCAGCTCTGGTTCCGAGATCTTACTGCCCGGTGGTAGTTCACCGTTAACAATCGCCTCAACGAGGTACTCAGTCAGGCTTTCCGATTTGGTATTTTCTTTATCGCTTACACGTATTTTCGTGTTTGCACTTAAGGTGAGATCTTTTATCGCAGTATTCATATTCACGCTGCTCACTTCTGATTGTTGAGTCTTAATTGTCAACAATTCCATAACATGAACATAAAATACACGATTAAATTGTCGACAATCAAGTAGATTGTCGACAATTTAGACTAAGGTAGTATTTTTATTAATCGGCAGACAAGTAGTAAGACGAAGCAACAGAAGACAATAAACACATGCTATTCATAAGCTTAAATCATGAACGAGCTTACCAAGCTCTTACCTACCTCAAAGTTGGTCGAAAACAATGTGTCGACAACTAACAGCTCAACTTGTCAAACGCAGCTCCTCCATGTCTATCCACAAGCTCAACGATAGACAGATATAAAAAAGGCGCACTCAGGTGCGCCTTTCGTTTATAGAACTCGTTCTAACAAGTCAACCTTTGGTCAAGCAATCTGACGAGTGACTTCGAGGTATTTATTGATATCAACAAAATCAATCTGTTCCGGTTTGAGATACTCTTCTGCATAACGAAGATGCGTACCACTAGTTAAGAACAATCTAAACAGTTCGATATCGAGATGTTCGTCCAACGCCATTTTGTGCATGATGTCGACAGCAACACTAATTGGCTTCGCTTTCTTGTAAGGTCGATCGGCAGCGGTTAACGCCTCAAAGATATCCGATATCACCAGGATACGTTCTGGGATAGAAAGATCCTCAGCCGTCAGCTTCCTTGGATAGCCTGTACCTTTAAGGGTTTCATGGTGAGTCGACGCATAACGGGGCACGCGGCTTAGCTCTTTCGGGAATGGCAGATTTTCCAGCATCTTGATGGTGCCAAGCATGTGTTCATTTATCTTGAACCTATCTTCAGTGGTCAATGTGCCTCGTGCAATACTTAAGTTATAGACTTCACCTAAATTGTATAAATGCTCAGGAACGTCCATTTTGATTTGATGTTTCGGGTCAAATTCTAATGGCCTATCTCTTTTCACGATATGCTCCGGCTTATCACTCAAGAGCGGCTCAGTTGCAGGTAAGCTTGAAGTCGATACCCGATTCATCGCTTCAATTGGCGATAGGCCAAGTTGATCGTCGAAATTACGCGTCCAAGTGGTTTCAGCGATAGAGCGAATGCGTGCGACCTTATCATCACTCATGAATTCACCACCGACGTTCGATGTCGCGATAAACGCAAAGTCATCTTGTAGTTGTTGCTTCGTCGCTGCGAGCTCATCGGTTACCTTCTGCGTTGGTAACTTACCCTCAAGTTGTTTTCTCAAAGCCGTAATCTCGGCATCACGCCAAAGTACTTCAAATCGCGTTCTCACCTCGTGAATTCGGTTGTAGTTAGCTTCTAGCTTCGTACCTTTATCGACGATGTGTTCAGGTGTCGTGATTTTGCCACAATCATGAAGCCAAGCCGCAATTCTAAACTCACGACGCTCATCATCATTTTTAAACTCAAAATCTTTGAAATGATCAGATTGTGATTTCTCAGCCGCGTCAGCCAACATCAAGCCGAGTTCTGGCACACGATTACAATGCCCTGCCGTATAAGCTGACTTATCATCGATCGCTTGAGCGATGAGTTTGATAAACGACTCAACAAACGCTTCTTGAGTTTGCTCATGTTGTTTGAGTTCTGTTGACATCTCTTTAACTGCAACTGACAACTCCCATATTTCCTTAATTCGAGTATCAAGCACAGTCACGCTGTCATAATCACGCAGCTTAATCTTACTCGTCTCGGCTTTTAATTGGCGTATAGGCCGGACAATAGGCGCACCAAAGATCCAAGCAACGGGTAAGGTTAGGCTCATAAGAAGCACGGTCACGCCAATGGAGGTTGCCACTCGCTTGTTCACCGCACTGTAAATTTCCGCTTCTGGTATCGCTACTGCAAAATATTCAGAGTACTGCTCACCCGTCTCAATCTTTTTCAGATATAAACGCTTAGCTTCACCATTGAGAACAATTTTAACCATTTCACCTTCGGTGGTCGCTGTCGCAGTTCTATCATAGAGCTCCGTATAAGGAATGGTTGTGCCCGTATTTAGGGCCGGATGTTGATACCACTTTTGCGATAATGCGGCTTTCTGTTCATCCGTTAATGCATTTATGGCTTGGTTGATGATCGGTAACAGCTGTTGATGTTTATTCTGCAGCACAATGTGGAACTGATTTGGATAGCTAGCTTTCAAGTCCGAGAGCGCTTCATTAACTTTGAGGTTTGCATGGAAAAACTTATCCAATGAAAACGACAGCACGGGCTTAGCGTCTAGTACCGCAAAATATTCGCCATTCTCAACAGCATCCAGTGCCGATTCCATATCGGAAAACTCAACAAGCTCGATATTTGGGAAGTCTGTTCTCAACTGAGGTGTAATCGACCACCCTGATAGAATCGCGACTTTTTCACCTTTAAGTTCAGCGTAATTTGATAGGGTTTGGACGTCATCTCGAGTTACAACAGAGAAAGGTAGTTCATAGATAGCGTCAGTGTATAAACCTTTCACACCATTGCTTGCGTAGTTCTGAATCGAATGCAGGCCATCAATGCTTCCTTCCTGAAACTTGCCGGTTAACTCCGCCCACGAAAAACCATTCACAAATTCAAATCTAACCCCGCTCATCTCACTGATCATTTTCAAGAGATCGATCGCGTAACCGTGTGGTTCTCCAGAAACAGAGAAATCCATCGGCCCCCAATCCTTTTGATTCGAGAACAACAAAGGAGGTGTTTTTTCTATGATGGCTTGTTGATCAGAAGACCAATTGATTTCACTAGCTTGAGGAAGTACTTGTGTCGTTTCAATATCACGATTAGACGCAATAATGTTGCCTGACTTGGAGTATAAGAAAGATTCAACCTGACTGTCTTCATCGAGATCCAATGCACTCGCAGATAACTTGCTTGCCAAAGAAGACAAGACGATATCTATGCCTATCACATGTTGTGTATCGCCAACAGCTTTTGATTCAAAGGCTAGAGAATAAGTTTGGCCTGTGATTTGGAGATGTTGGAAAAGGTAAGGCTGCGTTTTTTCGACCGTCTCTGTATTCGCGGATACGTACCAAGGTCTTGTCGTCGGAAAGTAATTGCTCGGTTCTGTCTTTGACTCTCTGAGGTTAAACTCAAGGTCATAGTATTTGGTCGTGCGGATACGGCCAGCTTCTCTGTCACTGATCTCAATAACAACCCAGCGATCTGAGCTATCAGCTCCAATTTTGTCTCTAACAAAAGGTGAAGACTCAAGATTGATGATTTGGAAGAAACGCTCGTTAGAAGAACCTATATAGATACTGTAAAACAGCGGATTGTCTTTTATCGCTTCAGAGAGGATTCCACGAGACTCTTCTCGAGAGATTTGGTGACTAATAGAGCGATGTACTGAAGAGAGTAAACGAGCGGTATTTATCGCATCTGAATCGACGTTACCGATATAATCGCTTAAGTCCTGAGATACCATGGTCAACTTCGACAAGGTATGCTCCGTCGCCATTTTTTTACTGAAGTAATATTGAAGTGAAACCGCAACGACCGCAGTCAGCACCGTTGCAAGCAAAAACATCCCTCCAACGGTAAACCGTAACGAGATTTTTGTGTTCGTCATTATTCTATCCTTGAATAACCACTAGCCCAGAAATGTAACATGCTAGCAATATTTATATTATTACTACGGCATACTATCTCTAGCAACACGCTATTCTATATATAATTTAAGATCTCCCTATATCCCCTTCTGCGTCGCAATAACCTCGTATTTAAATGACATTTAACAATATAAATCAGCAACCAATTACCATAATTAAATTAATGGTATTTGTTTTCATAAAATGGAAACACCTCACGCCTTTGTTATGATGCTTATTATATTATTTACTTTATGCTATAAATTTAGATATAAAGTTTTAACATCAAGTCAGTTCGTTAGTATCGACATAACCTTATGTCAGAACATCTTCGAGCATTATCAGGCGAGCCTATGACGGATAATTTCTCCCCTTCTGCCAGCACGATTGTGGCAAAAGATTCTAAAAGCAACGAGCATGCAGTCAGCGATTTTGCTATTTCTGAGTACTTATCGAAGCCTTTTAAAATCGAACTAACCATCATTTCAAAGAACTTCGTTATCGATGACCAACTGGGCCAAAAACTCTCTATCACCCGCTTTGTTAATGACACCGATAACTTGACCGCGACGCGGGTATTCAACGGCATTGTTACACAAGTTCAACTACTGGGTATGGACAGTAATCTGCAATACTCTAGTTACCGCGTCACCCTGCGGCCGTGGTTTTGGTTATTGAAACACACCCACTCTTTCCGTGTTTATCAAAGCCAGTCAACCAAAGACATCGTTTCAGACGTGTTAACCCAAGCAGGTTTCAGTGGCTCCTTTAAGGCTGGTACGATGCCCTCATCGAAACGGGAGTATTGTGTTCAATACGATGAAAGCGACTTTGATTTTGTAACACGCTTGTTGGCAGAGGAAGGCGTTCACTACTTTTTCCAACACAGCGATTCCGACCATCTAATGATGCTTCAAGATGCGCAGAGCCCTTTTCAAAAGTCTGATGCCAGCAAACTCGACATGATTGAAGTTCCTTCAGGTAGTAATCCACTGATCAATAAATGGATGCCACAAGGTCAGTTTCATGGTGCCAGCATCGAGTTAACCAGTTATGACTACTCACAGACTAAACTTGTGAGCAGCAAAGAGAAGAAATCCAGCCATACAATCGCTAACAACACCAAGTTAACGAAACAGTTTTACCCGCAACTTGGCATCACGGGTGGAATGGAAGATCTCGCCAGTAACCTAGTTAAACGACGTATCGAGCAACTAGAGCAAAACTATCAAACTGTCGAAGCCGAAGCACAACACGATTCGTTTGAATTAGGTACATGGTTCTCACTATCATCCCACTTAGACAAGTCTCAACTCGGCGATTATCTGGTCACGGAAATCCACATTCGATACAGCACTGAAAACCATTGCGAGACACGCCTCACCCTACTTGATACTTCAATTCCTAATTACCCGACGCCGCGAGATAAGGCCAGAATACACGGCCTACAAAGCGCAATTGTCGCAGGAAGCAGCGCGGGTGAGATCAATCAAGATGACCAAGGCCGGGTTCGTATTCAGTTTCATTGGGATACAGAAGCCTCTGGAGATAAAACAAGTTGTTATGTGCGTGTCGCTCAGATGATGGCAGGCAGTGGCTACGGTGCTCAGTTTATTCCGAGAGTAGGACAAGAGGTACTGGTCAGCTTTATTGATGGCGACCCAGACCAACCAATTATTACAGGAAGCGTTTATAACAGTAAAAACCCGCCACCTTATAAAGAAGCCAATTCGACGAAAACAGGCATTAGCACTAAATTGAGTGGATTGGCGAATGAACTCTATTTCGATGATAAGAAAGACAATGAGCTCTTGTATATGCACGCGACCAAAGACTTCACCAAAGAAGTCGAGAACAACCTGACTGAGACCATCAAAGGTGAGCTGCTACAGAAAACAACCAAGCAAGTTACCGTCTCAACAGAAGATAATTACACACTTAGTTCAGACAAAGCGATAAGTGAGAAAGGCAAATCAATCTCACTAGAAGCCGATGACAAGATAGAGCTGACGGTAGGATCGAGCAAGATCACCATGTCTTCATCTTCCATCAGTATCGAAGCCAGTAACATTGATATTAAAGCAAGCAGCGCACTCAACCTTGAAGGGATGAATGTAACAAGCAAGGCAACATCCGCCAACAAGATCTCCGGTGTAACAACGGCTCTCGAAGCAACAAGCTCCAACAGTATTAAAGGACTCAGTGTCGCCATTAAAGCGGATACGACACTGTCAGCTGAAGGCTCATTAAGTGCCGAATTCAAATCTGGTTTGAAAGGCACTTTCGATGGCGGCGTAATGGGCGAGCTGAAAGGCGCAATTGTTAAGGTGAATTAATGTGTTCAAAGAAAGTCACCTATCAATATCCAATCGCGATGGACGTTCATCAGTCACCACGGACAAAATTCAGGTAGAACGAAAACATGTATAAGAAAATTCCATATCAGACTGGCAGACAACTGCTCGACCGGTTCTCGAGCTCTGACGAAGCACAAGCACTAATTGATGAAGAGCTCAACATTAATGATTCCATTGAAGCTTTGTTGGAAAACGAACTCTATTTCGACTTGGTTCAGTTTCTTGCGCACGGGTTGCCTGTTCGAGAAGCCATTTGGTGGGGTGCGCATACACTCGATGCAAGAAATGATGTGTGGTCTACAATGCAAAAGCAATGTATTTCAACAGCCAAGGCTTGGGTAAAGTCTCCTTCAGAAGAACAGAGACGAAAGAGCGAGCTCTTTTCCAACAAGCTTAAATTGAATTGTGGGCCATCATGGTTGGCTCAAGCTGTATTCTGGAATGGAGCTGGCAGTATTGTGGCACCAGATTTACCCAGCGTTCTGCCCGACCCGTTCCTATACTCTAAGGCAGTCGCAGGCGCAATCAACCATTCCGCGGCCTTGCCTAATTGGGATAAAACTAACGAGTACTATAAAAAATCCATTGGTATTGCTCTCGAGCTTGCCAAAGGCAGCCAATCATAAAGTTACAGGTGACAGGAGTGAACGATGACATTAGCCGCACGATTAACTGATATGCATGTTTGCCCAATGCAGACACCCGCTGTTCCACCTATCCCCCATGTAGGCGGGCCAATCAGTGGACCCGGTGTACCAACAGTTCTCATTGGTAATATGCCAGCCGCGACGCTTGGGGACATGTGCGTTTGTGTCGGACCTCCAGATAGCATCATAAAAGGCAGTGCCACTGTGCTCATAATGAGTAAACCCGCTGCGCGTATGGGCGATACAACAAGTCACGGTGGTACGATTGTTCTTGGCATGCCAACCGTGATGATTGGCGGTTAAACACCTTACATTTCATAGGGTTTCAAAAAATCGTGACATCGGTCCACTTTCTTAGATGAAGTTCAAAGTTTTAAGTAAATATCTATTTTGCATGAGACTTTTCAAGAAAAAGCTCTAGAATTAATAAATGTTAACAAGTGTTTACGAAACATAAGGAATATGTATCAAAATTAACACTTTGTACGAGCGGGATAACAAATAGATTTTTACAGGATGTATATGACAGAAATCGCCAACCTACTTGTTCCAATCTCGGATGAAGAGCCTTCAGGCTCTTATTTGAAGTTAGATCGAAGTGCCTATCGCAGCTTGAGAAACGTTTACAATAGCGCTCAATCTTCATTTCGACAGTTGGTTGAAACGCCTGATGCATCGTCTGATCCCGCCATTGTTGACGCCAATACAGAAAATTGGGCTGAATTGAAAAGGGTCTCAGAAGAAACACTGACTTCCCAATCCAAAGACCTCGAAATATTAGGTTGGTACATCACTAGCCAACTTTTCACTTCACAACCATTTCATAACTTTGCTAACGCTGTCCCTGCTCTGAATCTTTTCATCGACCAATTTTGGGATACGCTTAATCCAATGCTGCCAGAAGCTAAACTCAAAGCTTCTGACGATGCGGGAAAAGCAAAGGAAATAACTGAATTCCGAGCTAAACCCCTACTTCAACTGGTTGGTGAGTCTGTCGACTCAAGCTCTGTGTACATCCCCTTTCAAATGCTCGATTTTTGCGCTGGTGTCACATTCGGTGATTACCTCACAGCTGAGCGTAAAGGCAACATTGCAGAACTTAAAGAAACAGCGTTAGGTTCATTTGATCAAAGCGTTCCAGAGACACTCTTTCAATTAGCGAGTATTTATAGTGAATTGGAAGTTGCTGAGAAAAACCTAGCTGAAAAATGCCAAGCCGTTGGCGCAACCGTTATCAGTTTCAACTTTATCAAGACCAACGTACGCGATCTGATTAAAGCGATACATTTTCTTGTTGGAGAAAAATTCGCGCCTTGGCCTTTGGATAATGACTTCCACGTTCTACAGAACAGTGCAAAGACGTCCCAGCAAAGCGATTCGATACACTTGGCATCCCAACAAGGAAACTTAACTTCGAACGACTTAGATTCTGAACCTGAAGCAAGCCAATATTCAGGGCAAGCTAACCCCGTGAATCAAGACAACGGGAGTGTTGCTAGTGGCAGTCCAGTTCATACAGAACATGGTCAACCCGCTCAAACTCAAATGACCGTACAAAATGTATCGAGCATCAACGGCATTGTGAATCGCGACCATGCGTTTCAAGAGATTAGAAAAATCGCGGAATACTTTAAAGAAACAGAGCCCCATAGCCCTATCGCTTTCTTACTTGAGCGTTCTATTCGTTGGGGTTACATGAGCTTTCCTGAATTACTCCAAGAAATGGTTGGCAATGAAAGTGTCATCGCCCAGATCAATCAAATGACCGGAATGGACAACCTAGACAAACTTGATTTGTCGGGAAAGTCGGTTCCTGTAACAACTTCCGCTCCGGTGAGAACTCCGGTAGCGACCTCGACTATTGAAGAGCCAGCAGCCGTATCGCCAGTTCCTGATAGTTCAAATAGCACGACAGATACAAACCAAACATCTGAATCGACTTCCAACTCATCATCGAGCAGCCTGCAAGATTTTGAGTGGTAAAGCACATTAATGCGTTGAGCAAGGAGAAAGTAATGGCTTCTATTTTTATGAGAATTGAGGGTACGACACCAAAAGGTGCAGCAACTGTAGAAAAAATCGGGGGTAAAGATGGATTCTTTGCACTTGATAGCGTTTCTTGGAGTGCAGTACGTGGTGTTGGTATCGATGTAGGTAATGCAAACAATGCGGACCAAGGCATGGTTGCTCTTGGTGAAGTCAACATGACGCGTGGTTGTGATGGTGCGACACCACATCTAACCACATTCTTATATGCGCCGGGTCCAGAAGGACGCACTGTTGAAATCGTGATGACAAAACCAAACCGCGAAGGTTCTGGTGCTGATCCATACCTGATTCTAACGCTAAAAATGGCTCGTATGTCTAGCTACAATATGTCAGGTACCGATGGTTCACTTCCAAGCGAATCTTTCAGCCTAACTTATACCCAAATTTCTAAGGCTTACTACATTGAAGCAGACGGCGGTAAGATCGAGAAAGGCCCTGAGGTTGGCTTCGATGCTACTACAGCTAAAGTCACTTCGACTGCTAAGTAATTAAACAAGGAGAGTTACCGTGGCACTAAATTCCCAACATAAACGCGTAAGTAAGAACCGCGTAAGTATTACCTATGACGTTGAGACTAATGGCGCTGTAGAAACCAAAGAGCTCCCTTTTGTTGTTGGGGTTATTGGTGACTACTCGGGCCACAAGCAAGATAAAGAAGAAGTAGAAGATCGTACCTTCTATAACGTTGATAAAGACAACTTCGACACTGTAATGAAGCGTGTTGGCCCAGAGCTATCATTGAAAGTCGATAACGTTCTTGCGGGTGATGACAGCCAATTCGCGGCGAGCCTTAAGTTCAATTCGATGAAAGATTTCGAACCTGAAGCGATTATCGAACAGGTTGAACCGCTTAAGAAGCTAGTCGAAACCCGTAATCAACTGAAGGTACTGCTTTCTAAAGCCGATCGTTCTCGCGACCTAGAAAAGCTACTTAAAGAAGTTCTACAAAGTGCAGATACGATTAATGCTCTTTCTGATGAGCTTGGTATTAAAGAAGAAGGAGCTGAGTAATGAGTACTGAAACTGAGAATCAAGCGCAACCGGAGGCGGCGGAAGGCTCACTGAGCTTCCTAGACCGTGCGATTGAAGCAACCACTCAAACACCCGCTGACACAACGAAAGAACTGTTTTCTGTACTGACAGAGCAAGCACTTTCGGGCACGGTGACGTGGGATAAGAACGTTACAAAAACCATTGAAAACGCTATCTCTGAGATTGACAACAAACTGTCTCAACAGTTATCTGAAGTCATGCAACAGAAAGACCTACAAAAGCTTGAAGGTTCTTGGCGTGGTCTACAAAAACTCGTAAAAGAGAGCGAACTTGGCCGTGATCTTAAGATCAAAATGGTCGATTACACTCAAGAAGAGCTGCTTGATCAATTCGAAGATGCACCTGCGATTGACCGTAGCCCACTATTCAATGCGGTTTACCAAGGCGAATTCGGTACTGCTGGTGGTGAACCTTACGGTACATTCATTGGCGACTACGAGTTTAGCGCTAAAGATGAAGATGTTGCCCTACTTCGCTACATGGGTGAAGTTGCTGCAGCGTGTCATGCACCGTTCATTGCTGCTGCAAATGCTGAGATGTTCGAGTTTAACGACTTCCAAACTTTCTCTGAAGGTAAGCCGGTAGCCGCTGGTTTCGACTCTCCTGCTTACGCAGCATGGAATTCATTCCGTGAGAGTGATGATGCACGTTACGTAACGCTAACACTGCCTCGAACTCTGGCCCGTCTGCCTTATGGTGACAAAGGTCTAAGTACGGATGTGTTCTCTTATGAAGAACTTGGCACTGATATGGATGGCAACCCTAATCCAACCAGCAATGATCAGTTAGTTTGGTCAAATGCAGCGTATGATTTGGGTCTTAAAATGACTCAAGCTTATACCGCTTCTGGCTGGTGTACTTCCATTCGCGGACTTGATAACGGTGGTAAGGTCGAAAACCTTCCGAACCTAACTTACAAGTCTGAAGCTGGCGATCTACTTCAGCAGTGTCCAACAGAAGTTAACCTAACAGATGAGCGCGAGAAAGAGCTTTCTGACCTTGGTTTCCTTCCTTTGGTTCACTACAAGAGCTCTAACTACGCAGTATTCATTGGCGGTCAAACAACTCAGAAGCCTAAAACCTTCACTGACCCAGATGCAACAGCAAACGCTGCAATTTCTGCCCGCCTGCCTTACATCATGGCGAGTAGCCGTATCGCCCACTACCTAAAAGTAATGGGTCGAGACAAATTGGGCTCGAACCTTGAAGCTCCGGATATTAAACGAGAGCTACAACTATGGATCGACCAATACACCAACGCTGGTGCAATTGGTAATGAGCAACGTGCAAAAACCCCTCTTTGTGAATCTCGCATTGAAGTGGTCGAGCAACCTGGTAAGCCGGGTGCCTACTCAGCAGTCGCTCATTTAAGACCTTGGTTACAACTTGAAGAACTGACTACCTCAGTTCGAATGGTTGCGAAGATTCCAGGCTAATATGGATTTGGCCGGAGCAATCCGGCCAAAAATTTTGTATGAAGTTAAATACAGAATGGCAAAACAAATTCAACCAATTAGATGACACAGATAATACCTTTATGAAAGAGGCTTTATCTCTGTTATCTGAGCTAGACAAACACTCCTTAAACTCTAAATCCTCACTAATTTCATTGATATCAACACTTATATCAACAATCGATACTAAGCTCAGCTTGCAGCTTGATGAAGTCTTGCATGAACCAGAGTTTCAAAAGCTAGAGCGTAACTGGCTAAGCCTTCAACAGCTTGTTTCCCTCCCCATCAGCTATCAAAGAGCTCATGTGAAGCTGCTCGATATGAATTGGGCTGAGATCTCTAGTGACGTCAATCAAGCCTATTCAACCAAATCCAGTGACTTATATAACAAGATCGGCAATAACGAACTGAATACCTTAGGTGGACACCCTTTTGGTTGCATCACGTTTAGCCACCCGATCTCGATGGACATCGATTTTGACGCTGATTACGACGATCTGTTTACCGTAGAACTGTTAGGTAAATTAGGCGAAGCGACACTTTGCCCTATGTTGTTTTCGCCAGTATCCACGTTTTTTGGTGAAAGCGGCGCCGATTGGCTATCAGACATTGAACGTATCAATAAAATCCTTTCCGGACCCGACTTTAAAGCGTGGCAGGATTTACGTAGCAAAACGAGCTCTCGCTTTATCGGCATGGCACTTCCTCAAGTTCGCCTTCGTGATGCTTACAGAAACCGACGAGCTGGCTTTATTTACAATGAACAAGGTAAAGGTTCGTGGGGTTTAGCCAATATGGTGCTTGCGACCACTATCATGCGGGAGTTTCACCGTGTGAACTGGTTTGGTTTTTTGAAATCTCGTTGGAACGATAAACTTCAAGGCGCCGTCATCAATCTCCCTGCGAATCACTATTTCGATAGTCACCTGCAAAAGCCAGTAACGGACATTAGCTTGTTCGGGCAACTGTCGAATTTCTATGCGCAGAGCGGTTTTATCCCATTAGCGAAGAGTCCTTTAACCGATAAGTTTTACTTCAATGGTAACAATTCGATTTGGCAGTGCGGACAAAGTGACAATGACAAAGTCCTTACGCAGATTCAAACCACACTGATGTCTTGCCGCATCGCGCATTACCTAAAAGTTCAAGTAAGAGAGATGATCGGTAGCTTCAACAACGCCACGGAGTGTGAGTTGTTTTTGACGCACTGGATTGACAAGTTCTCGAGCAACGTTTCGTTCGCCAATGAAGAAACCTTATCCAAATATCCATTAAGTTTCGCCAAAGTGAGTGTCACTGAGTCAAGCTCTCAAGCTGGCAGTTTCGCTTGTACTCTGCGTATCGTTCCTCAATACCAGTTCGACTATTTCAGTGGCGAAGTAGTTCTAACTACTGACCTGAACGAGGTGGCGTAATGAGCTTTTGGAAAACCTTCATCAGTGATTCAAAGCCCTATCAGGACCCTGAGATTGAAGACATCAAGTTCCATCTCACCAAACTCTTAGAAGCAGAGGCATCATTGACCGATATCGATAACAGGTTGGTTGAAGTAAACCGTTCTAATTTGAAGTTTGGTATTGAAGATATTCAGTTACTGAGTGCGACCTTAGAAAAGACTCAGCTCACCTTGCGCATAGAAACATGGATAAAGAGCTTTGAACCACGATTACATGACATCTCTGTCGAGCTTGGAGAACGTAAAGAGGGTGACAACTCGCTTTCGTTCAACATCATCGCCAAGGTAAAAACCAGCCATGGTGAACAGGACCTTATCTTTGATTCCAAAATCGCATTAAGTGACTTAACGACCTCTTTAGAAGAAGATAACTATGACTGAACCTATTATGCGTTACTTCGAGCAAGAACTGGCCTTTGTGCGCCGTTCATTAGGGCAGTTTGGTCAGGAATACCCGACGCACGCTGAGAAGCTCAATATTCATCAAGGTAAGATTGAAGACCCTAGCATGGCTCGTCTATTAGATGGCGTCGCACTGCTGAATGCGAAGGTAGAAAAGAAACTCTCAGAGCAGCTACCTGAGGTTATTGAAGGTATTTTAAGTGTTCTTTACCCTTCCTATATTCAAACGGTTCCTAGTGTCGCTTATCTTGAATTACTTGCCGAAGATGGCCCCATTGAATCAAGTACTTTGCCAAAAGGTTCGCTGTTTTCGAGCACCAACACCAAAAACGAATGCCTATTTAGAACCGTTGACGAACTCAAAGTTGCCCCGTTTAACCTGGGTAACATCAAGGCATTAAGCGCGCCATTTAGCTTTAACAGACCGAAATCGGCCAATCAAAGTTCTGCGGTTGTTCAGATTTCTTTAAGTACTGGCGACCCAGAAGTACATTTCAGCCATTTAGAATTGAATGACCTCGATTTCTTCGTCAAAGGGTTTGAAAACAACGCAGACTCACTAGTCGAGCTTCTTCTAAACAACACCTTATCGATCTCTATTTCAGACAGTGAATGCGCTCGACACATCACGGTTGATAGCCACCAGCTTAAAAATCGAATCAGCGATCTTGAATTCAAGTTTTTACCTGAGCACGGTAATCAATTCACGGGTTACCAACTGATTAATGAATTCTTCTTTTTTAAAGAGAAGCGCCAGTTCTTTAGACTTAAGAATTTTGCCGAATACGCCAGCCAGTTTGACGAATCTGAACTCGTCATTAACTTGTTCATGTCTTCATTACCATCTGAGTTTATCCGTCTATTCAATAAAGATGTCTTTAAACTCAATGTGATACCCGCGATTAACTTGTTCGAACAAACCGGCGAACCGATCCCATACGATCACAGAACACTTTCGGTTCCGGTCAATGCCGACGCGCACAGTGACAACAATATCGAAATCATTGAAATTCAGAACGTTTACGAAATCACACCCAATGGTGAAATACCTTTAGTCCCTCTTTTTAAAGAAAAATATTCACACAACCAACAGTACGACTACTGGCAAAGTAAACACAATCACTTCGGTGAAATGAGCATTGCGATTTCGTTATCTGGAACGCCAAGTACTGAATTCAGTAAGCTGCTCGGCACTCATTTACTTTGTACTAATGGTAAACAGGCTTGTGGTGTGAGCGGCAATTTAGAGTGCTTAGAGAGTATTGACTTACCCGGTGAGTTTTCACCTATTTATCCACCTTCAGCACCCATTCCAAAAGAAGTAGACCAAAACATCCATTGGGAATTTATTAGTTTGCTGAACACAAACTTTTCATCATTGGTGCAATCAAGTAATCCAGTGGCCGACCTTAAGCACATGTTGAGTTTGTGCAGTCGTGAACAGGTATCAAGCGCTGAAATTCAGATGATTCACTCAATTACATTCAACTCCCAAGTGTCCGCAATTCGCGTGTTGGGAAAAAACGTATTCTCTCCCGGAACAGAGATTGAACTGACACTTGATGCGACCTCCCCTTATTTAGCATTTGCCGATGTGTTGAACCGCTTCTTCCAGCAGTTTTGTAGCTTTGACCGATATATCCAACTCAAGGTCCGTATCTACGGAAGAGATGGTGTCATCAAGAAGTACCCTAAAATTCACGGTAGTCAATTGTGCTTATAACTCAGCGAATGTCGGTAGCTCTGGGAATGTCAGTAACTATGCGAGCTAAGCATAGCAAGAACGATGGTCATAGGGAGATGATATGAAACATTTCATCGAAGATTTAGCGACTCAGCCTGAAAAGTACGACTTCTCTCAGGCAATGAGATTGTTGGAGCAACTTCAATCCCAAAATACAACGCCGTTGCAGATCCAATTAAAATCTGAGGCTATGCCGACAGGTAACCCACAAGAGATTCAGTACTTCTCGTTAAAGGGAAATAAAGCAAAACTTAGATTAGCGAAACAGGCGCTCTCTGGCGTTAAAGGCGTCATACCCAATTATATTTACGAAGAGTTGTTAGCTGCGATACACAATGAAGATCATTCACTGCAAGATTTTCTAGACGTGTTTAATCAACGACACTTTGAAATTACCTATCGAACCAATGCACGACGTTGGTTACTCGTTGAAAGCGAACAAAACCCGAAAAAAACAGCGTTGTTGAATCACTTTGCAGCGCTAGGAAAAGAACACAAAGAGTACCTGCAATATTCACTGTTACTGAGCCAACAAAGCCGTAGCCTTACCGCTTTGAAAAAGATCCTAAATGATTTTTTCCCTTACTCGATCGAGGTTGAATGTAAAACCTTTGAACGACGCCTTTTACCTGCCGATTCATTGACTCGAATCGGCACAAATCGGGATTTCAACAGCCGCTTAGGGCAAGGCTTTTTAGTTGGAAGAACCTGCCTCGCTCATTTTAATAACTTGAGTATTTTTGTCACACCGGAAAACAGACATGAGTTCTTAGAAATTCAACAAGATGACCAATTTGCCAAAGCGGTGCTGTCTTTAACACAGCATTACTTAAAAGACAGCACACCTGTTGCCATTTACCTGAACGTTAAGCGTTCATATTTAACCAGACCCCGTTTATCAAGCAACGTTTCTATTGCCGCTCGTTTAGGTGAGATTGACTACCTAGCACCGGAACGTAACCCCAATGAAACCGTAAAGATTTTGCTTTTGTAGTTCGTAATACGGAATGTATAGATTATAGAGATACAAGGAATTGACTATGACACAAGTAACTCTCACTAACTTAGTAGGAAAGCTATCTCCCGAGCTAAAGCAAGCGCTGGAAGCGTCGGCGGGCGCGGCGATGAACCAAGGTGTTGGAGCGATAGAAACAGAACACTGGATTCTTCAACTCATCTCGCAGAAAGACGCAAAACTCATGGCGCTGTGCGAATCTCAAAAGCTTTCATTGGACGCACTAGTTAATGAACTGACCAAGAAAATCTCTATGTTGCCTAAAGGCAATGAAGGTCAGCCAACATTAAGCCACAGCTTAACTGAATTGATCAAAGATGCTTGGATGATTGCGTCTGTAAACTACGGTCACGGTGAGATTGTCAGCTTGCACCTTATTCAGGCGCTGATGCAACAAAACGTGCTCGGCGTGAGTACCCTGCAGCTTGAAACATTAAGCAGTGTGTCATTAGAATCTCTGCAAGGTCTGATCAAGAAAACCCCTATTGCACGTAACTCTGCCGCCCCTTCTGCTAATGGAAGTATCGACACTACACCCGCTGGCAACGACGCATTAAGCAAATACACCGTCAACCTGACTCAACAAGCAATTGACGGCAATATCGACCCAATTTCTGGCCGTAATTCCGAAGTAAGAAAAGCGATTGATATCTTATGTCGTAAGCGCCAAAACAACCCGATTATGGTAGGTGAACCCGGTGTGGGTAAAACCGCTGTTGTCGAAGGCTTAGCGCTAAGAATCGCCGCAGATGAAGTTCCTAGTGCGTTGCAAGGTGTACAAATTCACTCTCTAGATCTTGGATTACTGCAAGCTGGAGCAAGCGTTAAAGGTGAGTTTGAAAACCGCCTAAAAGATGTCATCAACGAAGTGAAAAGTTCTGAAATTCCTATCATTGTTTTCATCGATGAAGCTCATACTCTCATTGGTGCAGGCGGCGCTGCCGGACAAAACGACGCAGCTAACCTTCTCAAACCAGCGCTAGCTCGTGGTGAATTCAAAACCATCGCAGCGACAACTTGGGCGGAATACAAAAAGTACTTCGAAAAAGATCCGGCTCTAACACGTCGATTCCAAGTCGTAACCATTGAAGAACCTAACGCTGAAGATGCCATGCAAATGCTTCGTGGCGTAGCCGCTTCATTGCAAGCTCACCATGGTGCGTTTATCGCAGAATCAGCGATCGAAGCAGCGGTTAACTTATCAATCCGTTACCTACCAAGTCGTCAATTACCCGATAAAGCGATCAGCCTGCTTGATACCGCCAGTGCACGAATTGCACTGACACAAGGTGCGAAACCTGAGGTATTGGAAACGCTAGAGCAGACCATTCGCTATCAAGAAAACGAGAAATCGGCGCTCGAGAAAGAAGACGCCTTGTTCTCGAATAGCGCAGAGTTAATCAAAGAGCTCACTCTATCAATTGAAGAAAACCAAAAAGCATTGGCTGCTTATTACACACGTTGGGAAAAAGAGATCGAGCTAGTAGATCAAATCAAATCTGTTCAACAAGAAATAACCGAAGAACAAGAGCAAGATGCAGTCGACGCCACTAAACAGAAACAACTCGATACTCTGCGTACTGAATTAGCCGATATACAAGGTGAAGAGCCGTTAGTTTATGCGATGGTTGACGACAACACCATTGCGCAAGTCATTGCCAATTGGACGGGTATCCCTGTGGGCAACATGATGAGTGATGAAATCGCTAAGCTGCTTACCTTGGAAGACGAACTTAATACTCGAGTGATTGGCCAAGATGTCGCGAAGAATGAGCTCGCAAAAGCGATTCGTATATCCCGTGCTGGTTTAACGGATAACCGAAAACCTATTGGTGTGTTCTTAATGTGTGGCCCAAGTGGTGTAGGTAAAACCGAAACCGCCATGGCGCTTGCGGAGCAACTGTACGGAGGTAGTAACGACCTTACCGTGATTAACATGACCGAGTTTAAAGAGGAGCATAAGATCTCTATGTTACTCGGCTCACCTGCCGGTTATGTCGGCTTTGGTGAAGGTGGTGTGTTAACAGAAGCTATCCGACGCAACCCCTACTCAGTACTGCTTTTAGACGAAATGGAAAAAGCGCACCCTGGCGTACATGATTTGTTCTATCAAATCTTCGATAAAGGCCATATCAAAGACAGTGAAGGCCGAACCGTCGATTTCAAAAACACCATCATAATCATGACATCGAACGCAGCCGATCAAGCTATCTGTGATGTGTGCGCTAAAACCACAGACCGTATCAACAACGATGAGTTACTTGAAGCAATTCGTCCAGATCTGCAGCAGTACTTTAAACCTGCTTTCTTAGGTCGAACAACCATTGTTCCTTACTACCCGCTTAATGATGAAGAACTCGCGAAGATCACTGAGATCTCTCTCAATCGAATTAAGAAAAAACTTGCGGAGCAGTATCAGGCTTCGTTCACTTGGGATGCGGATTTCATTCAGTTCGTAGTTGATCGCAATACCGACCCAACGACGGGTGGCCGGGCTGTCGAGCAAATCATCAACCGTTCATTGATGCCTAGATTAGCTGAAGAATGTATTGGTCGACTCAGCCGTAGCGAACCGATAACTCAAGTCACTGTTAGCGCGACGAACAACAGTGCCGACTTCGATTTATCTATTAAGTAGGTCTTAACTAATGAACAGCAAAGCCAGCCAAACCTTGACCAAACTTTCATTACTTAACCTGTCTCTTCGGGTTAAGTTGATGTTGGCCATCATGGCGGTTTTGCTGTTTTCCATCACCTTAAATGCCACGTTAAACTATTTTAATTTCGAGAAAAGGCTGACTGAAACCTCAGATTCTATCTATGAGATTGTGTTGGAAGAAACACATAACGATATCAACCAAGCCATCAGTTTAGGCTTACCTCTTTCAGCTATATCAAATATACAAAGCATGTTAGACCGCCGTTTAAAAATCGTTGACGGCATTACAGCCTTGGTAGTCGTCTCTAGTTCAGGCGAGCGGCTCTTTGGTACCGGAGAGGGAAATCAAGAAAATGACCGTCAGCTATCACTCGATATCACTAACTCCTTTGGTTTAGTCGAAGGCCAGGTAAAGCTCTACTATTCCACAACTCTGTTAGAGCAACAGAAAACCTTCTTGCTCAAGCTCCAGTTCCTCTATTCGGCAATTTGGATACTACTCTCTTGCCTGTTTGCCTTTGCCTCCTTGAAGTACCTATTGAAAGGTATTGTAGGCCGAGTCAAAGGCGCAACTGCAATATTTGAATCCGCTACCGATTCGGATGAATTACTGCCAACGATTACCCAAGCTCACAAGGCGCTGCAATCCCCGAACTCATTGTCTAAGTTTGAGAAGTTGAAAAACAAGCACTTTCCAGTGTTTATCATCTCTCTTGCCATCCTGTTGACGATCATTGCTAACCTTGGGGTTTCTTACCAATCGCTAGACAAGTTTTCGCAGATTTATGAGATTAAACTCGAGCAAAAGTCTAACCTAATTGGCGACTCATTAAATCAGATGATTAAAGGGTTACTCGACAAAGGAGTTCCTGACGACAAGCTGCACGGCTTAGAACAGGAGTTTGCTTTCTTCGTTGACCACCATAGCGAGATTCTCTCGATTAACTTCGAAGGACAGTCTGGCTCTTCCTATCGTTATCCGGCAGAACAAGTTGAGCACCCTTCTATCCGAGAATCGACGTTCTCACTCAACAACAGTCATACGATTCAACTAAACGTCACCACAGATAATAATTTGATCATCAATCTGCTCAAAGAAAGCGTCATGGACATGATTACTGTCTTGGTCGCCTCTTGCCTTGTGGTGGCCGAAATCATTCTGTTTATGTGCAACTTCATGATTATTTCGCCTTGGAACCAAGTAAAGAAAGTCTTCATGTTGGTGAACCGCGACATCGTTAATCACTTGGCGAAGATCTCTACGCGCGATGAAATTGGCAAACTGCTCAGCCTGACTAATCAAGCCATTACTAAGCTAAACCCTAATCAGCCATCTCAAGATATCGACAAACAAGACTTTCGATTCATTCGCTTACCCCTATTTTTATTGGTGTTCTCAGAAGCGTCTTCGCTGGCCTTTTTCCCTAGGTTTGTTTCTTCGCTAGAAAACACAACCGGCTGGATACCTGAAAACCTAGTCACTAGCTTACCCATTTCCCTGTTCATGCTTTGTTGGGCTATCTCGCTGCCGTTCGCAGGTTATTGGTCAGACAAAGTAGGCCGAAGACACTCGTTAATGACAGGAGGGCTGATCACTTGTGTCGGTTTAGTCGCGACGGCTTTCGTTCAATCTTTAGAATTTTTGCTGATAGCGCGCGCTTTCACGGCAGTCGGCTACGGTATCGTGTTCATTTCGGCGCAAGGCTATGTGTCCGATACCACCAATGACTCTAATCGAACCAAAGGCATGGCGACTTTCTTATCATCATTCTTCTCTGGATCTTTATGTGGTGCTGCTATCGGAGGAATCTTAGCGGAGAAGCTTGGATACTCAGAAACGTTTATGCTCGCCGGACTATTAGCAACACTCAGTGTGTTACTCGTCTATGTGTTTTTTGAAAAATCAAACACTGGAAACTCAAGCAAGCCCGTCAAACTAAAAGATTTCAAGCTACTGTTAAGTAACAAGTACTTTGCCTTAATCACAATATTCAGTGCCATACCTGCGAAGATCGTACTCACTGGCTTCCTTTACTACATCTGCCCTGTCTATCTGCAGTTCCTTGGTGAAAGTAGCTCTGTTTCTGGGCGTGTGATTATGGCCTATGGCCTTGCCATCATATTAATTTCGCCATTGAGTGCCATTTTGGTCGATAAACTCAAAAACAAAATGGCCTTTATTTTTATTGGCGGATTACTTTCGTCCCTTGCCTTGCTCAACTTCTATTTTTTCCAAGGCACATTAGGGTTGCTACTTATTGTGATTATTATTGGTATCGCACACGGCATCTGTGTTTCTCCTCAAATACCTTTAGTCATCGACCTACTTTCTGGTCAAGGCATCGAGAAAGGTAAAATCATCGGCATATTTAGGCTTACAGAGCGTATCGGTAATATAGCAGGGCCAATGCTAGCCGGAGTTTGTTTGAGTATCTTCGGTTACGACCAAACTATCCTTATATTTGGCGCGTCATTACTTGCGAGTTCCTTTAGTTTGATTGTGTTTTTCTCAATATTTCTGAAGTCTGATAAACAGAAGCTAGAGGTTCAATCATGAGATTTATAGTGTTCGTTCTTAGCTTCATTTTAATTATCCCACTCTCCTTCGCTAAAAGTGACGAAAAACATGTCATTCTTTTATTATGGCGAGGGGTAACCGATGCCGAACAAGGCTTCATGGATTATTTATCCCAACACGTCGATGTAAGATTTACAATTCTTGATGCAAATAGAGATATAGCACAGCTCAAACAACATATTAGAGATCTAGAATATAAAGATGCCGATCTTATTTATTCATTCGGCACTACTATCACCTTGAATTTATTAGGAACTTACACAGAACCTAGCGAGTTTAGAATAAACAGCACGACGCCAGTTGTATTCAGTATCGTTACCGACCCTGTAGGTTCTAAGTTGATTGCTGATTTATCTTCAGACGATAGAAATTTTACTGGTGTATCGCACATCGTACCCCATGAAATACAATTTAAAGCGATAGAAAAACTCAATAACATTTCAAGCCTTGGGGTTATATATAACGCTGACGAAAATAATTCGATTATCACCGCAAATAAAATGATGGAGTTATCGGAAATTTATAACAAGCGTGTTATGTTGTACCCACTTAACATTGATAAAAACAAGTCAAACAGCGACTTAATTAACCTCACGATAAACAATATGAAACGTGATGGTGTCGATATGGCTTATTTACCACCTGATTCTTACATCATCACCCAAGGAGGGGAAGTCGTATCAGGGCTACATTCGAAAGGTATCCCCACATTCTCGGCAACCGAAAGCCCAATAAGAAAGCATAAGGCCTTATTTGGTATTGTCAGCCGTTACTACAATGTTGGTCAATTTGCTGGATACAAAGCGAAAAACATATTGAAAGGAACTCAGAAAGCTTCAGACATTCCGATAGAGTCACTTAGCCAATATTCCTATATTGTTAATATCGAAGCCGCTCATAAGCTCGACTATTACCCGCCAGTGTCAATCTTGAAGATATCTGAAGTGATAGGACACTCTAATGATGTTAACTAGAGCCTCTACCATCAGATTATCGCTAGTCACTCTACTCATCTCGACGTTTTGGTCGATGAGTGCTTCTGCTCAAGTAAAAATTGGGCCATCTCGTCTAATGCTTACCACACAAGATTGGCCGCCCTACCAAAGCTACGAAAACGCAACAATGCAAGGAATTGCTTTAGACAAGGTTAAATGTGCCTTAAGTATGATGGGACAGCCTTACCAACTTACCATGACCACTTGGTCTGACGCACAACTGCGCGTGCATAGTGGCAGCCAACACGGTTTCTTCGTTGCAACCCAAACTTCAGAACGTGATGAATACGCAACGCTCTCGGCACCTATCGCAAAACAAACCTTGAATTGGTATTTTGGCCCAGGAGTGGAACCGAAGGTTGATGAATTGTCAAAGTTAAACCTTAACTTTTCTGCCAAATTTGGCTCAAACAAATGGTTTTGGCTAAAACGTAATGGATTTAACGTCGTTAAGCAGCCACGAGATGCTAAAGTATTACTAAGACTTTTAAAACAAAGGGAAATTGATGTTGTTTTAGAGGATGAGTTGGTCTTTAAAAGAGAACTAGATAAAGCCTCTTTACCACTCGATTACTTCAATTCGACGAATTTAGATACCAAGGATATGGGGGTCTATTTTTCGAATCGATTCCTTAAAACCTACTCAGGTTTCCTAGATAGTTTTAACTCAGCCATATCCAAGTGCAAGGAGTAGCCATTGTCCATCAGTGTCCACATGATTTCTGTACCTGCTGAAGAGGTCGTTTCCTCTAGAGTGACGTATCTGCCCGAAAGTGGCGGAAGCTTAGGTCGTTCTCCATCATGTGATATTGCGCTACCCGATCAAACGAAATGGATCTCAAGAACTCACTGCCAACTTTACCCTACAGACCGTGGTTACGTGATTAAAGACATCAGTAACAACGGCGTGTCGTTGAACGATAAGTCGCTGGCAAAAGAGAAAGAGTACGTCATTACCGATGGTGACATCATCAAACTGGGTGGCTACACACTACTGGTGAGCCTATTGAGTGATCCAAAAATGAGCGCGGCCAATAACACCACACAGGATGACAATTTTATAGAACCTTTCAACTTAAAACTGGATGACAGCGACACAGACTTTTTAGATGACGCACCGCAAGTCGCGACAGTTAAGAAAACCTCAAACTTCTCTTCAAAGAATGTATTGAGTGACGACCCCTTCTCGTCTGATCCTTTTGAAGACTTAGACGACGACAAAGTCGTACCCAACATTGAAGTGGACGAAATCGCTCATCGCGATAGCAATGCTCTCTCTGCTACTGAATTAGAGTATTTACCCGTTAATGTTGAGAACAATACCCGTATTGAAGAGTCGATCGACAAACTCATTACGTTAACTGAGAAGAATCAACAGTATTTACAGAACCCACAGCTACAACAAAAAGCGCTGTTCGATGCATTAGAACAGACGGTTGATCAGTTCTTGAATGAGTTTGCACCAAAGCAGCTTGAGAACCAGTTTAGTGAATACGTGAGTAGCGGTATTTTTACCAACAAAGATAAAAAATATTGGAAGATCTACAGAAAGCACTTCCAACACCGCCAAGACAACGGAGATTTCAGACGTCAGTTCAAAGCGCTGTTTATGGAGAACATGCAAAAGCAAAGTGAGGAGAGAGAATGAAACGTCTCATACTCTTATCGCTTTGTTTACTGATCACAGCATGCTCTTCATCGGAGCCTGCTCCTGTTGTCACTCAATACTCGTTGACCGTTAAAGCGGATGCGACAGTCAACCAATACAACGACGACCAAGCCAACCCTGTTGTGGTTAGGCTTTACCAATTAACGGATCAACAACTGTTCAAACAACTTCCGTTTATAGATTTGTACAACAATGACCTGCAGCTATTGGCGGCAAACTTAGTTTCAAAACAGGTATTACCGATTGTACTACCTAACTCAGAGCAAAAGCTGACGTTAGACGTCAACAAGAACACGCAATACATTGCAGCTCTGGTCGAATTCGCTGATTACCAGAATGGCACAACCAAGACCGTTTTGATGATGCCTTCCGATCCAGAGCAAACCTTAGAGTTAACGATTACAGGGAAGAAAGCAGAGTTAGCCGTGATACAGCCTGACTCCAGCTGGTGGCAAATCTTTTAATAAAAAAGCCAAGATATAAAAATAATAGAAAAGGATTTTACGTGGACGCTTTCAAAAAAGTAGTTTGGCAAGAAGGGATGTTTATTGCTCCTCAGCACTTTCAGCAGCAAGACCGTTACGTGCAAAATTACATTCGTCAGAATATCGAAACACTGGCTGGTTTTGCCCCTTTCTTCGGCATCACCGAGTTAGTACTTAACCACGATCTATTGAAGATCGGTAAGCTGTCTATTCCAAGCTGTTCTGGTGTGTTCCCTGATGGAACCCAATTCAATCTCAAGCAAGAGATCGTAGTCGACATTCCTCAAGGTACCATTGAAACCATCGTTTACCTTGCTCTGCCAATCTCCTTACAAGGCAACAATGATTACAGCGAAGATGGCCAAGAACAAAGCCGTTACATCACACGTTCAATCAATGTCTTCGACACGTCTACCTCTGAAAATGCCAGTGTTGAAGTTGATGTCGCTCAGCTTAATATCAGCCTCAAATTCGCTGGAGAAGACACGTCTGGTTTTACCCTAATTCCCGTCGCTAAGATCTTAGAGATCAGCGACTCTGATGAAGTCATGCTCGATAGAGCCTTTATCCCTGCCTGCTTACATTACGGCGCTTCAACTCTCCTTAGCGAACGAGTCAAAGAGATTCATGCGCTGGTAAGTAACCGAGCTCAAAACCTTCTTAAACGCATCGAGGCTGGCCAAGGGCAAAAAAGTCCTCAGTCTATGATGCAAGATTTCCTATGGCTTCAAACACTCAACACTTGGCTACCGTGGTTTGAATTAACCATCAGTAACACCAAATACCCGACACACGAACTTTATTCAAAGTTGAAACAGTTTGAAGCTCAAGTCATGGCGTTAACACCAGCAATTCCAGATGAGTGCCAGCCTTTAAAATATGACAAGCTCTACGACAACTTTAACCCACTGTTTTCGAGCCTAAGAAACTTACTCACCCTGGTTCAACAAGACTCGGTTATCGAATTCAAGTGGGACATTTCACTGTTTGAGAAACGCCGTTTACTTCGCACATTAATCAAAGACCCTAGCAGCGTTTATAACCGTCGTTTCGTTCTCAGTGTTAAGTCCGATATCAGCAGCACAGAGCTTAATGAACTGTTCCCTATTTCAGCCAAGTTAAGCAGTAACAACAAGATTGTTGAGTTAGTGAGAAGCTCGCTGTCTGGCATTTCGTTAACGCCACTTCCTATCGCACCGAGTGAGCTAAAACCGATGCAAGGTGTCGCTTATTTTGAAGTCGATACCAAAGATCGGAATTGGTTAGATATGCTTGATACGCGTGATGCGATTGCGCTGCACGTCGATGCTCGCATACCCGCTCTCGAAGTCGTTCTATACGCGTTGAGATAATGGCCATGGATTATTTAGACGAAGAAACACTGGTTATAGATAAAGCATCAAAAAGCTCTGCGAATACAGAGTCTGACCAAGCTTTGTCTAAATTAGTTGCGGTGCACTCCACCAGCACCCAAGAAGAGTTTCTGCGTCACTTTGATAAGGCAGAGAATCAACTGATCAACATCAGTAGTGATTTGCTGACCAAAACACTCAAAATCTCAACGCTGTCTGAACCCGAAGATTTAACCGTTTTCCGAGAGCAGTTTATTCAAGGTATTAACGACATAAAGGCTCAAGCAACCGAGCTTACCTACCCTATTGCCGTTATCGATAAACTTTGCTTTTTGTACGCTGTAGTCATTGATGAATTCATCATCTACACCGAGTGGGGGGAGAAACGCGGCTGGGAAAATAAAACCCTACTTAGCGATCTGTTTGGCATGCGTAATGGCGGTGAACTGTTCTTCTCTGTTGCTGAAAAAGCCGCAAGACAACCACACAAGCTGATCGATCTGCTGGAGATTATCTACCTCTTCATCAATATTGGATTCAAAGGCCAATATCGCGAAGGCGGCGCTGAACAGTTAAAAGCATTCGTTCATCAATTAGAACAAACCATCAGTCAATATCGTACCGCGAGTGGCGTTCACTGCCGCACGAAGGTAAAACTACCTGACGTAAGAAAACCGACTAGACGTAAACGTTACTTCATTACCAGCTTGTTTTTCTTTTGTTTGATAGCAACTAGTATTGGTTTAACGGAGTTCTGGTACAACAAAACCCACGCACAGCGATCGCGTGATTTCACCTTTTTACCGAACTTTAGCCAACGCTATGTTCTATCTGGAGAAATCCAAGACATTGTCTTCATCAGCCAAGATAACGACTTGGAAAACCCTCCTCGTCACGCGAGTAAAGCTGACGCAGTAGAAGCCTCAAAAACGACTAACTTCACGCCAAGCTCAACCAATTGGTTGGTGCAACTCGCGACGTTCTCAAATAAGAAAAATGCCCAAGCTTTCATCAAGAATCTATCTCCGTCAGCTTATGAGCCAATCATCTCACCTTACAAGAAATACTATCGAGTGATATTAAGAGCCAACACCTCAGAAGAAGCGAGAACAATCAAAGCTTGGTTCGTAGAAAGCGACCAAATAAACGCCATTATTGTTCGCACTTCTGCGCATGACTTAAACAAGGAAGAGTCTAACTGATTATGCCGGATGCCAAATCAAACAAGTCAGGCAACGTTAAGAAAACAGTAGGCATTTCTGCCCTAGCCTCTGTCGCCTTTTTTACCGTCGCCTCTAGTGTCATTCTGTTAACACCACTCAATGCTTATTTAGTGTGGACGCTGACGACTATCGCCATCGTCTCTACGCTTATCGGCTTCATTTGCTATTGGGTGCTCATCAAACGCAGCGCAAAATCACAAGAAGAGTCTTTGGATAAAGAACTGATTCGGAAAAGACAAAAGCAATTAGCAAATCATTTTAAACGGATGATCAGTGGTCAGAAGCGTAAAACTCGCTTAACCAGTCGTTACGATCAACCCATCTATTTACTATTGAGTCAAAACCCAAACAAAGACAAAAGCATCATCACTCAAATGGGCTACGAAGCGTATAAGCTTGACGACTTCGGTAATGACATCGAATTCCCGATCCTATTTTGGGTCAGTGAGCACTCTATTTTAGTGTCGGTGAGTATGGGAGAAGACCAGCATCCTGAATATCTAAAAACACTCAGTCAGTCTCTAACCGCATGGCGCCCGAGACAAGCAGCTAATGGCTTGTTGCTCACCACTGACGTATCGTCACTACTGGAAAATAACGAACAGATAACACAGCAGGCTGACGAGCTTAAATCGACAATCAAGACGTTCAATCAAGCCTTTGGTGTAAGCCTACCGATTTATAACGTCATCTCGAATATGGGCAGCATCAGCGACTTTTGTCAGTTCTTCTCTGCTTTTGACGAGTCGAAAAGAGATGAAGTATTCGGTGCCACAGCGCCTTACTCTGCACATGGTGGCATCGATGCGAACTGGTTCAATGATGAATACGATCATTTAATCAGTGAACTGATTGCGAACATGAGCAATGCACTAGCAGGTCAATTGAATCAAGATTATCGAAACTCTATTGCCAGTGCTCCTTTCCAGTTTGGACTATTGAAACAAAACCTTTGGCTGTTCCTCAATCGATTATACCGAGGTGAGCAACTCAGTGACGCACTGCAGTTCAGAGGCTTCTATTTCACTCATGATGGCCAAAGCTCTTCGCAATCCGACTTACTTGCGAGTGCGGTCTCCTACTCTGTAGGACATGAACACTACCAACAGAACGAGCAAATCCCTGTTAATCAGACTTTGTTTGCCCAATACCTCATGACACACGTGATCCTATCGGAACACGAACTAGTGGGCGTAAACAAACGTAAAGAGAACACCTTGTTGGTTAACCAAGTTCTGTTCACGCTCTCTTGGATTGGTTTACTCGCAGCCGTGTTATTGGTGATTAAGTTCGACTTTGATTTCCAAAATCAACGTGAGACCAGAGCGGATGTAATGTTGGAACGCTACAAAGAAGCGATATCTGCCTCACCTTATGATATTGAAAACATGGCAGATAACATTCCGAACCTGTTCTCACTACAGCGAATATATAACCTCTACAAACAGCCCGAGCCTTGGTATAGCTTACCGTTTATGCCGAACCCTAGTATCAAGGAAGAAGTCGAAGAAGCCTATTTCACGGAGTTACAACAGGTGCTTATCCCTTCGATGGAAAATACGATCGAGAAAGACCTGTTTGTGTACGTAAACCTTGAAGATCAATCTCAAACGCTGTCTCTGCTTAATAACTACCGTTTACTTTTTAACAAAGACAGAACCAATGTCCAAGAGCTTAAAAACTACTACGTTCGTACTCTGCAAGACCAAGGAGAGGCAGATAGCATCAACATTGCTCAGCTAGAAGTACTATTGAATGACATATTTGCACGTAACCTAACGCCAATAAAATCGAACCATGATTTAGAGAGCCTAGCTAAGAAAGTCATCACCCAGACAGGTATTGAAACCCTGTTGTACGAACATATCCAAAGTTCTACTATCTATGCAAAGCGCGTCGATATTCGTGGTGAATTAGGTGAGAACTTTGACTCAGTACTTCAATTCTCGCCAAGTTACGCCGGCTACTTAGTTCCGTATATTTATACGCCAACGGGTTTTAACGAACTCGATTTATCAGTCAACTCCCCGACTCTTAAATCTGCTTTGCAGTCTTATGAAGGCGTTGCCGGTGCTTATCCTAGCGCACTCGAGCTTCACCGAATCAGCCGAGAGTTGAAGCAAACCTACCAGAATGATTACATTAACTATTGGCGTGATTTGGTTCGTAATGTCGAAGTCAAAGAAGTGGCTGACCCTACGCAATTAAAAAATACGTTAACGAGCCTGTCAGAAGCCAGCAATAATCCATTAGTCAGTTTGTACTCGACGATCGCTAAGTACACCTATGTAGAACTAGAAATACCAGCTAAGGGTGACAAGGAACAAGATCCTGCAAGCATGCCAATTCAAGATCCTGACAAAAAAGAATCCGCTCGTCAGATATCTCTTAGTTTCCAATCGTACAAAAAACAGGTTTCTGCCAACGACCAAGGTAAGAAGCCCATAGACAACCTACTAACCGCATTTATTAACGCTAAAAAGTGGGGAGACAAGTTTTACGAGACTAAAGAGCCACAAAAGGTCGCCTTTGATACGTTGTCCGTGACGTTGCAAGCTGGTAATCCGATTGCGTCGCTATCAAGCCTCTCCAACAATCATTTAACGGTCGCTGAAGAGCTGATTAATAAAGTGGTACATCAGAGTAATGAGACGGTGATGTCACTGGCTCACGATTACCTGAATACAGTGTGGTCGAAAGAAGTGTATCAACCTTACCAACAGCGATTGGCTTCGTTTTATCCGTTCAACCGAAAATCTAAATCGGATGTCAGTGTTGCGGATGTTAAAGCCTTCTTCGTTACTAATGGCATCGTCGATAAATTCTCTCAAACTCGTTTAAATGGATTTATCAAAAACAGTGACGAAGCACCCTATTTACCGGGATTACTACCAGGTACAGGGTTATCCATTACACCTGAAGTTTGGACAATGATTGATAAGGCCGCTGATATAAAGAACGCCCTATTCTTAGCGGATCCATCGAACATTCTGATCAATTTCCAACTGAAAGCCGTCGATATGACGCCAAACATCACGGAGTTTTCAATCATTTCAGATAAGCCTATCTTTACCTATCGTCATGGCCCAACGCTATGGAGCCAACAATCGTGGCAAGGTGACGCGAAGTTTATCGAGAAGTTGGGCATTCAACTCAATGCTCAGGATTCTACAATTGGCCAGAACACCGTAAAAGGAACATGGAGTTGGTTCCGTTTGTTCGAGCCAAACGTGAATTTCACCTCTGCACAAGATACTCAGGTTGAGTTTGTATACGGTGACAGTAAAGTAAAGCTGACCATCAAAACTCAAGGTCAATCGAACCCATTTGTTCCCGGTTTCTTCTCTGGATTCTCACTACCAAGTGGTATCTGATAACGCACTTTCAAACAGCTCGTCATGTCCATTAAGGCGAGCTCAAATTTCTGAGGATGATCTATTCTCAAAAACGGACTCGAACGATGAAAAGCTTCTGCAAGTGTTCAACGCTCATGGATACACTAACCTCTCTCGTTTAAGTTCACGGGTTTTCAAAGCCCAACATCCTAGTTGGGGGCTGGTTACGATAAAATCAGCTCAAGAGTTAAAGCACCGCCATTTCTTAAAACAAGAGGCGGAGTTTCTGTATTCAAATACCAATTTCAATACCGACTCCAATAAAAATGATATCTGGCCTAACTATTGTGATTACTTTTCTAGCCACAAGAGTGACTGTTTAGTTCTTTCTTACATGAATGGTAAAACACTGCTAGAGATACAAGCATATTCAAATTTAGCGGAGTGTTTACCTTCACGCTGGCTTAACGCTTTAGAATCTACAATTAACCAAGTCCACAGGTTAGGTTTCGTTCATGGTGATATTAAGCCATCCAACATCGTATTCTGCCCACAAGGACAAGCTCAACTCATCGACTTTGGCTCTGTTACTAACATAGGTACTGAACGCGAACAACTTCGCTTTGACAGTTACACGCCTCGGTACTTTAGACAGGACTTGGTAACAAGCAAGCTTGACGATTGGTTCGCTCTTGCGGTTACGTTAGAGGAATTTTTAGATGATACAGCCCTACCAACTCGGTATCAGATTCTACTAAAACAGCATAGATAAGCCGACTATATTTATATCTATATCTTCAGACAAAGAAAAAGCGGATGATCAATCATCCGCTTTTTTGTTCGCTTCAAGCCACTTGGCCTATGTTGTGAAATCAATAACCTGAGTGATTCCAGCAGCTGTTCATTTTGTTATTCAGGTATTAGGAGCGATTCCAACCCACCAGCAACGGTTGCGGCTAATGCTTTGGGGGCAAGGCTTTCTTTCACGCTCTCTTTGATAGTTGTACCATTAAAGAAGTTCTTAACCTGCTGTTTTCTTACCGCCTTGGAAAATGCTTTCTCATCCGTTCCCGGAATAAAGTTAGGTTCACCACGTGCGGCATTTAACGCCTGTTTCACTCCCGGCTTATTACTTTCAAGCGCGATTTCACTGTTGGCAATAAACGCCTTAGCCTCTTCTTGCAATGTGGCGTAAGCACTCAAGGTCGACTTCTGGAAAGATAACTTGATCACTGAAGGATCGGTATTCACCTTACGGCCAAATTTGCGCTTAATTCTTCGAGTTAAGCGAGTCTTCATATTAGGCGGAGGTGGTGTGATATCGGTAATTGAAAGAAAATTATATGGGGAACTATAACAAGGCATACAAACCATGTAGGAAGCGATAACGGGGATCTCTTCCATCTTCATTTTGAACCAGTCTCGGAAGAAGTTAGCGCCAATAACATCTCGCTTCTGATTCAGCATCACGCACTCTTGCTTAAACTTACGGAACTTACGCTCCATGACCCATTTGTCGTATAAACCACGGAAAAAGTTGAAAATAGAAAGAACCGCTTTAACAATACTGGTTACAGTGGCACCAATTCCTGAACTGGCTAAGTTAATCGCAATTACTCCACCATGAGCCAGTGCAATCATTGAATCTTCGATCGCAACGGCGCGGATCTCACCACGGATTTTATCAATCACATCAGCACCAACACGCGTCGTTGTCATTGAGCTAAGGTGACGGGTTTTATGATTGTTAACGGCTTTGCCCAACGCCGAGTAAATTCTCGTCGCGGCTTCTTTAATATCATCGATTGCAGGCGCTAAATCAGCAAAAATTCGCTTAACCAAGCTTGGAATCATACTCAATATCTGAGCTTTGATATCATCCATCGCAATACTGGTAATACTCTTTGCATAATCGAGGAATTTTTCTTTTATCTGCTCGATTATGTTTTCAATCATACCAGCAAGGCTGGTTCCACTCCCTGTCACAGCCTCGGTAATGGTGCCCGTTAAACTGTCTACTTCTGTTGCGGCGGCAACCGCAATCTTAACCTTATCTACTTTAGTCACACCCACCAAATCTGCATTCGCAAATAGCGATAGCATGTCTTTCTGAATGATGGTCAGCCCTGTATTCGGCATCGTACGTTCTCCCTGTAACAAGTCCACTTTAGATTTGAAAAGTTACTTGAACGACTAAGTCCCTCTGAATTATTCGGTCTTAGCAAACTAAACCCTGAACTATTCAACCTTGATCGCACTACTACACAATCCATGTAGTTATTCTTTGTTAAATAAAGGTTAACATATAAAATATCTATTCATAGATAGGTGTACCATTATTTCCTTTTGGATTCCAAAACCAATAATTAACCCTCCTGAAATCATGCATTTCCACCAAATTCCACTACGCTTTACTAGCATAGAACATAGCAATCTGATTAAATTTTTTAGGGACAAAAAATGAATCAAATTACGACAGATAAACCCATTATTTTGGTTGTTGATGATATCCCAGACAACATCCACACTCTCTCTGGAATCCTCAACGACGATTTTAAAATCAAAGCGGCTACATCAGGCGAAAAAGCGTTAAAGATAGCCTCTTCCTCGCCAAAACCTCACCTCATTCTTCTCGACATCATGATGCCTGAAATGGACGGTTATGAAGTCTGCCAAAGGCTAAAAAGCGACCCTGTCACCTCTGATATTCCCGTCATCTTTGTCACGGCGAAAACAGACGTGATAGATGAACAAAAAGGGTTTGAATTAGGTGCGGTGGACTACATAACCAAACCCGTTAGCCCGCCGATAGTGAAAGCTCGTGTCGCGACACATATTTCGTTGTATGACCAAAACCTTGCGCTGTCACGTAAAGTCCGACAAAGAACAGAAGCGCTCGAAATGAGCCGGCTTGAGATCATTCGTAAGCTTGGCCGAGCCGCTGAATACAAAGACAATGAAACCGGAATGCACGTCGTTAGAATGAGTTACTACTCAAAGATCATTGCTCAGCAGTTAGACGTGGGTGAAGAATGGGTTGAACTACTGTTCCAAGCAGCACCGATGCATGACATTGGAAAAATTGGCATCCCCGACTGCATATTAGGCAAACCCGGTAAGCTTGATGCAGATGAATGGGCAATCATGCAAACACACGTCACCATTGGCGGAGACATCATTGGAGACAACGACTCCAAATTGCTGAAACTCGCTCAAGAGATCGCACTTTACCACCACGAGAAATGGGATGGCAGCGGCTACCCTCATAAACTGTCTGGCGAAGACATTCCTCTAAGTGCTCGTATTGTAGCAATTGCAGACGTATTCGACGCCCTAACTAGCGAGCGCCCGTACAAAGAAGCTTGGCCAATTGAAAAAGCGATTGAGCTAATACAAGAACAAGCTGGCCTTCACTTTGACCCTAACTTAGTTCCTATCTTCATTAACAAGCTCGATGAGATGTTAACCATCAAGGGCTCTTTTACTGATGAACAAGACCACTAAGTTCGCTGGTACTTTTTAAATACAGGTACTTTATGAATACTGTTTCCAGATTCGCATCTGATTCTAAAAAAATACTCATCTCTTTTATTATTGCCACCATAGTGCTGTTCTCGGTGGCGGTTGCCGCATGGTTTAACCTAAACAATCGCTTCGTCGGCATTGAAGACTACGCGGTCAGTACTCAATTGCTTACCTCCCTCGACAAGCTTCGCGTTCACGAACTCTCTTTTAGCAACGAGCGTATACCGCAATCTGCGCAACTCTTCTATAAAGAAGCAGAACTGTCAAAGGAGTTGGTCGAAGCCTTTGCTGCTCATAACCAAAACCCGCACGCTGAAATATCGCTCACTGGATATATAAATCAATTCATCAAATACGCTGACTTGATTGAGTTGAGCGAGAAAGCTCGTGATCGAATGAACCAAAAATCGCTAGCGGCCACTGATCTGCTTACGGAAATGCAAAGCGCTCACAAAGACACAATCAATGCGGTTAGCCAAGACGTTAAACAACTTAGAATATTAAGTGAAGATCAAGCTGATAGAGTTATGAAAATTGGTGGGCTCACAACACTCAGTGCCAAAGTTCAAAACTTAGAAAAGGAATTTCTGCTGACTGGTTCGCCACAAACATATGCGTTAACCAAGATTGAAATCCAGAAGATATCAGCATTAATTACTCAGCTTAAAAACGAGGTCACAGACCCACAAGGCACGGAGTTACTACAAACTGTCCAACAAGCTCAGAACCGCTACTACACTAACCTAGTTCAGCTACAAGGCTTGTCTAGCTCTGCAGTACAACTCAAAACATCAATCACCAAGCAAGTATCTCGCAGCGGTATTGAGCTATCACGCGCTTCAACGATGCTTAACTCACAGCAACAAGGTTTATTAACCGACCTCAACAAACAGATAGGACATGCTCAATCTCGCCTTTCATCTCAGCTTTCAATCGGTGAAAATCTGCTGATTATTCAAACGCTGTTAAGCCAATCAGAGCAGCTCAATCGTGATTTTTCGTTAGCGAAATCTGCTGATCAATCGGTGATATCAGAACAAGTCTTTACTTTGATCGGTGAAATGCAGTCTGTGTCACTCGCAGCGGCTGACATTCTGACGTTATACGCACCTGAAATGAATATCACCGCGTTTGATCAACACGTGACATTTTATGAAGCCGAATTTTCTAACCTAGCCAGAGCTCAACTGCTTAGCCATCAAGTATTGAAAGAGATGAACGCTAATTTCACTCAACTGCATGACTTAGTTGCGAATGCTTATATGGCGGAAAGTGATAATGTAAAAGACTCTTCAAGCGTCTCATCACACCTTGCCATTGGTGGCTTAATATTCTTTTTGATCATTTTGTTGATGGGCCTGTTAGCCAACAAAGCGCATTCAGCCCTTGAGCACTTTGCAACAAACTTAGCCGTTGCACGTGACGAAGCTGATGCCGCCAATCATGCTAAATCCGATTTCTTAGCTAACATGAGCCATGAAATCAGAACACCGATGAACGCCATCATTGGTATGAGCTATTTGGCACTAAAAACCGATTTAACTAAGGCACAACGTAACTACATCCATAAAGTGAAACTCTCTTCAGACACCTTACTTGGGCTAATCAATGACATTCTCGACTTCTCTAAAATCGAAGCGGGTAAATTAGACATAGAAAACGTCGATTTCCATCTCGAGAACGTACTAGACAACATTACTAACTTGGTTGGCCTACGAGCTTCTGAGCGTGGCTTAGAGCTTCTAATCCAAGTAGACCGAGATGTGCCAACCAATCTTATTGGTGATCCGCTAAGGCTTGGCCAGATCTTGATTAACCTCAGCAACAATGCCGTTAAATTCACAGAGAAAGGCGAAGTGAAAATTTCTATCTCTGTTGAAGAAAGAGATGGTGACGACATAAAACTGAATTTTGCTGTCTCTGATAGCGGAATAGGTATGACACAAGAGCAAGCCGCTAAACTGTTCAATAAGTTCACTCAAGCCGATAGCTCTACCACTCGGAAATATGGTGGTACGGGTTTGGGCTTAGCGATCAGTAAGGAGCTCAGCCAATTAATGGGTGGAGACATTCACGTTTCAACGGAACTTGGTAAAGGCTCAACCTTCTCATTTACGATCGCAACTCGCGTTAGTCACTCAATAACCCAAAACCGAGTGGTGGTTCCCGCTTCGATTAATCATTTGAAGGTGTTGGTTGTTGATGACAACTCTAGTGCACGCTTGATCGTTGGCGATATTTTAGAATCTCTAAAACTCACTCCAACGTTAAGTGCTTCTGTTGATGAAGCGTTAGTGGAATTACACACCGCAGATGCTAACAATAAACCCTTTGATCTTATTATCTCAGATTGGAAAATGCCTAAACGCGACGGTGTTGATCTGTTAGAAGCGCTCAATCTCGGCTTATCACTGAGTAAAGAGCCGAAAATAATGATGCTAACCGCTTATGGCCGAGAAGAATTAGCCGAAGCCATTACTAAAAGAGGCTTTGAGGTTCCGAGTATTTTAGACAAGCCGATTACCTCTTCTCACCTCTTTGACTCTATCGTGTCTCTTTATGGGCTTGATTCAGATCGCGTCTCTCGTAGCGAATTGGAACAACAGAATCAGCTTGCGAATGTTCAACAACTGGCTGGTGCTAACATCTTGTTGGTTGAAGACAACGAGATAAACCAAGAGCTCGCGACAGAGCTGTTAGAAGGCCAGCAGATTAAAGTCACCATTGCTGAGAATGGACAACAAGCCATCGATCTTTATCAACAAGCCATTGCTGATGATACCCCTTTCGATGGCATCTTGATGGACTGCCAAATGCCAATCATGGACGGATATGAAGCAACTGAGCATATCCGCAACGAGATAAAAGACACTCACACCCCAATCATTGCGATGACAGCAAACGTAATGGAGCGAGATAAAGAGAAAGCACTCAATTGCGGGATGAGTGACATTATCGCAAAACCGATTGATGTCGGCTCTATGTTCGCGACCTTGGCAAATTGGGTTTCACCGTCTAACCCTGTGCAGTTCAATGTTTCATTGCAAGAGTCCACCAATACTCTACAAGAAGAAAACAACGCAGAAAAAGAACCCGAGGCGTTACCTGTCATTAGTGGTCTTGATACCAACATGGGATTGATGAGGGCAAGCAACAATCACCAGCTATACCTAAAACTACTAAAGCGATTTTTTGAAGCTTACTCTGACGAAGAAACTTTAGCCTCCGAACTATCAAGCAGTGCTCAGCAGCGTTACTTACACACACTCAAAGGTGTCGCTGGTAACCTGGGGGCTAGCGACTTGCATAGTCTATGTGAAAAGCTGGAATCCGAACTCACGGATACCGATTTAAAAGACAAGGTCATCAAAACCACGATCACGTTAAGCCAACAGATCGCAAACTCGCTCTCAAAGTCAGATCCAACCCATAAATATCCGGAAGAACAACAGGCAAACACGGCTCCATCACCCAATCAGCCAAACGCCAAGTTGTACCGTCAATTACTGGAAGCCGTTGCCAACGATGATACAGAAGCACTCAACATCATTCTTAACATTGAAGATGGTTCAGTAGTGGGCTTATCTCCTTCTGAGTTCAAAAGGTTGGAAGGCGCGCTAGAGGAATTCGACTTCGATACCGCCAATGAACTGCTAAAAAACTCAGCACTCACGAACTCATCGTGAAAATGAAAAGACGAGATTTGTTCGAGTTTACAAACAATTAAAGAGAGCCCTGGTGGCTCTCTTTTTTATGTCTCTCAACGAATAAAGACACTAGCTTCTCGCCGTGAACTTTATGAACTTTATTCACCCAATGTTCTTTATCCTCAATATCACCGCATTAAAGACAATTCGTTAACACACCGTTAACTTTAACCTCATCTGCTAAGCAATATCCTACTCGTGTGTTTAGCAGCTGGATATAAAACATAAGTTTCTCTCCATTGAAGAGATCCCCTACATAAGGAACGTGAACCATGTTCAAGGCACTGAAACCTACTCTTGCGGCTTCTATCATCGCAGCAACCTTTTCTTTTAACACTTTTGCTGCTGACGTAGAGAAAATCCACTTCCTAATCCCTGGCGGCGCTGGTGGCGGTTGGGATATGACAGCTCGTGGTACGGGTGATGTATTAGTGAAATCAGACATCGTAGAAAATGTCTCTTTCCAAAACTTGTCTGGTGGCGGCGGCGGTAAAGCAATTGCTCACCTAATTGAAACCGCTCAACGTCAAGAAGATACACTAATGGTGAACTCAACGCCTATCGTTGTGCGCTCGTTAACAGGTATCTTCCCACAGTCTTTCCGCGACTTAACTCCAGTTGCAGCAACTATTGCCGATTACGGTGCAATCGTCGCGTCTGCAGATTCTAAGTACAACACTTGGGAAGACGTAGTAAAAGAATTCGAAAGCAACCCACGTAAAGTAAAAATTGCTGGCGGCTCTGCTCGTGGCAGCATGGATCACCTTGTTGTGGCAGCAGCATTCAAAGGCGAAGGTTTTGACGCTAAGAAAGTGCGTTACATTGCCTATGATGCCGGTGGTAAAGCAATGGCCGCACTGCTTTCTGGTGAAACCCAACTGCTTTCAACAGGCCTTGGTGAAGTGTTAGAGATGTCTAAGTCTGGCCAAGTAAAAGTATTGGCAGTGACGGCACCAAAACGTCTTGATGCTGCTCCAAACATTCCAACACTAACGGAATACGGCAATGAAACTGTATTTGCCAACTGGCGTGGTTTCTTCGCAGCTCCAGGCACTAGTCAAGCAAAAATCGACGAGTGGAATGAAGCGCTAGGCAAAATGTACAAGACCGATGAATGGCAAGTCGTTCGTGACCGTAACGGTTGGATTGACAACTACAAAGCAGACAAAGATTTTTACGCGTTCCTAGAAGACCAAGAAAAACAAATGGGCGACCTAATGCGTGAGCTTGGTTTCTTGAAATAACCAACAATAGCAGAGGGTATTCGTACCCTCTCACTCTTTCCTTGTTTCGCCGTACATGAGTTAACTTCAAACTCCTTTGTTTATTCGTAGACGTATTACTAACGCTTGCCGATTCGTTGTAGACGCAAGTGGCTGATAAACCAGCACCGTAATCCGCTTACCTTTGGTTAGTGATCCCAGACATTTCATTGACTCGCTCATGTACGGCTTTTTTACTTTTCTATACCACCCCAAATGGAGTTGGATATGTCGGACTTACCAACCAAATTTCTGAGTAAGGAATCCCTGCTTTCTAAAGATCGCCTCGGCGCAATGATCTTTATGTTGGCGTGCTTATGCTATGGCTACCAAACCACACTGATTCCTTTATTCCCCGGTGACGAGTATGAACCGTTTACTGCAAGAACACTGCCTACCCTGCTGACCTTCATTGGCATCGGGCTATCGTTGATCCTACTCGTCACAGGGCAACCGGATCAGAAAATCAAATGTGACACCACACCTTTGAACTGGCGATTACTGATTGGCTTTCTTGTGCTGATGGCACTGTACGGTGTTGGACTGACTTATCTTGGCTTCGTTTTAGCGACTAGCTTCTTCTTACTTGCAGGCTTCTACCTGCTGGGTGAACGCCGCAAAGCGGTTTTATTTGGGGCGTCGTTTCCTTTCGTTATCGCGTTCTTTCTTCTTTTAACTCAAGGCTTAGATATCTACCTAGAGCCTGGTTTAATCTTCACTCTTTGGTAGGGATAACATTATGTTAGATGGAATTTTACAAGGACTTTCTACCGCTGTGATGCCAATGAACATCATGATGGTAATCGTGGGCTGTTTCGTGGGTACCTTTATCGGGATGCTACCGGGACTCGGTCCAATTTCAGCAATTGCACTGATGATCCCTATTACTTACGGCCTTGACCCTTCTTCAGGTCTTATTTTGATGGCGGGTGTCTATTATGGCGCGGTATTTGGTGGCTCAACATCATCAATCTTAATCAATGCTCCGGGTTGTTCGTCTACGGTAGTAACGGCATTCGACGGCTACCCAATGGCGCAAAAAGGCCAAGCTGGTAAAGCCCTTGCCCTTGCAGCCTACTCTTCTTTTACTGGTGGTACGCTTTCTGCAATTATGCTGTTGATCGCAGCACCAGCTCTAGCAAGCGTGTCATTAAGCTTCCAGTCTTCTGACTACTTTGCACTGATGCTATTAGGTTTATCAGCTGTAGCGGCATTTGCAGGTCCAGGTCAGGTCATCAAGGCATGGATGATGACTATCTTAGGTTTAATGCTATCAACTGTGGGTATCGACAAAGGTGTCGGTGTAGAACGTTTCACATTTGGTCTAACGGACCTGATGGACGGATTCAGCTTCCTACTTCTTGCAATGGCAACATTCGCTTTAGGTGAAACTTTAATGGGTATTTTGAAACCAGAGAAAGACACCAGCGGCGAAGAAAGCCAAAAGATGGCCGATATTGGTAGCATGAAAGTGACCAAAGAAGAGTTCAAAGAAGTCGCGCCCGTTTCGATTCGTTCTTCGATCCTTGGTTTCTTTACTGGCGTTCTACCTGGTGCTGGTGCAACGATTGCCGCATTCTTGAGTTACGGTATGGAACGTAGCCTCGCGCCAAAAGACAAACAGAAAGAATTTGGTAAAGGCAGCATTCGTGGTCTTGTTGCACCTGAATCAGCAAACAATGCCGCATCAAGTGGTTCATTCGTACCACTACTAACACTTGGTATTCCGGGCTCTGGTACTACAGCAATCATGCTAGGTGCATTGATTGCATACGGTATCCAACCGGGTCCTCGCCTGTTCGTTGAGCATCCAGATGTATTCTGGTCGGTGATTATCTCGATGTACTTTGGCAACATCGTGCTGGTTATCTTAAACCTACCGTTGATCCCTTATATCTCTAAACTGCTAGCGGTACCAAGAACGGTACTACTGCCAATGATTATCTTCTTCTCAATCACTGGCGTGTACTTGGTGTCTTTCAACACGATGGATGTCTTTGTAATGCTAATTGTGGCGATGGCGGCGATAGCGTTAAGGCTGGCCAACTTCCCACTCGCGCCATTACTGCTTGGCTTCATATTAGGTGGTTTGATGGAAGAGAACTTGAGACGCGCCCTAATGATCAGTGATGGTGAGCTCAGCTTCCTTTGGGAACGCCCTATCACCATGACATTCACTATCTTGGCGGTATTGGTTCTCTCTAGTCCGATTCTAGTTAAGCTGTTCAAGAGCTTTAGAGCAAAACCAGTTGAAGTTTAGGCTCAGAGAAAGCAAGCGAACATCACTTATTTAAACTAAACAGAAGGAGCCTCAGGCTCCTTTTTTCGTATCAGTCATTTCAAAAAACCACAGCTCTAAGATGGTAGCAAACTCACAATCCGACTCCTGAAAAACACATATCCCTGATATTAATAACAAAATCAAGTAAGGTGATTCATCATTTAACGCATTGGATTCTAAAACTATGGATTGGTTGATTCTATTCTTATCAGGCGTGATTGGCGGTGTACTGAACTCCATTGCTGGCGGAGGCAGTTTTATCACCTTCCCCGCTCTATTGTTTGCTGGCGTGCCTCCGATTGCAGCCAACGCGACCAACACCTTTGCTTCATGCGCTGGTTACATCAGTGGTGCTTATGCACTGCGCCATGAAATTCAATCTGGCACCAAACAACTCAAACTCGTTGTCGGGCTATGTGTAATTGGCGGCGGCATTGGTGCATTTTTACTACTACACACACCAGAAGCGCTATTTACTCAATCCGTACCTTGGTTGTTGCTGTTCGCCGCTCTGCTTTTTACCTTTGGTGGCACACTCAATAAATGGCTAAAGAAAGTAACCGCTAAACATAAGCACGCCACCAGCGCAGGCGCATTCTTTTCCGCTTTATTGCTTTTGATTGTTTGTATCTACGGTGGGTATTTTAATGCAGGTTTAGGGATTGTGACATTGAGTTATTTGGCACTGGCAGGATATACCAATATCAACGTGATGAATGGCATCAAATTGTTGGTATCGGCATGCGCATCACTCGCGGCAATCGTGTTCTTTGTTGTAAATGGTTCGATTGATTGGCCGTCAGGTATGGCCGTTTTGTTTGGGACATTGGTCGGTGGTTACTATTCAGCAAAAGTTTCTCGCCGTATTCCTCAACAATATGTTCGTACCACAGTGATCATCGCTAGCTTTTTGATCACCGCTTACTTTTTCTATGCTAACTAAACATTCAGTGCAACAAGACTTGCAGCAGGAAAGACCGACCGAAAATATTTTCCCTTTCGATACCTATCTCGCTATTTTATTGCTTATAAAATAGCCAAGCCAAAATATGTGAGACGAGTCCTTCAATTAGCAAATTTGATAACAATTTAGACTGTTTTTTAGCCTTTACTTTGCCAAAGGTGGGATAATTCTTCTGTCGAAAATGAGACTTCATTAGGAGGCGTTATGAACACTAAACTCGGTCATGTCATGTCATCAAGTCGACTCATTTGCTTTGTCGCTTTTCTTGCTGCCACATTCGCGTGGATCCTAAAAATGCCCGCTCTGTTTTCTGTGTCAGCGCTATTCTTACTGATCAGCGCCATTGTCTATGTCGTTGACCTTTGGAAGAATCAAAGAAAGAACCGCAAAGCTTAAGGCAAACGACTAAAGCGACACGCATTAAAAAAGGAGCGCTTAGGCTCCTTTTGTATTTTATGCTTATCGCTTTAGCTGATTAGGCTATTTCGACGGCTTTTCTAACGACGCCTTTCTATTAACGACGCCCTTTACTAGCGACGAAAGTTACGACCGTTGCCGCCACGACGCTCTTTAAATGCAGATGCAGCTTTAGCTTGTGAAGCGTGGATAGACTCTACCGTCAATTCCATTGGTTCACGAGGCTCTAGTCCGTGACGGAATGTACGTGAACGCGGAGGCATCTGGTATTCGATGTCCGACGCTTTAGGCATACGCTTAAAACGGTAAAGGTAGAAGTTTTCAACCTTTTCACGAGCCCACTCTGTTTTTTTCAAATATTTAACGGCACTTGCAACGGTTGGCTTTGTGTTAAAGCAGTTCATGCGCATTGCTGCGTCCAAAATTTCCCAACCATAATGATCCACTAATTCAGTGATCATCGTATCTAGCTTCAAGCCGTGCAGCGGGTTATTTTGCTGCAGTTCAATTCTTTCTTCTTCAGTCATCTCTTTACCTTTTCACAACCTAAACCGAGTTGGGCTCTGAATTCTACTTGGCACGCCATCATCAATAATGTCTACCAATGTATTTCTATGGGAGTGTCCGTTTCCCTATCACTCCCTTTATGATGGCATAAAGCGAACCAGTATCCTAACTATCTACTCTTTATATTTTAGTAAGTAGACTTAAATGACTCAATTTCCACCAGTCATCCACTTATTTCACGATAGGGGCCGCTGAGATACACAAAAAGAGAGAGCTTCAATTGCCCTCTCTTTGATGATTTATCGTTTAATGTCGCTTAATTCACAACCTAAATAGTCATTTTCCGTCTCGATATCACGACATACAAGCAAGGGACAATGAACAGTACGATTGGCACAGAGAATAGTAGGCCATAGCCTAAGGTTAATGCCATTGGCCCCATATACACATCTGCCCCCCCAATACCATAAGCCAAAGGTAACAAGCCAACGACTGTCGTTACAGAAGTCAATAAGATTGGCCTTAAACGAGTTTTCGCAGCTTGAATCACAGCTTGAGTGATCTCCATACCTTGGTCTCGTAAGTCATTAATTCTAACTATCAACACCAAGGAGTTGTTGACCACTACCCCACACATACCAAGCGCACCGATTAAGGCGAATAACGAGATAGGCTGCATATGGAGAAATAGCGCCATCAAAGAGGCTACCAAAGCAAAAGGGATAACTGAGATAACTAATAACGGCTGAACCAACGAGCCAAACATTATGGCCAGCACAAAGTAGATCCCGAGAATAGCAGATGGAAAAGCAACCACAATTCCCCCTAGTGCTTCTTCAGTTGCTTCCACTTCACCACCAATATCCAACATGACATCAGAGCTTATTTGACCTTTCACGGCTTCCCATAGCTCATCTGTGATTTCATCAGGATCAAGCGCATTACCCTCTACTTGAGCCGTAACCAACACTTGTCGGTCGCCATTGAAATGCAAGATGATACGTTCTGCTTGAGTGTATCGTACGTGAGCCAATCGACTTAAAGGTACTTGAGTTCCGTCCGCGGTATAGATCTTGGTATTTCGCAATTTCTCAAGGTTACGGTAGCGTTCTATTAATATGACTCGAAGACCAACCTCTTCATCACCAATCCAAGTTGTCGACACCTTCTCGCCATCAAATGCTACGCGCAAGGTAGTCGCCAAATCATCGACAGTTAAACCATAGCGAGCGAGCCACTCGTATTGAGGCACAATTTCAAGCTGTTGATCTTTAAGCTCTTCATTGTTCGTCACGTTACTCAAGCCGATGTGTTGCCCCAACCACGCTTCAATCACTTGAACGGCATGATCACGAGACTCCTTGTTTTGACCAATCACACGTACTTCTACAGGCTCACCGGGAGGTGCTCCGCCCGCATCTACTGTAAATTTAATAAACGGGACAGAAGTAATCTCACTGAGCTTGTTGCTTAACTCGTCCGCGATAACGTCTGCGGTTCTCTCTCTATCTTCCGCATTGGTTAAATTAATTAATCCTGTACTTACTGGCGTCGAATAGGTCATTTCATAACTCAGCATTTCCGAATCAGGCAAAGCACTAATCGCTTGCTCCACTTGACGATGTGCTGCTCGTACCTTATCCATTGGAGTGCCGGGTTTAACTTCTGTGTAAACCTCTATGTATTTTGCCGCTTGAGCTGGGAAGAAATCTAACCTGAGTGTTGCAACTATAGCCCCACTAGCACCCAACATAAGTAACGCGAATAGAACGACTTTAAACTTGTGTTGCAACGCACGAGTAAGAACCGCTTCATAACGAGTAACCACTTTATTGAACACATGTATCTTTCGAGTGTTTAAGTTTGGTTTTTTAAGTGCATCGGCTAAGTGAGCTGGCAACGTAACCGTACACTCAAACCAAGAAAACGTCAGAGCCATAATGACAGTTAGAGGTATGACCGCAATCTCCATCCCTAGCTCTCCCGGAATAAAGAAGATTGGGATAAACACGAGGATCGTAGTGGTTAAGCTTGCCAGAACTGGCTTATAGACTTTTAGCGTTCCCTCAATGGCGGCATCCAGTGGCGATGCACCTTTCTCTCTTTCGCTGTAAATACTTTCTGCAACGATTACCGAGTCATCGACAATAATACCGATAACGAGTAAGAGAGCAGCCAAGCTTATTGCATCTAAGGTCATCCCCATTCCAGGGATTAAAGCCAAGACGCCAAAAATACAGAAAGGAATAGAGACAGCGACCCAGAAAGCAACCTGACGCATCAGAGCCATACCCAACACGATTAATACGAGAACTAGACCTAAACCGCCGTTGCTCGCAACAATAGAGAACTTATCTTCCATGTCTTTAGCAAGGTTAATCGACGTATGAAAATCGAACTTACCACCATGCTTTTCGCGTTCAATATCGAGTGTATCTAATACCGCACTAATAGCGGTGCGTACATCTGCGTTAGCCGTCTTAGTGATATTAAATAAAATCGCTTGTTGGTTGTTAATCATGCCGTATTCAGTGGCTTTCTCGAACCCATCAGTGACCGTTGCGATATCTTGAACTCGTACTAGCCCACCATCAGGCAAAACACGAATGATGGTGTCTTCTAGCTCTTTTGCACTGGTCACCTGCGTTAAGGTAACAAGACGATGTTCTGACTTCCACGATTCAACAACACCACCTGATAACGATAAATTTCGACTGTTTACCGATGTCATAATATCGTTAAACGTGAGGTTGTAGCGACTCGCTTTGCTTGGATCTACCTCAATCCAAAACTCTCGTTCACGAAAGCCAGACATAGTTGCAGTCCCAATACCTGATATCGATTTGATTCGTTTTTCAAGCTGACGGGCATACTGCTGAAGATCGCTGTAATTACCAGTTGTCGTTACACCAAAACGTAAAACTTCAAAGGACGAGGTACTTTCTTGGAGAACAAGCGGAGGGTCTGAGATATCTTTCGGTAACCCACTGACTCGATCAACCGCTTGCTGAATTTTACGTACTACATCTGCGATATCAGCATCTTCAGCGACCTCCAGTAAAATCAGTGAAGTCCCCTCTGTTGATTCCGATGTCATTTCGCGGATGTTTTGCACCCCACGCAGCTCTTTTTCAATTTTATTGGTAATGTTCAGTTCAATGTCTTGCGGTGAAGCACCTGGATAATGGGTAACAATCTCTACTTCTGGAAAGGCCACTTCTGGGTCTTCTTGCATCTTAATAATGCTCAATGAAGCAATGCCTACCGCAAAAACCATCATTGTAATTACCCGAGCCAAAAAACCTCGAGCCGCAAAGTAGCTAATAATATGTCTCATCGACTACTCCTTAGTTGAGTGTACTTGCATGCAGGGACATCCCCGGCTTAATAAGGCTATCTTCGTTTGGAATTTCAATATCGATTGGGTAAGCCAATAAACCTTGGTCGAGATTGATACCAATACGTTTTATATTTGCTCTGACTTTAATTTCAGGGTTAACGTCACTCCACAAATTCAGCTCCTGCCCAACAGATAATTCAGCCAGATCGTGCTCGCTAGCCAATAAACGAACAATGATATTGTTAACGTCTGCAACGCTATAAAGTAGATTTCCTTTCTCAACCCATGAGCCTTGCTCTACATTGCGTTTCACAACGTAGCCGTTTATCTCAGAATTGATTTGGGTGTGCGTAAAGTTGTCGGTGGCTTTTTCTAGGTCTATCTGTGCCAATTTGACACGGGCTTTTGCAGCTTGAAGGTCAGCTAAAGCGATATCGAGCTCGTGCTGCGACAAGCTCTTTTTCGCTTTTAGTTCTTTATAACGAGTGTAGATACTACTTTTGATTTTTAGGTCGGCTTTAACCAATTCCAAATTTGCTTGTTGACGACGGACTTCCAATTTGAAATCACTATCTTCAAGGATAATTAAAGATTGTCCTTGTTGAACCGGCTCGCCAAGTTGGAATGGTTGGCTCTCTACAACACCGCTAACCTGTGCCACAACATCTTGAGATTGTTGTGCGATCGCGTGCCCAATTAAGTCAACGGCGAATGCACTACCGCTTTGGAAAGATATGGCCGCCATAGCCGACAGCACTGCTAGTTTTTTCATATTTTTATCTCCGACAGAGTCTATTTATTGTCAGAGTAAAATGATTAGCGTGAATATTTTGTATAGTAACCCTTGGTTGAAAAGAGACTTAACATATTGATATTTAAGTCAGTGAACACAGCCATCCACTTATCTTTAATATTCACATTTAGTGAATTTAACGATGTCTAATCTGCCGGCTTAACACATTCACAGGAAACACAATGAAATAACGACTATTTGAGTGATGGCATAACCATTTATCAAAATACCGTATTACATTTTAACAACACGGTGCTATGTTTAGAAATGGTATAGAAACCTATAAATAACGATATTAAACAATGATATAACTATAAATAAAGGTTGGCTTTGACCATGTTTGACTACTCCCAAATCAGCAGAGTAGCCGCCCAAGATAAAGATATTATCGCCATCGTTGATGATCTTTTTCGGCTAGCTCGCGAACATTACCCCATATTATCTCGGCTTTCGGTCGTGCTGTGCAGTGAAAACAGAGCATCAAATTACTTTGTTTCGGACACGCTCTGCCAAGAAGCGCAACACCGCTATATCGAACAAGAACTTAAGCCAGAATCGGCTTTATCTCGAATGGCAGAATCTTTAGATACTCGAATCATCAACGACCTCACCACGATAAGCCCGACCAAACAAATATCTCACCTACTCGAACTCGGCCACCAAAGCAGTTACACAACGCCTATTCATCATCAAGAAAGTAATCTTGGGTTTGTGTTTATCAATGCTTCATCAACGGGATTTTTTGCGAACCAGCATATTCAATGTGATATCGCCTATCTCACTCAAGTAATCTCCAGTCTTTTCGTTCAATGGTTTGAGCGCCAGTGTCACTTTCAATCCTCTTTAGCGATCGCTTTAAACATGGGTCATGCTCGAGATCCCGAAACCAAAGAACACCTTATTCGCATGGGTAAATACAGTGAACAAATTGCTCGCACTCTGTCGCACACCAGAAGGGAAATTACACACCAATTCATTCATCGAATTCGGCTCTATGCGCCCTTCCACGATATAGGAAAATATCGGATTCCAGATAAGGTCTTATTCAGTAGCGAGCGCTTCAATGAAGAAGAAAGAGCCATCATGAACAACCACACCTTATATGGCGAAGAAATGATTGACGATGTCGTGGCTCTGTCGCATTACAGTTCTATGTGTTCTGACGAAATACAATTCATAAAGAATATCGTGCGTCATCATCATGAACGGTTTGACGGAACGGGGTTGCCAGATGCCTTAAGTAACACTGGAATACCACTAGAAGCGAGAATCGTGACGTTAGCCGATGTGTTTGATGCACTGATGAGTAAAAGAGCCTACAAGCACGCGTGGACACTCGATGAAGTGATGGAATACATTGAAGCGCACAACGGTTCAATGTTCGATCCAGAATGTGTTGAGGCCCTTAAACAGAACCTAGACGACTTTATGGCAATTCGGGAGCAATACAACGACGATACTCAGTCGCAGGTCATGATGGCTTGAGCTATAACTTCTTAGTTCTGTCGGTCCAAGAAAACGCAAACCAATAAAAAAGGATGCCACTGAGGCATCCTTTTGTTTTCTAGCTTACAGCTGAAAGAACAAATTTATTCTTTACTGATTCTAACTAACGATTATACGTCGTAAGTTGTAGAAGCAGTGTCGCCGCCTGTACCAGTCCAGTTTGTGTGGAAGAACTCACCACGTGGACGGTCAGTACGCTCGTAAGTGTGAGCACCGAAGTAGTCACGTTGAGCTTGTAGAAGGTTCGCTGGAAGACGAGCTGTTGTGTAACCGTCTAGGAACGTTAGTGCAGAAGTCATACATGGCATTGGAATACCAGATTCCATAGACTTAGCTGCAACTTTACGCCAAGCGCCCATGCAGTTGTCTAGGATGCCTTTGAAGTACGCATCTGAACCTAGGAATGCGATCTCTGGGTTCGCTTCGTAAGCATCACGAATGTTGCCTAGGAATGCAGAACGGATGATACAACCACCACGCCACATAAGAGCAACGTTACCGTAGTTTAGATCCCAACCGTTTTCGTTCGACGCTTCACGCATTAGCATGAAACCTTGAGCGTAAGAGATGATCTTAGAAGCAAGTAGAGCCTGACGGATTGCATCAACCCACTCTTGCTTGTCGCCTTCAACTGGAGCAACAGTCTTGCCGAACAGTTTCTCAGCTTCAACACGTTGGTCTTTAAGTGCAGACAGGCAACGAGAGAATACAGACTCAGTGATTAGAGTCAGTGGGATACCCATGTCTAGTGCGTTAATACCAGTCCACTTGCCCGTGCCTTTTTGGCCAGCAGTGTCTAGGATCTTCTCAACTAGCGCTTCACCGTCTTCATCTTTGTAGCCAAGGATGTCAGCAGTGATCTCTACCAAGTAGCTATCTAGCTCAGTTTTGTTCCAGTCAGCAAATACAGCCTGCATTTCGTCGTGGTTCATACCTAGGCCATCTTTCATGAACTGGTATGCTTCAGTGATAAGCTGCATGTCACCGTATTCGATGCCATTGTGAACCATCTTAACGAAGTGACCAGCACCGTCGTTACCAACCCAATCACAACAAGGCTCACCCGCGTCAGTTTTCGCAGAGATACCTTGGAAGATAGGCTTAACCGCTTCCCAAGCTTCAGGAGAACCGCCTGGCATGATAGAAGGACCGAAACGAGCGCCTTCTTCACCACCAGAAACACCCGTACCGATGAAGTGGATGCCTTTCTCACGAAGAGCAGCAACACGACGGTTAGTGTCTGGGAAATTAGTGTTACCACCATCAATGATGATGTCGCCTTTGTCTAGAAGTGGTACAAGCTTGTCGATGAACGTGTCTACAACGTCACCAGCACGAACCATAAGCATCACTTTACGCGGCGCTTCTAGCTTCTCAACTAGCTCTTCTAGAGAGTAAGCACCAACAATGTTAGTACCCTTAGCTGGGCCTTCTAGAAACTCGTCTACTTTCGCAGCAGTACGGTTGTGAGCCACAACTTTAAAGCCGTGGTCGTTCATGTTTAGGATAAGGTTCTGACCCATTACTGCTAGGCCAATTACACCGATATCACCTTTCATTATTTTATCTCCTTGCGGCTATTCGCACTTATGCGATAGCACTTGCTGCATTTGAATCTAGGAACCACTCTGTTTCGCCAGTTTTAGACTGGATTTTCGCTGCCGGGTAAGGCAGTTCTGAAGCAGGAGTTGTATGAATTTCTTTAACGATCTCAACTTTACCTGCACCCAGTACTAGGTAGCTGATTCGTTTTGCTGCTTCTAAAACTCTCGCCGTTTTAGAAACACGGATTTGACCCGACTCAGGGTGAGAAGCTAATACAGATAGGTTCTCATCTTGATAGTCAGTTACACCCGGGAATAGTGAAGCGGTGTGGCCGTCTGCACCAACACCTAGCAGAATCCAATCGAATACAGGCGTGCCGTTTTCAGTTGGAATCACGTCTGCCATCTCTTTTGCGAAACGCTCTGCTTCTGCTTTAGGCTCATCTTCACCACGGATGCGGTGGATGTTCTCTGCAGGAAGGTTTACGTTTGAGAAAAGTAACGTATTCGCTTCACCGAAATTGCTTTCAGCGTCATCAGGTGCCACGCAACGTTCGTCGCCCCACCAGAAATGAAGGTTATTCCATTGAATGCCTTCTGCGTATGGCGCCCCCGCTAAAAGCTTGAAAAGCATTTTTGGCGTGCTGCCACCCGATAATGAAATGTGAACAGGTTTGCCCTGCTCGCTGTATACTTTCATTTCATTTGCTAGGTTTTCAACGACCAGTTCAGGCGTTGCAAAGATCTTGTGATTGATCATAGTTCGCAGTAATCCGTGTCTGTTAGGTTTTTACATGGGAAACGCCATGCGCGGCCATCACGTTGCAGAAGCTCATCGGCTTCTTGCGGGCCCCAAGTGCCACAAGCATAGCCAAACAGTGCTTGAGGGTCTTGTTTGAGATCTAAGATTGGTTGAACGTACTTCCAACATGCTTCTACTGCATCTGTACGTGCAAACAGAGTCGCATCACCGTTCAGTGCATCAAGAAGAAGACGCTCATAAGCCGTTAGCATTTGAGTTTCAGGTAAGTCAGAGTAAGAGAAGTTCATTTTCACTTCTTTTGCTTTGAAACCTGCACCTGGCTCTTTCAAACCAAAGCTCATCTGAATACCTTCATCCGGTTGGATACGGATAATCAGTTTGTTCTCTGGTGCATCTTGACCAAATACTGGGTGAGGCGTGTTCTTAAAGTGAATCACGATTTCCGTTACGCGCGTTGGTAAGCGTTTACCCGTACGTACGTAGAAAGGAACCCCATTCCAACGCCAGTTGTTAATGTGTGCTTTAAGACCAATGTACGTTTCAGTACGAGAGTCATCTGCTACACCCGGCTCTTCACGGTAACCAGGCAAGTGCTGACCACGAACGTCTGATGCCGTGTATTGACCTAGAACCAAATCTTTACGCAGATCGTCTTCTCCCAGTGGTTTAAGACACTGAAGTACTTTAACCACTTCGTCACGAATTGAATCCGCATTGATTTGAGCAGGCGGCTCCATACCAACCATTGCTAATACTTGTAGCAAGTGGTTTTGGAACATGTCACGAACTGCGCCAGAACCGTCGTAGTATCCGCCACGCTCTTCTACGCCAAGGAACTCAGCACCTGTGATTTCAACGTATTCAATGAAGTTACGGTTCCACAGTGGTTCAAACATCGCGTTTGAGAAACGAAGCACTAGAAGGTTTTGTACCGTTTCTTTACCAAGGTAATGGTCGATACGGTAGATCTGGTGTTCTTGGAAGTGATGATGGATCTCTTCATCCAGCGCTTGCGCTGATGCTAGATCGTAACCAAATGGCTTCTCAATGATAAGACGACGCCAGCCGTTCTTTTCATCGTTAAGGCCATGTGCAGCAAGGTTTGCTGGGATCACACCATAAAGGCTTGGCGGGGTTGCCAAGTAGAACAGTGTGTTATGGTTTTCGAATTGGTAGTCTTGCTCAAGCTTATCCAGACGTTGGGCTAGACGAGCGTAATCGTCTACATCTGAAGTGTTGATCGCTTGGTAATGCAGATGTTCAATAAATGCATTCAGCGTCTCTGGCTCAGTTTTTTCCATTTCCTGAAGAGACTTCTTCAGCTTCTCACGGTAAGACTCGTCGCTGTACTCAGTACGGCTCACTCCAAGAATCGCAAAGGATTCTGGAAGTTGATTGCTAGCATACAGGTGGTACAAAGCAGGAATTAACTTGCGGTAAGTTAGATCTCCCGACGCACCAAAAATAACGATGCTGCTGTTTTCAGGTATTACCATCATCTTTCCTATAAAAACAAGGTTTTTAGTATTCGCCAAAGGTATCAGCGACATACGAAAATAGATAATAGGTCTTGGCTATTACATCAATAGCGAGAGCCTATTACACTTGAGAATGCGTTTGGTAAACGAGGGTGAATGCTATCACCTCTATTCGGGACAGTATTGTCTATGAGTATTTGATTTACATCAACCACTGTGAAAGCAATCGATTAAATATTGACTCATTTCGAACAAATTCTAATCGATAACGAAGTTCACAAAGGTAGAAATAGCAGCAAATCGGCATTCTCAAACATTGTAGTAAAGAAAGAATGCCATCTGGTCTGTGGAGTGAGTGGTAGATTGGTCTTAAAAAGTAAACCGTTCTTATTCAACTTGTTTTACAGTTGAAAAATTACGGGATTGTGTTTGTTGTTATCTGTCTTGTGGAAGTCACGTTTGTTGAGTTCGACTACTTTCTAGGCTTGTTGTAGCAACGTTCCGGTCGCCCTACGGTGCCATAGTTTAAGTCTGCCACTAACTCGCCAGTAGTAATCAAAAACTCTAGATAGCGTCGAGCTGTGGTTCGGCTCGCCCCAATACGTTCACCCGCCTCATCCGCGGTAATGTCAGCGATGTCGGCTTGTTGAAAAATGGCTCTAATTTTATCAAGCGTTACGCCATCTATCCCTTTCGGTAACGTAGAGACCTTTCGAGAGTCGGCCTTAGCATTCGCTTGCAACATCTTGTCGACCAAACCTTGGTTAAGATCCGACACACTTTCAAACTCTTGCTGCTGCGACTGATACTTTTTCAGTGCTGCTTCCAAGCGAGGAAACATCACAGGTTTGAGTAGATAGTCGACGACTCCACCACGCATTGCTTGTTGAAGGGTGTCGACGTCTCGAGCTGCGGTAATAAGAATCACATCACAGCCCTGATTGCTGCCGCGTACGTGGTTCAAAATATCAAGTCCGCATCCGTCAGGCAGATACACATCCAATAAAACCAAATCAGGCTTTAAGATATCTAACTGCATTAACGCTTCAGACTGTGTGGTCGCAATCCCGACCACATCAAAGCCTCCCATCTGTTCTAAATAACGATGGTGAAGCTCTGCAATCGCAATATCATCTTCAATGACCATGACTCTCGTGATTGCGTTCATTTATGTTCTTCCTTTAACCATGCTTTTTCCATCACGATGATCTTTACTCGATCACTTCGCGCTTAATTATTATTGTTCTTCTTTTGGCAGATAAACCGTCATTCGCGTACCAAAATCGTGGTTGTCGACCATTTCAAGCTGTCCTTGATATCGGTCAGCAAGCTGCTTAATAAGATACAAACCGACACCTCGGTTCTGCTTCGCTTTGCTCGATACGCCTTTTTCGGTGAGTGCGTTGGTTGCCAAGTGTTTTGGCAGACCACACCCTTTGTCTTCTACTTCTACGATGATTTCATTGCCAAAATCACTGATCGACACATCGATCACACGGCGAGCTGGTGCAATCTTCCCTTCTTGTTTGATCGCCATCATCGTGGCATCAAAGGCGTTATCGATGAGGTTACCAAGAATCGTCACGACATCCTCAGCGTTTAACCAAGCTGGTAATGCCTCAAGCCTTGATCCTTCTTCGACCTTAAGCTCTAAACCAATCTCTCGTGCTCGCTCTGTTTTGCCTAAAAGCATGCCGGCAATCAGTGGATCTTTCACTGTCTCTCTTAAGAACTCAATTAAGCTCTGATAGTGAGCGGTTTCTTGACCAATCAATTGTTGAACGGAGTCCAGCTCACCCATTTGAATCAAGCCACTGATCGTATTGAGCTTGTTTTGATGTTCATGTGTTTGTGAACGAAGTAAGTCTGCATACTCTTTAGTTTGAGAAAGCTGATCGGTTAAATCGTTTATCTCATCTCGTAATCGGAAGCTGGACACCGCGCCGACCACTTCGCCCGCCACTATAATTGGGCTGCGGTTGGCAATGATTCGTTTATTATTCAGGTACAATTCAACATCATGATCGGTATCGCCAGTCGATAACAGCTGTTCTAAATCACTGCCCACCAACACATCTGATAGACGTTGCTGATTGAGTGCTTTATCCCTATCAATAGACAAAATATCGCAGGCGCTTTTGTTTATTGAGCGCAAAATACCGTTCTTATCGATACTTAAAATACCCTCTTTCACAGTACTCATGGTCACATCAAGTTCTACGTATAAGCGGCCAATTTCTTCTGGCTCAAAGCCCAAAATAGCGCGTTGAAAACGACGAGATACATAGCTTGAAATCACCGCATTGACGGCAACCACCAGCAACGCCATCACAATCAAAAAGGCTAAATAAGGTTCAATTCTGTCTTGAAGAGAATCCAGTAGATAACCCACCGAGACTACGCCAATCACATTGCCGTTTTGGTCTTTTACGGCAGATTTACCACGGACGGAGAAGCCGAGCGATCCTTTGGCCGTCGACACATAAGACTCGCCTAACACCAAAGCCTTCTGATTGTCACCACCACGCATAGGCTTTCCGAGCCTGTCGTCGTAAGGGTGTATCAGTCGAATGCCCTTTTCATCACCAACCACAATAAAGGCCGCTCCAATGAGCTTCGTAAGACCTCGGTATTTATCTTGAATCTGAGTAGTAAGAACGTAAGGTTTGCCATCGGATATAGCATTGTTCTTTTGAATAAGTTGGATAACGCGTGGTGATTCAGAAAGAAACTCTGCAACGCCCAAAGCCTTCAAACCCATCTCTTGTTCTTGAGATTGTTTGATGTAATAGAAACCTGCTGCTGAAAGAATCAGAAGTTCAACGAGGCCAGTTACCGTCATGATAATCAGTAACCTTTTTCGGAAACTGATATTACTCCATTTCATATAAGACCGTCCCTAGTGCTTAGCGGACAATGTTAACACCAAGTTAATCTTATGGCCTTTTTGCTTATACAAATTTGTGACTGTTACTCAACTAAATAATTGAGCATGTTATTAATTGATATTGCTTTACGTTATGCAGCCTAACCAATCGCTCATTTTTAGAACGGATTAGCTTAATAAGACAGATAAACGAATAAATATTGAGCTAGATCACTAAGCTTTTAGGTGTTTTTTAGGTTGTTTAAAATAAATACAATTATAATGGTTGCATATGAAGAAGTTCGTCGATGGTGAGTGATGAGTCGCATTTTCAAGACAGCTTTGTAACCGAACCAAATCGGTTAACAGGTCAGCAACAATCACTCCAATAATGCACTTGTCAGTATGAGCAGTTATGAATCACCAGACTTAAACGTTGTGTGGATGGGCAAGCTCTCCTCCCCATTCTCATCTAACGTCAGGTGAAGATGCTCAAGTGTTAATAGGGAATAACGCCGAATACGAACCACTGATACCAAGAGTGGCACTGTCGAATTTAAACAGGATAAAAAACATAACGTACAAACATTGTTGAAAAGGAAACCAGGCAATGAAACGCGATAATTTTGGAATCTGCCTTACTAAGGCTATGTTGTTCAGAAACTTACAATCTACTTTTACTCATGTTAGAGCCTATGAGAAGAACGAGACATCCCCGCTCGATCTAAAAGTGTTGTTGGCTTTCCCGCAAATGTCAGGTAGAGATTTATTACAAACAATGCAAGGTTCAAGACAACTGGTGTGGCGTGCCGATCACCATTGCCCAAGCTTCAATAAATAGCGCCCTTCATTTTGTAATAAATACTTCTATACTGAACTTAAAGAGCACGCTTTGTCGTGCTCTTTTCGTACCTTAATCTTTAATATCCACATGACTAAAATTTATTACATTTAATTAACGAGTTATGAGAGTTTCTGTTCATGTGAGACAATCCATTCAAGACAAACGATGATCCTCCTGCTAACATTAGAGTTAACACTCTAATTTGGTAATTAATTCAGATGACCAAACCAAAATTCCGATGCCTTGCGATTGCCAGTATTCTGATCGGTACAATCAGCTCGCCAAGCTATGCTGCTCCGCTGACCTTTCCTGAAGCGTGGCAAATATTACAAGAGAACAACAACTCTCTTGCTGCTCAACAGGCCAATGTTGAGCGTTACCAGCACCTTCAAAACGCAACAGGTAGCCTTAACCTTCCTTCTATTACCTTAGGTGCCAACTACACTCACCTTGATAGTGACGTGACGATTAATGGCGAACAGTTTTCAAATAGCTTAAGTGGTGTACCTAACTTGGGTGCAATAGGAGGTATTCTACAGCCAATACTTGGCGGTGTGACTTCAACGATCACCGAGCAAGACATCTTTAGCTCTTCCATCCGTGCGATTTGGCCTATCTTTACTGGCGGCCGAATCACAGCAGCACAAACTGCCGCTGAAGGTAAAAGTGAAGAAGCGCAAAGCCAACTGTTGATGGAAAAACAAGCTCGCTACGAAGACTTGAGTAAATACTACTTCTCGGTGATCTTAGCGGAAGATGTCGTTAAAACACGTCAAGCCGTTGAAGCAGGGTTAACTCAACACCGTGATTTCGCTATCAAGCTGGAGCAGCAAGGGCAAATCGCACGAGTAGAACGCCTGCAGGCGGATGCCTCTTTAGATAAAGCAGTGGTTGAGCGCACTAAAGCTCAGAACGATCTAAAAATTGCTCAGTTAGCATTAACTCAAATACTCAGTCAAAGCCAAAGTGTTGAGCCTTCTGAACAGCTGTTTATCAATAACAACCTGCCTCATATGGATGTGTTTATTGATCAAACCCTGATGACCTACCCTGGCTTGAAGATCCTTGATGCAAAAGAGAAACAAGCAAGCAGCTTAATCAAGGCTGAAAAAGGTAAGTACTACCCTGAAGTGTACCTTTACGGTGATTACAGCCTTTACGAAGATGACTCTCTAGCCAGCGAAATGAAACCTGATTGGTTAGTTGGTATTGGTGTGAATGTTCCACTACTTGATACCTCTGGTCGATCAGACAAAGTCGCAGCAGCTCACAGCGCCGTATCACAGGTTCAATTCCTTAAATCACAAGCCAAGCAAGACTTAACCGTGTTGGTACAGAAGACTTACCTTGAAGCAAACCAAGCGATTGAAGAGGTTCAAGGTCTCAACTCAAGCCTTTCTTTAGCTCAAGAGAATCTATCGCTTCGTAAAAAGGCGTTCACTCAAGGGCTTTCTAACTCGTTAGAAGTGGTTGATGCCGAGCTTTATCTTGCGAGCATCAAAACTCAGCAATCTGCTGCGCGATTCAAATACCTAATCTCTCTCAACAAGCTCTTGGCGCTAACCAGCGAAATGAACGCTTACTCGAGTTACTTAACTTCTTCTGTTCCGTCTGGTTTCGATTCAAAAACAGACACCGATAGCCAGTCAAAAGGATAATTCATGAAACCTATTAAGCCCCTTCTTCTATCTTTAGTTGGTATCGGCGTTATTGGCTGGGTCGGATACAGTTTTTACCAAGCTTATCAACCTCAGCCTGTTAAGCTTCAAGGTCAAATCGATGCGCAGCAATACAGTATCTCATCGAAAGTGCCTGGCAGAATTGATGAAATATTCGTGCGTAAAGGTGATTCGGTTGAAAAAGGCGAATTGATCTTTTCTCTTCTGAGCCCTGAGATTGACGCGAAGCTAGAACAAGCAAAAGCGGGTCAAAAAGCCGCTGGTGCATTAGCACAACAAGCGGAGAATGGTGCCCGCACTCAACAGATCCAAGCCGCTAAAGATCAATGGTTGAAAGCAAAAGCGGCGGCCGATCTCATGGACAAAACCTATCAACGTGTAAACAACCTTTACAACGATGGCGTGGTTGCCGAGCAGAAGCGTGATGAAGCCAAAACTCAGTGGCAAGCGTCGAAGTACACGGAAAGCGCTGCGTTCCAAATGTATCAATTAGCACAAGAAGGCGCTCGTGACGAAACCAAAGTCGCAGCGGCTCAAAAAGCATTAATGGCTGCAGGTGCCGTGGCAGAAGTTGAAGCTTACGCAAAAGACACACAAATCCACAGCTGGTTTAATGGTGAAGTATCTCAAGTACTATTAAGCAGCGGTGAACTAGCACCCCAAGGCTTCCCTGTTGTGACTGTTATCGACACCAACGATGCTTGGGCAGTCCTCAATGTACGTGAAGATATGCTTAAGCATTTCGAGAAAGGTAGCCAGTTTGAGGCATACCTTCCTGCTCTAGACAAATCACTGACCTTTAAAGTAACTCATATTGCCGTCATGGGTGATTTTGCGACTTGGCGTTCAACTGATGCTGCGCAAGGCTTTGACCTACGCACCTTTGAAGTAGAAGCTCGCCCTGTCGATACCAGCGAGACGCTGCGAATGGGTATGAGCCTTGTGGTTGAGCTTTAGGTGACATATGTCTGCTAACTCTCAATCTACTGGAGCGCAATCTAAAGGCTCACAATCAACTGAGCATCATAGAACGAAGAATACCTTGCTTAGGCAGTGGGCGATTGTCCGCAAAGACAAGTGGTTGTTGTCGTGCCTAACTTGGATACCCTTGCTTCTTGCTGCCAGTATTTGGCTGATTTTCTCGCAAGGCATCGCCCGTGACTTACCCGTTGCGGTGGTTGATCTTGAACATAGCCAAATTTCGCAACAGTTCACGCGCTTAGTTGATGCCTCACCGACGCTACAAGTGACTCAAAAGTACAGCTCGGCGAGTGAAGCTGCTAAGGCGATGATTGAACGCGATATCTATGGCTATGTTGTCATCCCTCGACACTTTGACCGAGATATCTACCTAGGATTAAACCCGCAAGTTTCCGTGTTCTACAACAGCCAATTTATCTTAATCGGTAAACTGGTGAACTCGGCTCTGCTGCAGGCTCAAGGCACATTTAACGCACAACTCGAAGTGGTTAAACAGCTTTCACACGGTGATACGACAGTACAATCGGCATTGGGGCAAGCGGTCACGGTGCAGAGCCAGATCACGCCATTGTTTAATAAGAACACCAGTTATGCGCAGTTCTTGGTATCAGCCGTAATTCCTGCGTTATGGCAGATCATGATAGTGGTCGGCACGATCTTAGTATTGACTGCAAACGTACGCGCTCGCGGTTTGAAAGCATGGCTATCGAACTCTCCTATCAAATCACTGGCATCAACATTAATGCCTTATGTGGCACTGTTTTTTGCGTTTGGTATTGCCTTTAGCTTTTGGTTCTATGGCCTATTAGACTGGCCATTCAATGGCAGCTTTATGGCACTGACCATTGCCCTGCTGCTTACTGTCATCAGTTGTATCATCATGGGTTGTTTGTTTTTCTTCTTAACGCTTGATCCAGCTAGAGCCATGAGTTTCGCGGGTGCTTTCACCGCGCCAAGTTTTGCGTTCATGGGAATTACCTTCCCAGTAACTGACATGAACACTGCTGCTCAAGTTTGGAGAAGCTTACTGCCAGTGAGCCACTACATCGAAGTACAAACAGCGCAATCCAGTTATGGAGTGAGCGCGGCACACTCGCTAATGAGCCTTACTTCCATGTTGTGGTACGCAGTCCCTGCCTTCGTGGTTATCTTGTTAATTAAGAAACACTTAACGCAATCAGCTCTATCTGCACAAGCAGCACCGTCAACACAAGCACAACAAGAGAAATCAGAACAACAAGGAGTAAAACAATGAGCTTTACTCAACTGCTGAAACAAGAACTATTGGCTGTTCTGCGTAATCCCGTCGTATTGCTAACCGTCTTCGGCGGTGTGGTCTTCTATTCATTCTTGTACCCACTGCCTTACGCAAATCAAGTACCTGAACAATTGAAAGCTTCGGTTGTAAACTTGGACAAGAGTCAAAGCAGCTACCAATTAGAACGAATGGTCGATGCCACGTCTCAAATCGACTTAGTACGTCGAGATTCCACTATTGAAGATGCGAAACAAGCCGTTCTTGACCAAGAGATTGGCGGGTTCATTGTCATCCCAGAAGATTTCTATAAAGACTTACTTCTTGGTAAAAGCCCAACGCTCTCTTATGCCGGTGATGCATCTTACTTCTTGGTGTACGGAACCATTGTTGAAGGGCTTGCTAAGGCTGGAGGCACGTTAGCCGCGCAAGTTAAGGTCAGTCACTTATTGGTCGAAGGTGTCCCGTTAGAATCCGCAGCCAAAGGTTACAGCGCATTTAGCTTAAACCTAAAGCCAACCTTCAATAGTCGCATGGGATACATCGATTACGTGGTTCCCGCGGTATTTGTTTTGATCTTACAACAAACCTTAGCCATGGCTTCTGGTTTAGTTGGCGCAACACAAAACGCTCAATCAACGTTTGGCTATTGGAGCAAAACCTCTCCCGCGAAACTGATGCTTGCTCGCTGCTGTACTTTAGTGGGCATTTATTACTTGTTGTCCATGTACTACTTCGGCGCAAGCTTTTCGATGTATGGGATTAACCTGCTCGCCTCAACAACACAAATTTTAACCCTGCTACTGCCCTTCTTACTAGCAAGCTGTTTGATTGGAATTTTTATTGGTGAGCTAGTGCCACGAAGAGAGTTAGTCACGGTTGTTGTGTTAATCAGTTCAATGCCACTGATCTTCTCTTCAGGTTTTATCTGGCCGATTGAAATGATGCCTGAATGGTTGGTACTGTTATCACAACTGTTTCCAAGCACACCAGCTATCCAAGGTTTCTTGGCACTCAATCAAATGGGTGCGTCTTGGCAAGAAGTAGCACCTCAATGGACGCTATTATGGGGACAAGTTCTGCTATGGGGCTCGTTGCTGGCACTCAAGCTCTTTCATAAATCAAGCAAGAGCATCAGTCGAGTCAGTCCCCACTAGCTAAACAAAGAATGTTGAACCATCAGATTTGTGGTTCTTCAAAAACAATTAAAAAGCTCTGATAAAGGGCTTTTTTAATGTCCTTAGATCCGATTACATCCTCAATATCGAATGTCTAAAACCTCCAGAACATATCAGATATTCAAACTCGCCTACTTTCCTATTATCTTCCACTCTCCCTATTATCCGTCGTTCTCACTATTATCTGCCTGTTTCATTATTATCAGCCACTCTCAGCCCCCCTTCTTCCATCGCTCTCAGAATTTAGTGGAAAGCGTTTTAAGCAAGGATAAAAACGCCTACATAACGAAATCCACCAGTTGCTATAGCTACGACTGCATATGCCATTTTCAAGCCAAAACTCGCCCGCTTATTCCAAAACAATGACAAAACCCGAACAAATGTAAATTTATTGTAAAAATTTCTTTGTTGGTATTGTTTTTGTGTATAGGATTATCAGTAGGACTTAGCTAGCCGAATGCCATAGTCTTATTGGTTCACATACCAAAAGGATATCCATATAAAGCAAGATCAGTACTTATCTTTATTTCGTTTTTCGACTTAGATACAGCCGTTTGTGTTGCCGTCAAATGAAGTAGATAAATCACTAAAATATAAAAATCAAATAGAAAACAAACACAACAGTAGCAAACATAATTTAATAAAAAGACAGGAAAACCATGAAAAACATACGTGAATTATTTTTGGGTTTATATTATTATTTAGTTCCAGTGCATTTGCAGAAGAAGGATCATTTAGCCAAAGTATCAGTAACTTGAGTAAAAGTGTTGATGGTTTTTTCAATGACTACACAGGGTGGTTCGTTGGATTAATATTTAAAAGTGTTCCGCTTGGTGAAGCAAACTTCCCAATCATTGTTGGTTGGCTCTTGCTCGCCGCGATTATCTTCACTGTTTATTTTGGCTTTGTTCAATTTAAACGTGTTGGTATGGCGATAGACATTATCAAAGGTAAGTATACCGACCCTAACTCCAAAGAAGATGGGGAAGTTTCTCACTTTCAAGCGTTAACAACAGCGCTTTCAGGAACTGTCGGACTGGGTAATATTGCAGGTGTAGGTGCTGCACTCGCGATTGGTGGTCCTGGCGCGACATTCTGGATGATCTTGTGTGGCCTTCTGGGTATGGCTTCTAAGTTCTGTGAGTGTACCTTAGGTGTGAAATACCGAACCATTTTACCTTCAGGTGTCGTTTCTGGTGGTCCAATGTACTACTTGAGCCAAGGCCTAGGTGAAAGAGGGTTGGGTGGACTGGGTAAAGTCCTTGCTATTGGTTTTGCGTTAATGTGTATTTTAGGTGCATTGGGCGGTGGTAACATGTTCCAAGCGAACCAAGCACATGCCATGCTCACTTACGCATTTGATGTACCTAGTGAATACGGTGTTATCACAGGGCTTGTACTCGCTACCTTAGTGTTTTCCGTTATTGTTGGCGGTATGCCTTCTATTGCATCGGTAACAGAAAAAGTTGTTCCTTGGATGGCTGCTCTGTATATCGGTATGGCTCTCATTGTTATCGGTTCTAACCTTGATCAAGTTGGTCCTGCGTTTAGTGCCATCTTTACAGGTGCATTTACCGGTGAAGGTGTGGTTGGCGGATTTATTGGTGCCTTAATCCAAGGTCTGAAACGTGCTACGTTCTCAAACGAAGCCGGTGTAGGTTCAGCAGCAATCGCTCACTCAGCCGTAAAAACAAAAGAACCAATCACGGAAGGTCTTGTATCACTATTAGAACCATTCGTTGATACGGTAATCATTTGTACAATGACCGCATTGGTTATCACTATCGCTGGCTTAAACGTAGGTCCATTCGATGGAACAGGCTTAACAGGTGTGACGCTTACTGCTGCATCGTTTACTGAAACTGCAGAAGTGTTTAAATACACACTCGCTCTCGCGGTAATCATGTTTGCGTTTTCGACAATGATTTCTTGGTCGTACTACGGTCTTAAGGCTTGGACTTACCTATTTGGTGAAGGCAAAACAACGGAACTGGTTTTCAAAGTGATGTTTTGTGTGTTTGTTGTTATTGGTGCGACGATTCAATTTGGCGCGGTAATCGACTTCTCTGATGCGGCTATCTTTGCTATGTCGATCTTCAACATTCTTGGCCTGTACTTCCTAATGCCTGTCGTGAAGAAAGAACTGCAATCATTTGTTGCTCGCGTTAAATCAGGCGAAATCAAAACTTACGAGAAATAGTCTTCTCGTTAATAATTTATGGTCGAATAACACTGTTCTAAAAATTTTTGTAATATCCTTTGCTTGAGAAAGCGAGAACAGTAATGCAACTTAACTAAAATCCCTACTGGCTTATTGCTTAGCTCGTAGGGATTTTTTATGCCTGAATCAAAGCTAGCACTATGCCTATCCGTTTTAGTACCTATCTGTTTTGATACCTACCCGTTTTGATACCTATCCATTTTAATGACTAACTAGCGTCTGCACTGTCTTGTTCAAGCCGATCAGGGTCTTCGCTTACTTTGTTTCGGTCAAGTGACTCTTCGACTTCAGTCATTTCTCTTTTTGCTAGCAACGAATGACAATCATCAAAGCAATAAGCTACAGTACAAGTCTCACACAAGTATTCAGGCATGGCTCCCTCCTTTGCCCTTGTCCATTGAGATGGTCTAATCACAGCATGACAACAGACCGCGTGTTCATCCTAGAACACCACCATTATGCTATTTTCCCTGCATATAAATATGCGTGCAAAGTCACCAAGTATTCAACTAACTACATATCAACAGCTATTTTACGGTTCTAATCACGGATAGCCTTGGTAATCGGTTGCAAACGGATCTTAGCTACCTAAGACGAAACCACTGAGCTACCTGCAACGATACGACATAGCTATCTGCAACAAAGCGAGCAGTACAAGTACACACGTTTACAACGAAAACGCCCACACTATTTTCATGATGTGGGCGTTTGAATACTTGCTGTCACACATTCGCTAGCACACAGGCTTGCTTATGAGTGGACTAAGCTCCTGAGCTTATAAGCCCATCTCTTCGGTTAGCGTTTTGATCTGCTTGAGATCCATAGTGTGAACTTCAATCATTTGTCTGATATCGCTCAGTCGAGAGTTCGCGTTATCTTGTTTCTCACAAGCGTCAGATTTCGCATCCCATGATGTGCCATCTAAGAAAACGTCACACGCCTTTTTCAATGCACTAAGGCTCTGTTCAAGCTCATCTCTTTCTTTCTCAAGCTTTTCAAGCTCTTGAGATATCTGCAATTCTTTTCGGAAGACTTCACGTGAACGTTCAAAAAGGGTCGATTGCATGTCAGCTTGACGATTCAGCTTTTGATTGTTTTGCTGAGTTTCTTCTAGTGTTTGCTTCTGCTCATTAAGCTGTTGCTCTAATGAATAATTCGCTTTTTCTAAAACGGCAGACTGCTTTTCTAAATCTTTCAGTTCTTTTTGATGCGCTTCAGTCTGTTTCACTAAAGCGGCTTCTACTTTTGCATCGATCTCGGTATCGACTTTTGCCACCTTAGCTTCAACTGACGTCATCAATTCGGTTTTGCTGTCGCGCAATTCTTGATAACGAGTTTCTAGTACCTGATAAGTGGACTCCCACTTCGAAGCCGTCACTGTAGAACCAATTAAGCCACCCAGAGCCAAACCTATAACCGCAGCAATGCCGATATAAAGCTGACTGCGCTTATCGCGTTCTTCAATAACAACCACTTCATCTTGTTCGCTTTGTCCAGATTGCTGGTTCACTAGCGGGTACTCCCAAAAATATGTTTAACGTTACGCGGTCACTAATTTTAAAGGCTCAGTTAAACCTACCACTTAAGTCTAGTACTTGAATACTTCACTTAAGTTCTGTCAACTCGCTTACTCTAGTTGGAGCACCACCGATTTTAGAACAATACGTGGCTGCTTCAACACAACGTCTAACGAGTTAACTCCGAAATCATCAGGCTGGCAGTATACAAAAGGAAGCTGCTAACGATAACAATCACTACCCCTTTTTGCAGTTTTTCGTTTGTCCGGTAACGAAACAGTACAAATGCCAAAGCCAATAAAAAAACAATCGCTATTAATCGAGTCATAACTCCTCCTTGTTTCTCTATTTTATACCATTTAAATAAGCAAGTTACGTCAGAGACTCGTTGTTTGATCATTTAGTTGAACAACATTTGTTCAAACAGATATTTTGTAGCTGACATCACATTTTATATGTTCTAGGATACGCCTACAGATTACCTAATTATTTAGGTAATTGTTCCGATGAAGACTGCAGGAGAGCGGTTTTTAACTAAATATTAACATTTAGTTAGATTAACCCGCCGAAGAAGTAAATCTTTCAGGCGCTTTATGCTGGAGAAATCCAGAAAAGTGAGGACTGTTGTTGGAGGAACCTCTGGAGAGAGCCGTACTACTTTGTTGTAGAAACCGGCCGCCGAAGGAGCAAGCTTAGTGCCCATTACTTATCTATAAGTGATTCGCTAAGTGAAACTCTCAGGCAAAAGGACAGAGGAGTGGAAAGCAACAGCCTTAATTAACAAAAGAATTCTATCTAGAAATCCGTATGTATTAAGTAGTGCTATCGATCCCTGTGATCTGCACTGCCTTCCCTCTTCTCCTTAAATTTTTAATTTATTAAGGGGAAATCATGAACCATCTACAAGCTACACTTCAAACCATCAACCAATTCGTTTGGGGACCACCGCTACTTATCCTATTAGTTGGCACCGGTGTTTACTTCACTTTTCGTTTAGGCTTACTCCAGTTTAGACACCTTCCAACTGCGCTAAAAATGGTGTTCACCAAAGACAAATCCGGCACGGGTGACGTTTCAAGCTTCGCCGCTTTGTGTACAGCGCTTTCCGCAACGATTGGTACAGGTAATATCGTAGGTGTAGCGACCGCAATCAAGATTGGTGGCCCTGGCGCCCTATTCTGGATGTGGCTTGCCGCTGTCTTTGGTATGGCGACCAAATACGCAGAATGTCTACTTGCTGTTAAATACCGTAGAACCGATAGCAATGGCGAAATGGTTGGCGGCCCAATGTACTACTTGCAATACGGTGTCGGTTCAAGGGTGTTAGCGGTGATGTTCGCTGTGTTCGCTTTGGGGGTTGCCTGCTTCGGTATTGGTACCTTCCCACAAGTTAACGCTATCTTAGACGCAACTGAAATTTCATTTGGTGCTTCCCGTGAAATGTCTGCTGTCGTTCTTACGATATTAGTAGCGGTTGTAACATTGGGTGGTATTCAATCTATCGCTAAGGTGGCAGGAAAAGTCGTTCCTACCATGGCTATCATGTACATCGTCGCGTGTTTAAGCGTTTTGGTTTCAAATGCAGACCAACTATTGAATGCCATTACCCTTGTTGTGACCTCTGCGTTTACCAACACAGCAGCAACAGGTGGTTTCTTTGGTGCGAGCATCATGCTTGCTATCCAATCCGGTATTGCTCGTGGTGTGTTCTCGAACGAATCAGGCCTAGGTAGCGCTCCGATGGCGGCGGCGGCGGCAAAAACGGACTCGTGTGTGAAGCAAGGACTTGTCTCTATGACGGGTACCTTCTTCGATACCATCATCATTTGTACGATGACAGGTTTAGCACTTATCTTAACGGGTGCTTGGCAAACCGATCTTTCTGGTGCTGCGATGACCACTCATGCATTCGCTGTCGGTTTGAATGCGGACACTCTTGGCCCTATGCTGGTTTCTGTTGGCTTAATCTTCTTTGCATTTACCACGATTTTAGGCTGGAACTACTACGGTGAACGCTGTGTTGTTTTCTTACTGGGAACTAAAGCGGTTCTGCCTTACAAGATCATCTTCATTGCGTTGGTTGCTTCTGGTGCATTCTTAAAGCTCGACATGATCTGGCTGTTGGCTGATATCGTGAACGGCCTAATGGCAATTCCAAACCTAATCGGCCTTATCTTGCTACGTCGCGTCGTCATCGAAGAAACGAAGTTATTCTTCAAACCTTTAACTTCTTCAAATGATTGTGAAGCCGTTAAAGCTTAACCTGAATTGATTGAATACACAGCCCGCATTCAAATGCGGGCTTTTTTATATTTATTCAAACATTAAACTGAAAAATCATGACTAGCACTTATTCCCTTACATATAAAAGGATATTAATTGGGTCACTGTGCGAATTAATATGCTAACAAAAAGGCCACTAATAAAACCAACACCTTAATTAGATATTACTTATATTTAACAGAACATGTATAAATAACCGTTTTTTAGTCATAAACGCATAAACAGCATTTTGTTTCAACCACACAAAAAAACACCAGAATAAAACATGTGACTTTAATTCATATAATAGTCAGTTTATAGTCATCTACATTGTTGAGAGAATTATAATAAAAATAAATGTTGGCTATATGATCAGATTCGACCCAATTAAAAACCGTATTTATAACGACGAACGTTCTATTAAAATAGGATATCGTGAGACTCGCGTTTTAGAGTTATTACTTAAACACTCACCAGAGATTGTGAACAAACAAGATATCATTAGTTTCGCATGGGAAGCGAATTCATTGGTGATACATCACTTGCGAAATGCATCAGTTTACTCCGCCAAGGATTCGTTAAGCTCGGCATTAAAGAGACGCCAATCGTGACGGTACCAAAAGTTGGTTACCGCCTTATCGATGATTGCGTCTTTATCGAGTCGCAACCACAAAGCGGAGCCACTATTCCTCTCACTCCAGTGAGCGATCAAGTTCCACTCGATAACAGCAGTGTTGCGGCCTCTATTGCAAGTAGCCATGAATCTATACCTAAACCAACTTCGCCTGCTCACCAGCAAATCAGATCACGCAGAAATAGACTGTGTTACTTCACAACTGGTTGTTTGCTATTTGCATCGGCGCTATTGGCTTTGCTAAGGTGCACGATAGGAGCCTTGGCGATATCAACTCAGTCAACCGACTCAATGAACAGTGGGTTGGTCAGGTTCAAGTGTTCCAAGAGTCTGAAATGGCGATGAGCCCAGAACTAGAAGCCATTCTCTATAAATATCAATGTGATTGCGTGGCATACATTAGCGAAGAGCCTGACTACTCTGAGCTTTCAATACTCAATAAAGAAACGCGTCAGTCCGTCAATATCTTTTACACACCCACGCAATTAGATCGTGCGAGTACCGAGATAGCGTTATTCCTAGAGAGAGGCCAATTATGATGCCATTTGTTTCTCTATTTTCCGCGTTAGCTCTATTGGTTGGCATATGGAGTATTCCTAACTCTCCACCGCAAGAAGAGCACCGTTACCAACATAGCGTGGTAGACCTCATAATCGATGGAAATGTATTACGTACTGATGGGCTCACCAAAATAAGTAACAACAAGGTTCTGCATCTTATGTCGGTTCAAGATGACAACATGCCCGACCCGATTGTTCTGCGGTTTAGAGGAGAGGCAGGCCCTTCTCAATCACTTTTCTTTTCAATATCTGGCACTATTGATTTAGTCTCAGTACAAAAATAAATAAAACAATGAATGACAGCTTATTGTCACCTTACCTACTCATCAACAATGATCCATTAACGTTGAAGGTTGATGTCTTAAGTTCGAATGATTTATTTGCCATTATTCGAACGTGTAATACAGGCCGAACACAACTACTGGCTAAACGATAATTTATCGACGTTTAATTAACACCATCCTGAATATTACACATAAAAACGGATGGTTATTTTCATGACTATATCAATAAGCATCCCTCACTTTTAAACATTCGATTAATCGGATGTTTAAAACAACTGATTGCATTTAAAAACCTAAGTAAAATTTATATCGTTATTGTTAATTCACATATCAACTTAAAGCTGTAGGCGATGTGAATAATATGTCTCCTATCATACCTAATCATTCACCTCACATGTAATTAAACAACGTCAAAATAATTTGACGTTAAAGTAGCGATAATAACGCCTCATTTTTCTAAAAACGGTTTGAGCCCCATCAAACAATTTACTTCCAGTTGCATACAATTTCACCATAACAACACTTCTAGTAATACAAGTTATTGAATTATTGAGGAAATTTAATTCAACCCTTTTCAGTATCTATCTATTTATCAACATGAAAAAGTGAACTGGTCTTGTTAACTGCACGGCGCACAAAACATTATCAAAATAGAAAAATTACAAACGAGGGAATTGTTAATGATTAGTATAAACAGAAGTCTCTTGGCAACCGCAGTGTTGTCTGTTCTATCTACCGGTGTAAACGCAAAGGTTTATCCAGACCAAATAGTGTTTGACCAACTTGGTGAAGATGTATGTCGCTCTGGTTATCGCCCTTTAGACCGTTATGAGGCTGAAGAACAAAAGAGTGCTTTGCTCGCTCGTATGGGCACTTGGCAGATCACAGGGCTGAAAGGAAACTGGGTAATCATGGGGCCTGGCTATCATGGTGAAATTAAACAATCAAACAGCGGGTCAACGTTCTGTTATCCAAACAATGACCAATCTGAAATTCCAAACTACTCTGCTAAAGCCGTCCCAGAAGGCAGCGAGATAGATGTTGAATATGACTTAGTCAACAACCGCAATGATTTTGTACGCCCTCTTAGCTACCTAGCTCATAACCTAGGTTATGCATGGGTTGGCGGTAACAACAGTCAGTATGTTGGTGAAGACATGACGATTAACCGCTCAGGTAACTCTTGGGTAATACAAGGCAACAACAGTGGTTCTTGTGATGGTTATCGCTGTAACGAAAAGACTAAGATCACAGTCGACAACTTCACCTACACCGTTAACGACAATAACTTTTGGCACGGCGATGTCGTCGAGTCCGATCGCGAACTGGTTAAGACCGTTTATGCAACGGCAAGAAACAGAAGTAACATCGCGCAACAAGTCGTTGTCGATCTCAAAGTCGATGAGTCTACAAATTGGTCGAAAACGAATAGCTATGGGTTCTCCGAAAGTGTTCAAACAGAGAATACATTCAAGTGGCCTTTGGTTGGCGAGACTAAGCTAACGATTAAGTTAGAAGCGAACCAGAGCTTTGCTGAAACCAACGGCAACTCCACTAGCGAGCAAGTAACACTTCAAGCTCGTCCTATGGTTCCAGCGAATTCAGAGCTGCCGATTCGAGTTGAGCTATATCGTTCAACCATCTCTTATCCTTACCGATTCAACGCCGACATCAGTTACGATGTTGAATTTAACGGCTTCCTTCGTTGGGGTGGTAACGCATGGCACACCCACCCAGACAACCGCCCTTACAAAGCTCATACCTTCACAATGGGCCGTAGCAGCAATGAATCAGCCGATATTCGCTACCAATGGGATCACCGATACATCCCAGGAGAAACGAAATGGTGGGACTGGGGCTGGGCTATCAAAGAAGCCGGTTTATCAAGTATGCAGTACGCGACTGGGGGAAGCTTACGCCCATTCCACTCATACGTATCTGGCGATTTTAACGCTGAATCTCAATTTGCAGGCACTATTGAGATTGGACAAGCAACGCCAATTACCAACAGTGTTCGTAACAAAAGAAGTGTTGATTCAGTCAACGAAACCACTGAGATCATTGGCGATATCGAAGTTACTACCAACTTTAATGCGGATGAGTTGAGTGACTTAGGTTTCGAAGGCGCTGAGATGAACATTAGCGTTGTTAAATAACACAGTGGCTCACATCTAACACTCGGTTTACCAGTAACAAAAAGCCCACGATACGTCGTGGGCTTTCATCTATTCATCTATTCATTTATTCATCTGCAACAGAAAAGGAAAACTACGCAGGCTCTTCCATTAGAAGCTTAACGCCAAGCCCCACCAGCACCATACCAGTCACACCTTCCATCCACTTCATAAAGCTCGCGTTCTTAAGCAAGTTTTTAGCGGAGCTCAGAGCCCCAGCCAAACCACATTGCCACACCATTGCGATCATAAAGTGTACCGAAGCCATCAGCATGGATTGCAATAACGGTGAACCTTCAGGGTTTACGAATTGAGGCAGAAAGGCCAAATAGAAAACCGCTGTTTTCGGGTTCAGTACATTAGATAGGAAGCCTTCGCGTAGAGAACGCTTAGCGCTGTATGCTTGTTTAGCTTGCTCCCCAACCTTCATACCGCCGCCATTTTTCATCAAAGCGCGTAAACTGCTTAAGCCAAGCCAAATCAGGTAAACCGCCCCCACCATTTTAACGGCTTGAAAGAGTTCAGCTGATTGAGCAAGAATCGCGGAGATCCCTACAGCAGAGAAAAAGGCATGCACATAAAGGCCGCCACAAATACCAAAACTGGTCATAACACCGTCAGCTAAGCCGGATCGGCTCGTATTGCGAATCACCAATGCCGTATCTAAACCCGGCGTTAGCGTTAAAATAGTGATGGCAATTAGAAATGCCTCAAAGTTCAAAATATCCATATCATTGTCATTCTTGTTCAGCGATCTATCATCAATACCGTGTATCTGAACAATTCGCAAGCAACAATTGCCATCGGCTATACAAGTCACTGATTTTGTGCACAATGGAACAGTTTAATTTGTTAATAAATAGTAAATTCAAGGCATCGTACCGCCTCCTGCTTTCATCGCTATATCTTCGACTACGAAGTACAACGTCATTAAAAAGCAGAGCCATAACCAAAGTACATGAGATATGAACCTTAAAGCTGACGCGATCTTAAGGATCATTTAAAGAAACCAAATTAAGAGTAGTCAAATGAGCGCATTCAAAAAACTAGTCGAACACTCTCAAAAATGTTCACGCTTTCAACACCTAGCCTCTATTTGTGGTTGGGACCAAGCTTCAATGATGCCTGCAGGTGGTAACCAAGCACGTAGCGAAGCCATGGCTGAACTCTCTGTTCATATTCACGGCTTAATGACTCAGCCACAACTTGGTGATTGGATTTCAGACGCTGAAAACGAAGCGCTAAATAGCGAGCAACAATCGTCCCTACGTGAAATTAAACGTCAATGGCAACAAGCCAACCTACTTCCTGAAAAGCTGGTTGAAGCTAAGTCTCTAGCAGGCTCAAAATGTGAACATGCATGGCGCAGCCAACGTGGTAACAATGATTGGGTTGGTTTTGAAAAGAACTGGCGTGAAGTGGTTGAGCTGTCTCGTGAAGAAGCGCAAATCCGTGCCGATGCGGCGAACCTAACACCTTATGATGCCATGCTTGATATCTATGAACCGGGTACAAGCTCTGCTTCACTTGATATTTTGTTTGCCGACGTTAAGACATGGCTACCAAGCCTGATTGACGAAGTGATCGAAAAGCAATCGAGCGAGCAATTTAACGCGCCATCAGGTATCTACTCGACTGAAAAACAGAAAACACTTGGCTTAGAAGTCATGAAGCTGCTTCAGTTCGATTTTGAACACGGCCGATTAGATGAAAGTGTTCACCCCTTCTGTGGTGGCGTACCTTCAGACGTGCGAATCACGACTCGCTACGATGAAGCCGAATTCGTTCAATCATTAATGGGCATCGTTCACGAAACGGGACACGCACGTTATGAACAAGGTTTGCCAAAACATCTAGCAGGCCAACCAGCCGGTGAGGCCCGCTCGATGGGCATCCATGAATCTCAATCTTTGTTCTTCGAGATGCAAGTTGGCCGCAGCGACCCGTTCATCGGGCATTTAGCCAACCTAGCAGGACAACAGTTCTCTGGTTCTGAGTTTGAGCAAAAGAACTTCCAGAAGATCTACACTCGCGTGAAGAAAGACTTCATCCGCGTTGATGCTGATGAGCTGACCTACCCTGCACACGTTATCTTACGTTACGAAATTGAACGTGACCTGATCAACGGCAACATAAAACACACCGATGTTCCAGAATTGTGGAACACTAAAATGCAGTCTTACCTTGGTTTAAGCACTCAAGGCAATTTCACTAATGGCTGCATGCAAGACATCCATTGGACAGACGGCGCATTTGGTTACTTCCCATCGTACACATTAGGTGCGATGTACGCGGCTCAGTTTATGACTTCGATGAAGAAAACAGTTGATGTGAACTCTGTAATTGAAAGTGGCGACCTATCACCTATCTTCACTTGGTTAGAGTCCAATATTTGGAGCAAAGGCAGCCTGCTGACCACTGATGACTTAGTGAAAGGCGCAACAGGTGAAACACTCAATGCACAGTACTTTAAAGATCATTTGAGAAGCCGTTACCTATAATCATCAAAAAGAGCAGCACTTCCGCTGCTCTTTTTTCTCTCGTCATATGGGCGATACGAACTTACTCACTTCGTATTTTCTTACTCCGTATACGCACACACTCTGAATAGTAAGAACTCTCGTTAGTCACCTGACGAAAAACCAAAGCGTCGAAAAGTGAAATGTGAGTTTGCACTGATACACTCGACACCCATATCACCAGCGATTGATATATAAACACATCAGCGTATAGTTGCCTTTTTTAAAATACAACAAGAGGATATTAATACCTGTGTTAATTACGCCGCCTTAAACGTTCCATCCCCCCCTATAGCTCTCACTGCTAACCGAAGCTCAATACTAGTCTTTAGTATCTTGCTCACTCTTTGCGCTTGTTGATTATCCGCCTATCTTAGGCTGCTTTTTCGCGCCAAAATTTTATCAAAGAAGCACTCATCCGCACCCCAGATCTATTTCTGGTGCGTTTTGCCGTGCCCAAATTGAGAATTCAATGTACCAAAATATCAAACTTGATTGGATGTCGAACATCCGTGGAGACCTACTTGCTGGTCTCGTTGTTGCACTTGCTTTAATTCCTGAAGCCATCGCCTTTTCTATCATCGCTGGCGTTGACCCTAAAGTTGGCTTGTATGCCTCTTTCAGTATTTCTGTTGTGGTTGCTTTCACCGGAGGCCGCTCGGGGATGGTTTCAGCAGCCACTGGAGCCATGGCATTATTAATGGTCACCTTAGTCAAAGAACATGGCCTAGAATATTTATTGGCCGTAACGGTGCTGACTGGTGTCCTGCAAATTTTGGCTGGATATTTGAAACTTGGTAGCCTTATGCGGTTCGTCTCGCGATCTGTCGTGACTGGCTTTGTAAATGCCCTCGCCATCTTAATCTTCCTTGCTCAGCTGCCTGAGCTCACCAACGTAACTTGGCACGTCTATGCGATGACCGCTGGCGGCCTAGGTATCATTTACCTGTTCCCTTACCTGCCTGTTATTGGCAAATTAATCCCTTCACCTTTGGTGTGTATCATCCTCCTCACTGCCATCGCAATGTGGTTCGATATTGATATTCGTACCGTAGGTGACATGGGGAACTTACCTGACACTTTGCCTATCTTCCTATGGCCTGATGTACCTCTCAACTTAGAAACCTTGTCGATCATTTTCCCCTATGCCGTTGGACTTTCTGTAGTAGGTTTATTGGAATCGATGATGACAGCGACGATTGTTGACGATCTTACTGATACCAGCAGTGATAAGAACCGAGAGTGTAAGGGCCAAGGCATTGCCAACATCTTTACTGGCTTCTTTGGGGGTATGGCGGGTTGTGCCATGATCGGTCAATCGATGATCAATATTAAATCGGGTGGTCGCGGCCGATTGTCGACGCTATCAGCAGGTGTATTCTTACTAATTATGGTCGTTTTTCTTGGCCCATGGCTAAAGCAGATCCCTATGGCAGCACTGGTTGCTGTGATGATCATGGTCGCGATCGGGACCTTCTCTTGGGGCTCTATTCGAGATCTAAAGAAGCACCCTTTATCTACTAATATCGTGATGCTTGCTACGGTCATTATTGTTGTCGCTACCCACAACTTAGCCATTGGCGTACTTATTGGCGTGCTGCTTGCGTCACTGTTCTTCGCTAACAAGATTAGCCGAATGATGGTCATCAAAAATGACAGTACGGAGCAAAACAGCCGTAAATATACCGTTATAGGACAGGTCTTTTTCGTTTCATCCGATAAGTTTATTGAGTCGTTTGATTTTAAAGAAGTGATTGAATCTGTGACGATAGATTTATCGGCGGCACACTTTTGGGACGTCACCTCCGTTTCAGCATTAGACAAAGTGGTCGTTAAGTTTCGCCGTGAAGGGACACATGTGGACTTAATAGGAATGAACCAAGCCACGCGTACCATTGTCGACAAATTTGGCGTGCACGATAAACCCGAAGAAGTTGAAAAGCTATTAGCCGGACATTAAGGAAAACACATGAAAAATATAATCGCTTGTATTGATGGCGCTAACTCAACAACTTCCACCTGCGAAGCCAGTGCTTGGGTTGCAAACAAAGTGAACGCTCCGTTGGTTCTATTCCACGCTTTGGATCATTCGACTCAGCCCGTGGTGAGTGAATTCTCTGGCCAAATAGGTTTAGGGAGCCAAGAGGAGTTACTTGAAGAGCTGGCTGAACTCGATGAAGCACGCAGTAAAATCATGCTAAAACACGGTAATACGTTATTGGAAGAAGCTCAAAAATGGGCGTTAAACCAAGGCGTGAAAAACGTGAGTAAATTGCAGCGTCACGGCAGTTTACTAGAAGGACTCTTGGATCTTGAAGAAGAGCTGCGCGTGTTGGTTATCGGCAAATCAGGAGATTCTCACTCGGTCGGCTCGCAACTTGAAACCGTAATTCGTTCAATTAAAGCTCATATACTCGTTGTCTGTGAAGGCTTTAAGCTTCCAGACTCATACCTGATTGCATTTGATGGCAGCGCCATTAGCGAGAAATTGGTCGACAAGGCAATTCAAACACCTTTGCTTAAAGGGTTAGATTGCCACTTGGTGATGATCGATGATGGTGGAAATAAAGACAAAGCGTTCGAGAAGGCAAGAGTCCAACTTGAAGAATCAGGGATCAGAGTAACAGCAGCATCACTAACAGGTGCGATCGATAAAGCACTTATCGATTACCAGCAACAGCATGAAATTGGCATGATGGTGATGGGTGCTTACGGGCATTCTCAACTGAGAATGTTTTTTGTGGGAAGTAATACCACCAAAGTTCTGTCGAACAGTTCGGTTCCTCTATTGTTAATTCGATAGGTTTTCGTCGGGGCCCAATTCATTGGTGAAATCCCGATTGTTCCTTATCTAATGCAATAAAAATGGCTAAACATCGTGATTTAATCACGCATGTTTAGCCATTTTAACAATCCGTCGTATTCCACCAGCCATTTGTTCAGGCTTAGTTAGCTACCCATTCTATAAGCCATTGATCCTATAAGTAACCCAACCTAAAAGCTATCCAGCTTATAAGTCACCAAACCATCATTGCTAACGGTGAAAGTCCAAACATTCTCACCTTCAACGAAACGATACTGATTGTCTGAATCAGTCGGCTTCACTTGTTGCATGAAAGCCTGAAGGCCCGACTTCTCAATTAAAAAGCCACCATGCGAGGTGTTATTGTCGAGGTTATTAACCACCTCAATATCAATAGTCGATTCAGGTAAGATGTCAGGCAACCACCCTCTTTCGAACAAGCTATCCTGCTGCGCTTCTGCGTATGTCGCGTATTGGTTTGTAACAGCATCAGAACAGCCAGCTAATAGAACCAAGGCTGATAGTAGAGATATAACTTTCATTTTATGACCAAATACTCAGAAATTTCAGACTGGAGCACAATACAAATTGGCGACTCCAGAACCACTTCAAACACTCATTTTTAAACGGCCAATCAACCGTCGTTCTTCCTAGACACCAGTATAAACTTGTCAGTAAGCATCAATGCCACGATCTAGTACCACACTTTTCACACTTAAATTCTTCTTCGTGATCAAGGTGGAATGATCCGGTATGAGAACCACCTTTAAAAAACAAAGTCGTTAAATACTCGAATAAGATATGAAAGCTAGATTGCTTAACCTCTAATGAAGAATCTTCAGATTTTTTGATAGGAACATGTGGAGTCAAACATTGACACTTTTCGCAATTGTGCGGGTGTTTAATGTATTTATTATCAAACATTTATGTAAACCAAGCGAAGATATCAAACAAACTGCACAATATCAGTTTATCAATTAAATCTCTAACATCATATTCAAGGCGCCATTTGGTTAGATGGCATCAGCAATTCGGTAGTTTAGACCTTCAAGGTCACCATAAATTCTTAGAAGCTCTTGGTTTCTCGTAACAGGAGATCCTTCCGATTAGAAAGAAATATCTAAAAAGAACAGATTAGAGTTCTACATAAACCATGCCGGATACATTAAATTGATGGCTGGAAAGTCATCACCAACTCATTTCCATCAGTCGTCTTAGTTTCAAAGCCAAAGTCTTGATAGACCTTAATGGCTGCGACATTGCTGGCAAACACAGTCAGTCTCAACTCTTTTTCAGAACGTAACTTTAAAATTGCGTTAGCTTTAGCCAGCATCTTAGACCCAATGGCTTGCCCTCTAAATCTTGCAGAGACATACATCTGAATAATTTCTAAAGCGTTCCCGTCAGCTGGCGTTAAACCACATAAGCCAACCAAACCCTCACCGACAAAAGCGCCAATCATCACACTTTCTTGAGCGCCACTTTCAATAAGCCCCTCAAAATACAGAGTTGGTAGTTGCGATTGAGCTTGGTAACCTGAACCAAAGCATTCGGGGTGTAACTTCAAACTTTCAAGCCTTACAGCACGGTACTTTAGGCTATCTTCAGTTGCTACGATTTTGCAATTAACGTCCATATTCTCTCCAAGATAGTGATGAATTGTGCGCATTTCAAGCAAAGCAATACCTGAAATATTAAAGAGTGGTTTAGCGTACTTTTTAGCTATGCTTAGGTGCAAACATGATGATCGCCATACCAAACAGTGCAATAGATCCGCCAACCAGATCCCACATAGTCGGCTTTTCGCCATCAACAAGCCAAAGCCATATCAGTGCAACTGAAATGTACACTCCGCCATACGCGGCATAAACACGGCCTGTTGCTGTCGGGTGAAGCGTTAATAACCAAGCAAACGCGGCCAGACTTATCGCAGCAGGGATTAGAAGTAATATGCTCTTATCTTGCCTAAGCCACAGATAAGGTAAATAACAGCCCACTATCTCTGCTATGGCCGTTAAAACGAAAAGACCCACGGTTTTAAATTCAAGCATAAAAGTCTCAAACTGATGAAAGACGATACCTCACTTAAATGCGGCTAACGAAGCATTCAACCAAAGTCGTTGTTCCTTGCATGTTACAAGCAATCGACATCACTTGTTAGAGGCAAACTCAAAGATAAACACCAAGCATAATGAATCAACTTAGATGCGCTATGTTGTGTTTAGATGAGCTATTTACTATTTGATACCAGATACAATAATCATAATGTCCCTAGGCTTGCGCGCCTTACTGTGTATATATCGCTTACCACTTTCTATCTAAGTCTTTGCTATAGAGTAAAATTGCTCGCTGATACTCTTTAATTGCATCGCTATTTGTTGTCGACACTAAAAGGTTGAGCAATAAGGATATTGCTTCCTTATGACGCCCTAGATTGTATAAACACATAGAATAAAAAGGCTGAACTTCTATTGAATCAGGGTACTCACTCAGAGTCTGCTCGAAATAACTCAAAGCCTCTAGATATTGACCCAAGCTTCGATAAGTAGAAGCCAAACCAAATAAAGCATCAAAGCGTTCTGTCTCTGACAACTCACCAGACAAAGACAAGAGATAATGATCAATAGCTTCAAGCTCTTTACTTTCGTTATCATATGACCACGCAATCTGTAGGTGAGCCTTCGCCGCATAATGACTATTGGTTAGCAACGTACCTAGCAAAGATCGAGATTCGTGATACTTAGCTTCTTTACGTAATTCAATGGCTTCTTTGATGACCTGTTCCATAATTCCCTCGAAACTTATAACGATTATCGACTAGTGGTTAACCTTAGCGATTAATCCTAACAAATATTGAGAATCAACCATCAAAATTTACCGCCCTACCGCTGACTAGTACATATAACCTAACCAATAGAGGAAATAGAATAGCTCTTAACTAAAATAAAGCTTATGAAGAGAGCGTCATTAGGTGATAACTGTCTAGCCCATCATCATAAGTTGAAGCAATCACAAAACTATTTGAATGGTAGAAATCAGTAGCGCTTTCATTAGCAACCAAGCATTTTAGGCTCAATGTAGAGTAATGTTGTTTACTGAGATTCAATAGTCTTGAACCTGCTCCATAACGTAATTTATGGGGGCTAATAAAAAGATGGTGGATAAAACCATCTGGTTCCCAGATCGAGATAAACCCTAATACTTCGCTCCCTTCAATAGCAACCCAGATTTGTTCGCCGTCAGTATCTCGCTCAAAATCTGACAGTTCAAATACGGTGGTATCTTGCCACGTAAACGTCGCAGTGCGAGAATCTAAATATAGCTGCCTTAGTGCAGGTAAATAGTCACGATGATACTTTTCTATTTCCATTATTCACCTTTAAACCGGAGTTCCAATTAAACCACTTTTGGCGCTACCAAAAACCAAATGCATCAATCGCCCTTCAACATGTCCAAAAAGACCTGTCTGGATTCTGATGTATTGTCTCTGTGTGTTTCATAACGTACGTGCGCTTCTGAATCCACCGATGGCTCCAATTTAATGCTCCAAAGCGCTCTCAATTGGTTCGGCACGATCGAATACCGGACATCGATAATGCGCATTTCATCCATAGGGTCTTGTGCCACATAGCCATTTGAGAACCAGCGGAAACGTTCAATGTCTTTTGCCTGTTGAGAATCACGGTCAAGCCATGAGAAATCTCTGCTAACGTTGAGTTTAGCGATTGATTCTCCAGGGTATGTCTTAACGGAGGTACCGACCCGCACAGCATCTACGTAGTATCGATGCTCCGTTTCGTAGACCACTTTCCAAACTAAGATATTCGCAAAGCTCGGCTTAGCCTCTAACCGGATAGGCGTATGTTGTCGCTCTTGCGCTAGTTGCCATCCTACAGCCTCGGCTCTATCCCTTTGTATCATCCCGAGAGTTGGATAAATCAAAGCCCAAAGAAACGCGACACGAGCCAACCAAGGGATTCGTTTCCATGTTGCAAACACAAGCAAGATTATAATAGGCAGTGTATAGACAGGGTCGATAATCGAAATGGTGTTCCAAGCATAACGCTCATTGGTGAGAGGCCAAAACAGTTGAGTGCCGTAAGTGGTGCATGAATCCAACAAAGCATGAGTACCATAACCTAGAGCGCAAAACAGCCAACTTTGTTTAAAAGAAAGGCCACGCCTTTTGGCAATCAGGGGATGTAAAACCAATGCGCAAATCAAACTACCAATGGGGATAAACAGAAGTGAATGAGTAAATTGTCGATGAAACTCCAAAGCCAGCAAAGGATCACTTTGCGATCGAATAAATGCATCTAAATCAGGAGCCATGCCAGAGAGCAAACCCAAAAAACCAGCAACCACCAAATGCTGCTTTTTGCTCACCGATTGTGACAACGAAGCGCCTAGCACCCCCTGCGTTAACGGATCCATAAGTCACTCATTTTTAGCATTCCATTGAATAGAGCAAGTACATTTAGCTATAGCAGTGAATCGAGTCAAACAACAAGATTTTATCAGCAGACTCATAGACATAATCGTATAAATGTAGAATGGCAAACAAAAAGTAGCACCAGATCAGAAGCGATGAGCAGTAACCTCTCTTATCTCTATTTCCTTTGTTAACGTCCTCGTTTAGCGTTCTAGCTCGCACGTAATTGCTCTCCACATTTACCTACGAACCCTCAAAAAAGCCGCCCTTGCTCAATAGATTCAGTACGTAACGCTAAGTAAACCTCTCTCTCGATTGGAAAGCCGGATTCTTTCGAGATTGCCTCAAGAGTAAGCATGTCTAGTTCTAAATACTCTGCCATAACTCCCTTAAACCAACCAATGCTTGAACGAATGGCTATCAGTAGTAAGTCGCCACTCAATCATGCGCCACTAACGCTAAAACCCAACCCTAAAGAGCCATGCATTATGAATTAACTTAAGTTATCTATTTAGGCTAAAACTCATCGCTCGTATCTCGCTCATCGTAGTTAGGGAAGTCGATTTTCAGAAAGCCATTTTCATCGAGAGTAAATGAGACTCTCCCACGTTCTACTCCTGATTCATTCATGTCAGAGCATCCACGGAAGACCTCCCAATCAAACGAATAATTGAGCTGATACTGAATACCCTTTATGTAATGAACACTTTCGATCTGAATACCATTCACGTTGTGAGCCATATGATCTATGTGAGAAAGGTCAGGGATTAACTTACTTTCAAAACCACTCTTATTTTCAGTGAGGAAAACGGCCAATTCAGAGCACAACTCAGAACCGCGAACTAAAGATTTAGACGAACTAGAAAAGATCACGTTCAATTACTCCCAAGACCAATGTTGAATTTGAGTATTCACGCCTCATTGCAGCGTTCCAGAAGAGCAGTTCGTCGTACGAATGAATCGAGACACTTTTTATTCCGTTTCTGTTATCGATATGTCAAACGATGATGTCTACGTGACTGTTCCAGAAACTGACCAATATGTGTCACTGCAAGTCGTCGACGAAAACCACGAGACTCAGCCAATGATCTACGGTTCGGGTCGTCATAAAATCAGCGCAAAAACCGACCACGCATTTGTCATTGTTCGTGCTCTTGAAGATGACGCACGCCGTAACCTGAAAATTGAAACAGGCAGTGAGAAGCCATTTAAAGTAAAAGAGTGGGACATGGCGTCGTTTAGTACCACGGATAAAGCTGGCAACATCGATTTCAGTGACGGATATGACCAATCAAAGGCGTTTGGTAACAAAGAAAGCGGCCAAACTGATTATATGAATTATGTTGGTGCAGCTGGCGGTTGGGGTGGTGCGATGGTCGAAGACAATATCTATCAAACCAGTCAGTACTTCGATGCGAATGCATGTTATGAGACGACTTTCAAAGACCCGAAGGCTGGCTCATTCTGGTCAGCTACGGTATATAACGCTGATGGGCGAATGTTTAACGATAAAGCCAATATTTCGAGTGAAATGGCCCCCTTTATGAATAGCGATGGAACCTACACTCTCCGCTTTGGGTGTGAAGGTCAGCCAAACAATATCCCTACGATGGAAGGGAATAAGACCGGTAAATTTAATGTTCTTGTGCGCCATTACAATCCTAGCGAGCCCGTAAGCAAAGGCGAGAAAGGTTACAACCCAGCCGCTATGATTAAGAAAGCAGGCTAACTTAAGTCATCAAATTGAAGCTAGCCAACATAAGTGAAAACATAACTCATTAAAAGCGACGTGATACCGAGTAAGCAAAGGGCTTCAAAGGTATCGCGTCTTTTCTTATGGCTGTTTTCAAATAAGAATAGGTAAAGCCAATGCGTTTGTTTCCCTTTCAATTAATGGCTGTAAATGAATAGCTTTAAATGAAAAGGGATGGGGAACAAACAAGTTAGCGGGGATTTCACAAACTCGAAGATAGACAGAAACAGCTTAAAGGGTATTACCTTAAGATAGAGACAGCACTGCCACCTGATGTAAACCATCCCATCATCAACCAGCGCTGCTACACAAAAACTATAGAACGGTGACGCCTTCAACCTCGATCACTGAGTTAGCGTTCGCTCTCTCGATTATTTTTAATAAGGTCGTTTGAATTAGCTCATTGTCTCTGATTTCAGTTTCACATGAGAAGCGCTCTTCTTGGACACCATCGCCCTCGCCTAACGTGAATTGAACAGCCACTTCAGTCGCGCATTCTTTCGTCGCTCCATAGTACGCTAGAGTGATTTTAGGATAACCGTTGAATCCCTTTTTGACCTGTTTAGCGATACGTTTTTTAGCTTTATCCAAGTTCATACTACTTCCTGTTTAATATTGTTCCTAAGACCAATATAACGCCCAACTCAGTCGTAAACCAACACAAATCTGAACCTTACGTAAAACACCTTCGCAGTAAAACCATTAAGGGCTAGAAATGCCAAGCAATAGGAATCAACTTTCAGTACTTAGTTATCAATCTGCCTCTAGGTCAAACACCTTTTCTAACCACATCGACCTGATGTTCTGCCTGTTTTTCTTTGCGTACTCATTGCACTACACCTCAATACATCTGCCTGTAGGCATTGCCTCCAGACGGTCTCCAAGCACTTCTTTCAACAAACCATAAGCCTTCTGGCCGGTACAGTGCCCAGTGTAAAGTTTATCAATTGGATATTGTGATAGTGCAAGTCCGAGGTCTTTGATGTCTTGCTTTGTTCCACCGATACTATCGAAGATCGGTAACCCAACGAGATGAAAGCCCCCAACAACCGCCTTAATCTTCTCTCCAGGGAAAAGATCCATCGCAGTCTCAACCATATTGAGAACGCCACTGTGCGCACAACCCGTGAATATCACTAAGCCATCACACTCTTTGATTACTAATAGTAATTCATGATCGAACGAGTCTTGCTCCCATCCATGTTGAGATTTTGTATAAAGATATTGGTTTCCCTTTGGCTTCTCATGCTTCGAGCTAATATCAGTGACGGCAAAAACATTTGGGGCAACTTCAGTCGTTTTATTGATGAAGGCTAACCGATCATTATTATTTTTGAGGAGCTCTGCATTGATACCAACATCACTTTTAAATCCATAAGATCGAAAGTAATAATTCTTTTCTTCGCAGTTTTTTAAATACACTTTCGCTTTGGAATTATGCTCAACAAAAGCGGCAGTGCCATTGCAATGATCATGGTGTCTGTGTGATATAATGGCTAAATCGACATCTTCAATATCAACATCCAATAGAGCAGCATTTTGGCAAAACGTACTGCCACTTCCCATATCGAATAATATCTTTGACCATTCAGTTTCAATATGCAGTGACAGCCCTCGCTCAACGGCTAAATCTTTCCTTTCATCTAATCGGGTATTATCTACCAATGTCGTTATTTTCATTGCTTCCTTCAGGTTCTTTCTAACGTATACGCCTAGAGAATAATATCGGCTCCCTTATCGAGGGTCTACTGCACCCCTGTGGTACTGAGATCAGAGGTGGGAAAGCGCTGTTCCAAATAATCATTGAACAAATTCCTATGTTCGTAGTGTCAAAATTAACGTCCAATCGTCAGGACTCAATACGCACTTGGGAAGGTGAATATTACGTTTTTGCATAGTATCTACCGTGTAAGAAAGCTTTACGACTGACCCGACTTCACGAGGTAAGAAACTACTTTTCAAAGCTATGTCGCAAGCAAAACCATTAAAACGTAAATGACCGCCTGATACTTCAAATGAGCTACCGCGGAATTGCCACCATAACGTTAAGATTTTTGCTGCTGCCGCTACGCAAGATATCAGCCCAATAGTTTGCAGTAATGAACGATCACCACCTGAGAGCCAATAGACAAGCACCAGTGCAACAGCAATAAATGACAACTCTGAAAATACATATTTAATAAGATTTAATTGGATACGACTGTCCATTATTCTTCTCGGCAATACAGTATGATAAAGATGTGAACAACTTAGCTGTTCAGCGGAAAACTAACGTCTGTCATTAAAGATATTTTCATTTCTCCTCCGAGAACGAGTACAGCGCAAAGCAATGGTTAACACACCTAACCCTGCAGCTTAAACACTTATTATTAATTGAGCTGAATTGAAAGCTCAACTAGCTTGTTCGCCCTTCTGAATACATCTGTAAATCTGGCTGTAATTCACACCAGTTAGATTTGTAGTTGGTGTAGATCTGAGCATCGATTTTGACTGGAATATCCACGTCGAATGTCGCGTTTGCAAGTTCGATATTTTCTAAAGGTTCACCTTGTACTCTGAAGCCTAAACTTGAACCACAGTTGGAGCAGAAGGTTCGTATTGTGCCGTTTGGTGCGACAAACTCTTTGAGTCGATCTTTGCCTGAAAGCCAGATCAAGTCTTGCACACCAACTAACGTACCAAAAGCGGCGCCGTGAAATTTTCGGCACATTGAACAATGACAGTTGGCCGCTTTTTCGCTGAACCCTTCAACGGAAAAACGTACACTTCCACACAAACACGAACCTTTAAAACCTTTACTCATCCTGAGTCTCCTTCCCTGTAAAATACTGTGTTAACCCACTGGTTAAATTGGACTTCTAACCATTTAACGCATTACGCCAATATTGCACTGTTTTATCAGAGACAGAACCCGTTTCATTGGCCGCTGCGATCAAGAAGTCACATAAGTTGGTTGCAACCTCTTCATTGCCTAACAAGTATAAACTGCGAATGGTTCGTGTTAGTCGAAGTTGGTTATGGTCATGATTTTTCAACCATACATGGTTCGTTGGACCAAGTGACAACAATGAAGATATTTCACTTCCATCTCGCTGCATGCCCCAAAACTCAAGCATCAGGTCAAGCACTTGTAGATGTGCAGTGCGAAGAGCTTCTGAATTAGCAAAAATCGCCCTGTCTTCTTGAGTAACCAACGGTGCATGTTGATTAAACTTAGCCCCTTCATCTATTGGGAAAAAGACTTGAATGTACTTATGGTCATGCTCCAACCAAAAATGATTATAAGCTAACAACTGTTTTATATTTCGACCAAACTTATCCGGCGCTTCACCAGATATAAAGCGAGCAATCTCACTCATTTTCAAATCCTACTGACTATAAACCCCCACTTGTGGGCGAATGCATTATTGTGCAGTAAGCCGTGAAAAGCCTAGTCCTTTACGTTGTAAATACCGATCTGACTTAGAACTTCAAATACCACGCGTTAGGAATCACTTTTGAATAATCTCGACTTACTTTTCTAACAAACGACAATGATATTCTGCGACACATTTTAGCTCTGCTGTATGTTCAGGGAATCGTTCGTGAAAAAAACACAATGCGCCTGTTGGCGTAGCGTATAAGTTTTAGACTTAAGCCAGCAACCAGTGTGTTAATAACTGAGTACTAAAACCTGAACGACTAAAAGAGATAGGTAATATATGCACCGAAAGATTACATCTTTCAAAGAAAAAATCCTTCAGAAAGCGTCCTTCGGTGCATACAATTTCAAGCGACTTGCATTAGTGACTCATGTAAGTCGCTAACATAAGTGACTAGCGTAAGCGTCTCAACACAACCTGCTGGTCAAGCTCATTCTGATAGTCCGTGTAATCAAGCCCTTGATCAAATATGTACTCAGTGACAAGAGTTCGAATGCACTCAACTAATGTGCTTGCTTGCCAAGGCTTTTCAAAGTAACGGTCGATGCCTGCTGCATTAATCGCATTGATGGTATCAGTATGAGTGGCCTGCCCCGTAAGAAGAATTTTCTTTGTATTCGCAAAGCGGCTGTCATGGGACACTTCAGTGAGTAACTCCACACCCGTTTTCCCTGGCATCACATGATCAGACACGATGACGGTAATGTGTTCGCCTTCTGCGTCAAGTTCATCAATGAGATCAAGCACTTCTTGCGCTGATTCACAATCTTCAATATTCAGCCAACTCGCCAGCGGCTCTAAATCTTGTATCACTGCGCTCAGTACTTCTCTCTGGTCATCGACACAGATTAAATTAAGCTTCTCCATGTTCACCCTCTATTGGTAACTTGATTCTAAATACAGTTTTAGAAGCATCACTTTTCACAATGACACTTCCGCCATAACCCGCCACAATCCGCTTAACTATTGATAAACCCAAGCCCAATCCAAACGATAAACCACCTTTTTTAGTGGTGAAGTTGGGCTGAAATACCTTTCTACGAGTCACCTCGTCTATCTCAGGGCCGTTATTCGCGATCGTAACTAATATTCTTTTCTTACTTAATCTGGTTTGAATTTCTATTGCAGCATCGTCTGAATTCGACATTGCATCACAAGCATTCTTTACAATGTTGACCCAAATCTGAACAAGCTCTGTTTTCGAGCCTTTAAAAGTCGGCAAATCTGCTGGGCTCAATCGCACAGACACTCTACGTAACTCACTTTGTAACAACGATAAGGCATGGTTAATGGAGTCGTTAATATCAACCGCTTCTTCGGTGTCAATATCAACTCTGCCAAGTTGTTTAACCGATTTTACGATGCCGACGGTGTGTCTAGATGCCAAACGTAAATCATGTAAATCACAGCCCATCTGCCAAAAACGAATCGCTTCTTCTGGTTTTTTCAGCCAATGCTTTGAAATAACGTCTGTTGCAGATAAAGCGTCAATTGGAATCGCCTTTGCAAGAGAGCGAGCAATGTTTTTGTCTAAACCATATTTTCTTTCAAATTGTCGCCCACGTGTTCGTGCTTCTAACGACGACGTTTTCTGACCATGCATTAACCCAAAATCGAAAAATTGACTGGCTTCAGGATGCACTTCTTCAAGCAGATCCATGATGACCGTTTCAAGTCGACCAGATTTACTATTTACTACACCAATAGCGTTGTTAAGTTCATGAGCAATCCCTGCAGCTAATTGACCCAAGGTCGTCATTTGCTCAGCAGTATGTAACTTCTCTAGCGCTTTTTGTTTCGCGATCGCTTCCTGTGTTGCGCGGCGTTGACGACGCGACAACTCATTGACAATCACAGGTGTGAACTGTGCGGTAAGAGGACCAAATTTACCTTCATCTTCTGCAGGCGTGTCTTTATCGATCCACGCTAACTCAACATCGGTTTTAGCAACAACCGTTGAAGATGCTGTCCAATTACCTGAAAAGAAGCTATGAACGCCTATAAAAGCCCCACTACCCGCGCTAAATACTCGCACTTGCGGTGTATTCGCATCGGAATAAAACCCTTCCAGTTCCCCACTCAACACATAATATAAACGAGTGTTTAACGCTGATTGTTCAATAATGGTGTTACCGGCACAGCACGTCACCCGACGTTCTACGTGGTTAAAATAGCGATCAATAAGTGCTTCTAACTTTTGTTGATACACGTATCGTTATCCTATGTGACCAATTGAATGTAGCAGCCACACCATAACAAAGCTCAATAGCACACCAACCACACCCAAAATAATACCGATTCTGGCCATTTGATTACTTTGCACATGACCTGTGGCATGAGCCAACGCATTCGGTGGCGTACTGATTGGCAGCGACATACCTAATGAAGCGGCAAAAGTCACAACCAGAATTAACGTTAACTCACCGCCTAGTGGCGTGAGTGAAGCCATAGACGAACCTAATGCAGCCATAATTGGCATTAACAAGTTAGCCGTTGCGGTATGAGACATAAAGTTAGCCATTACCAAACACAAGAACGCCGCTCCGAACAACACCACATATGGTGAGTAAGCATCAAACGGAATGCTGCGTACCACGAGCCTTGCTAAGCCAGTTTTATCGAGAGCTAAACCAAGTGCAATACCACCTGATACAAGCCACAGTACGTCCCAAGAAATCTTTTTCAGGTCTTCTTTATTGATGATCCCTGTCAGTGAGAACACAGCGACAGGAATAAGAGCGACGGTATAAGAGTTCATGCCATGGCTTGAGCCCATTAACCAAAGAATGATGGTCAGCGCAAAAGTGACGTATACCGCAATGGCTTTGGGCGTTTTAAGGAATTTACCTTTGATGCTTAACTCGATTTTCTTTTGGTCAGCTTTGTACATAAAGCCTATTAAAAACCACGCTAACGCCATCATAATAACGACAAACGGCACACCAAATGCCATCCATTCACCGAACGTAATTAGGTTATCGCCAACTAAATATTTAAGTGCGATAGCGTTCGGCGGGGTACCGATCGGGGTACCAATGCCACCGATGTTAGCGGCAACAGGGATACAAAGCGCAAACGCTATACGACCGGGGTCTTTCGGGCCAAACACAGCCAGTACCGGCGTTAAAATAGAGAGCATCATTGCCGTTGTTGCCGTGTTAGACATAAACATCGAAAAGATACCAGTGATCAACATTAAGCCGAGCATCACAAACTTTGGGTCTTGCCCAAATGGCTTCAATAATACACGGGCTAAGTTTACGTCTAATCGATACTTAGTGGCGGCCATCGCTAAGAAAAAACCGCCCAAAAACAGCATGATGATTGGGCTAGCGAATGTCGCCATAATATCGCTGTATTTTAACAACTCACCAAAATGTTCCTGCCCATGCTCAAACCTTAAAAAGATCAGCCCTTTATCCGACAACATCAACAATTGCAGAACGATAATAACAACAGACGTCGCGTAGATCGGGATGGGCTCGAACACCCAGCACAATGCCGCTAATAAAAAGATCGCGATAACGCGTTGTTGAATAATCGTAAGGCCTTCAAATGGAAACGCTGATAGCGGCATTACGAGGATAATGAAAGGAATTAAAATAGGGACAATGTATTTAATATAGGGGCGCATAGCACAAAAACTCTTCCTGAGATAACAACTACTTAGAAATTAGATTTACAGTTCTAATTTGGATCCGACAACGAATTATCGAACTCTTGTCACTATCTCACTCTCGGCTAGATCAATGATTGCGTGATCACGATATCCCCTTTTTCGATTCTGTGCGCTACCTCTACGTTTGTATGTCATTTATTGTTGCAATTAAATTCAGGAGCGTGGTTTCTACGTTTCTAGTCATGTCCATAAATTGAGTGCCACTTCTGATAAAAGCGTTGAACAAGCTCAATGGGTTAGGTATGCCTGAAATTTGTCGTATCGACTAAGAACCCCACGAAACGGGGTGGCTTTATCTCTAAATTGACTGTTCTAACAAATGACACTGATACTCTGCGACACATTTTAGCTCTGCTGCATGCTCAGGGAATCGTTCGTGAAGATAACACAATGCATCCGCTAGGGTTATCTGGTGTAGATTCGACGTATACCCAAAAACCAATCGGTGTACATTGTCATAGAGCTCATCTGAATTATCTGAGCTTTCACACTGCGCCCAGATAGCTTGATCAAGCTCATCATCAGGATCTTCCAATGGGCTATTAGCCTGTCGATATAAATTAGAAAGCATTGCGCCATATTGCTCTTTCGACAGTTCTTCCTTGCAACGCATTATCCACGTAAGCGTAATGAGGTTGTGCCCAAAGAAACCAAACTGTTTGAAGCATGCTTGTAATACCTTATCGAGATCTACGACTTCGTTTGTGTCAGTGCTTTGGTCGCCATCAGAACGGGTCGATGTGACAAATTCGGTGAAGCGGTTAAGGAATGCAGGAACTTGAGACGGCTCTAACTCACGGTAAACACGATTTAACGCCAATAAGATAGTCACATTGTGGGAAAGGTATTCGCTGGTTTTAGAAGCCTGCGAAACGTAATACGAGAAGATATCTTGAAAGCCCTTATTCTCATGCCACTGCATTAAAGCAGCATACGCCGCTGGGTATACCCCGTTATCCAATATCCTTTGAATACGAAAATCTGAGAACTTGGGTGCTTTTAGCGTTGCAGAGTACTCGCCTAAGACTTCAATCTCAGTTTGGTCTATTAGCTCACTCGTTTTAAGCCAAACATTGTCTGTTTTATCGAAATAACCATTTAGATAATTCGCAGACAAATAAGCTTTTAAAGAATGAGGTTGATGGATGCTGGCACTGCTATAAAGTGCCTTTTCCAATAGTTGGTCGCTTGTCATGTTTCCTCCGTGAAACTGACGTTTGGTGAGAGAATCGAAACAGCTCAACACCGAACGTCCAAATAGACATCATATGCTTATCGTAATGCACGGAAAAATGCCATGCATTACGATTCAACCCAAAACTATTATCTATGTGGATTATTTGCTCAGGTTGTTCGGAAATACGTTAGTTTTCACTTCCGTAGCAAACTCATTTGCTGCGTCAAAGATAGTTTGGCTGCAATGTGCATACTGTTTTGAAAATGGAGGCCATCGGTTACCAAGCCCCAACGCATCATTGATGACTAATACCTGACCATCACAATCGGCGCCAGCACCAATCCCAATAGTAGGAATACTTATCTCTCGAGTGATCGATTCGCCAAGTGAAGAAGGTATGTGCTCAAGCACCAACATAAACGCTCCAGCTTCTTGAATCGCTTTTGCTTCCTCGCTAACGGTTTGAGCATCTTCAGCAGATTGCCCTACCTTCTTGAAGTTTGTTGCCGTTTGCGGAGTTAACCCCGTGTGGCCAACAACTGGGATATTGTTTGCTACAAGGTGAGCAATCACATCGAGTTTCGCACCTTCCAGCTTTATGCTGTCGGCACCAGCCTGCATCAGCCTTTTAGCATTAACTAACGCGACTTCAGGAGAACGGTCGGTTAAGTATGGGAGGTCACCAATAATGTGAGTATTTGGAGCACCTCGACGCACTGCCCCGACATGATATTCCATGTGCTCAATGGTCACATCTCGCGTACTGCTAAAGCCCATTTCAACCATGCCGACAGTATCACCAACAAGAATAATAGGTATCCCAGCAGATTCGATACTTGCAGCCACAGGGAATGTATAAGCGGTCAACATCGGAATACGTTGTTTCCCTTTCATTTCCATAAAAGAACTTGGGGTGTGTTTCATGTTCTTGCTCTCATAAAATCATGCGTTATTAAAGCACTGATACTATTAGTTTTAATTGAGCTATGGAAGTGAAAATATGGTGTTGACTAAACGCCCACAAATTATGTTCAATTCACGAAATCCTTTTCTTAGTGAACGTTAAACTCAGAGGTAGTGATTATTCAAATGAACTACTGGTGCTATCGTCGTTTGTTATACGTTCTTTGCAACAGTGGATAGTGTATCTAACCTGTTCTTTATTGCTTTCTCTAACTCATTGTAATTTAATTTGGCATGTACACGATTATGACCAGATGCCCAGCTTAATAGTTTTTCACTTTCACCTTCCCTTATCCTTGAAACATTCTCAGCATAACTTTGGAGCTCTGAAAGAATAGTCTTGGTAATAGAATGAATTTCTTCAGGGTAAAATGGCGTATGCTTATAAACAATTGATAATGTAGAAAGGTTAGAGTTGAAAAACTCTAAAATTCTCTTATCTTTTCTTCCAGATTATCGCCAAACTTTAAAACATATTTTAACTTTTCTGCTTCCATATTAAGATTGGTAAGTGACTCCCAAATTTCTTGATAAATTTGAAACTCTTTATCAAAGCGACTTTGATCAACATGAGCAATTTTAGAAATAGTTTTATCTAACCTAATCTTAATTTCGTTCACTTCGATGTCTTTATTTTTTGCAGTTCATTTTTCTTGTACATCAAATAGATTGTATATGCGGCAACATTTAAAGTTGTAACAATCGCAGGAATACCACCATACAAGTTAATAATTTCTGATAAGTCCAACATTTCTCTCCAAAACCTACGAAGAACGTATAACGACCTTTAAAGGGCTCAATTACAGAATCACTCTTAAACAGATTGTTATATATTTGTAGTTACTACAACTTCTCAGTCCAGATAGTTTTTGGACCGTCAAATTTTTCGATTGCCTTCAGAACCCCCGTAGACGGTAGCGTAACTATAGAAACAACCAACAATAACATGTTGAAAAACAATGCTACCCACTTGACCCAAGCACATTTAGAACATTTTTCCGAGATTGCAGTAAAAAAAATAAACACTAGTGCGTTACATGACAGTATCGATAAAGGGTGTAGTATTTCAAAATTGGATAAAACTACAATAATAACAATCAAAGCTAGCAACCATATAGACAACACCAAACCTACATTTTGTAATTCACTTTTTGTAGGTATTGACGACATGCTTTCAAGACCACTCATTTCGTACTCCTTATTAAGATACACAACAGCTATCAGACAGATAAATTCTGTATTTAAATGCAGAGTTTTTCCGTCTAGTTTCTTATGCTGCCTATCTTAAGCGACTTACTTTATTCATAACAATGACTTATCGTTCACAATTTGTGATTGAACAAGAAAATGTAGATGCTTTCCTATCTAACGAGACTAAGTGTTAAAAAAGATGAGTTCTGTGCTTAGTGGTATTGTTAAAACAAGATTACTATTGACAATAAAGACAATATCCCCACTTCCAAAAAACCAGTTATTTACTCATTTATAGTTAAGGTGAAAATTGAACAATATCGAGATTAACTTAAAGAAAAGTATTCTCTAGATTCAAACAAAGCGGATTTTAATAACTCCCAACCCTTCATACGCTTACGATAAATAATAAAATTGGATTTTATAAAAACAATTTGATCAATAAGAACTTTTGTAAACTTTGAATTACATACTCTAAAAACAAATCTCCCTGATAAACTTGTCATAAATCCAAATGCTCTTCCAATCTTGATTCGCAACACATGGCATTAGCGTGTTGCATATAGACTTCCTATAGAGCCGTTGGGAAGAAGGAGTTTATATAAAAATCAGGAATGAAAAATGAACCAACAACGTCAACTAAGCTGGAAAATAGCAGCTATTCTAGGTACGTCTTTTGGCTTTACTGCACACGCCGCAGAAATGGTCAGAGTCGATAACGATACACTGCTACAACAAAGCCTCGTCGCACAGTCGAAGAGTGTTGCTCCACTTGAATTAGGTTTTTCTGAAGTTAAACGGGTGGTATTGCCCAATGGAAAAACGAAAGTCCGCTACCAACAAACTCACTTAGGTTTACCCGTCTTTGATACTTCGGTCGTGGCCACCCTTTCCAAGAACCAACCCACTCAAGTGTTCGGTTCCATGGCACAGGGGATCAGTGGTGACCTATCCAGCATCGCACCAAAGCTGAATCAGGAACAAGCGATTGAAGCCGCACTCTCTGCTCACCGCACGTTTACCGTAGGCAAAAAGTCCATTGAAAATAAAAACGCGAAACTGATGGTGAGATTGGATGAGAACCAAGTCGCCCAAGTGGTGTATCTGGTCGATTTCTTTATCGCGTCCTCAATGCCAGAGCGCCCTTTCTACTTTATTGATGCCACGACTGGCGATGTGCTCCAAAAATGGAATGGGCTAAACCACGCTAAAGCATTAGGTTCTGGCCCAGGAGGCAACCTCAAAACCACTCGATATGAATATGGCAGTGACTTCCCTAGCTTTCCCATCGACAAAACAGGCACGACATGTAAGTTAGAAAACGATTCGGTTAAAACCGTCGATTTGAGGAACGGAACGTCCGGCAGCGCAGCCTACAGTTACAACTGTGCTGATGGAACCAACTACACCGATCATAAGTACATTAACGGGGCTTACTCGCCTCTTAATGATGCGCACTACTTCGGTAATGTCGTGTTTGATATGTACAAAGAGTGGATGAATACGTCGCCTTTAACTTTCCAGCTGACGATGCGAGTTCATTACGGCACGGATTATGAAAATGCCTTCTGGAATGGTACATCCATGACTTTTGGAGATGGCAAAAATACCTTTTACCCATTAGTCGATATTAACGTGAGTGCTCACGAAGTCAGCCACGGGTTCACAGAGCAAAACTCCGGTCTTGTGTACCGAAATATGTCGGGCGGTATGAATGAAGCCTTCTCAGACATTGCGGGCGAAGCGGCTGAATACTACTTGCGTGGCAATGTGGACTGGGTGGTCGGTAGCGATATATTCAAATCAGAGGGCGGCTTGCGTTACTTTGATCAACCTTCAAAAGATGGTCGCTCAATTGATCACGCCTCTCAATACTACGATGGTTTGAACGTTCACTTATCTAGCGGTGTTTATAACCGCGCCTTTTACCTTTTAGCGAACAAATCGGGTTGGAATGTACGTAAGGGCTTTGAAATATTCACAGTCGCAAACCAATTGTATTGGACGGCAAACAGTACCTTTGATGCCGGAGCTTGTGGCGTAGCGAAAGCCGCAGCAGACATGGGCTATGTGGTTGCCGATGTTGAAGATGCTTTTAATACAGTAGGCGTTAATGCAAGCTGTGGTGTAACGCCTCCAACTGGTAATGTGCTGACGAAAGGCACACCGATTGCGAACTTAAGCGGTAATCAATCTTCAGAGAACTTCTACACGTTCACCGTTGATTCTGCATCAAGCGTGACGGTTTCAATGTCTGGCGGTTCAGGCGATGCCGACCTTTACGTTAAATCGGGAAGCAAGCCAACGACATCGAGTTACGATTGCCGCCCTTATCGTGCTGGAAACAATGAGCAGTGCAGTGTAAGCGCTCAACCGGGCGTGACTTATCATGTGTTACTGCGAGGGTACTCTAACTATTCTGGCCTAACGTTACGTTTAGATTGAGTTAGCGCGTAGAACGAAGCGCTGAAGGTAACAACAAATAACAAAGCCTACTCACATGAGTGGGCTTCATTACTTATTAAGCGCTTAGATTTATCTAGAGACTTGGACGACCTATTAAGATGCCAAGTTGATCACGCAGACAGTTTTAAGATCTCACTGGTAAACAATTCTCTTAGCCATCGGTTTACGATGTCGTCATTACGGTTACTGTGCCAATACACGCTCAGTGACGGTTTGGTGTATTCGAATGGCAATTCAAACATCTTTAGTTTTTCTTCATCGAAGTAAACTTTCGCCACACTTTTGGGAAAGGTTGCGATCCAATCACTGTTGTAGATGGTCTCTGAGAAGTCGGCGATCGAATTCAACTTTCTTGCCACTTTCCTCTCTGAAAAGATTGGGCTGTGAAACTCGGAGAGCTGGTTCACTCGATAGTTATCATGCGTCAGTGTCACATGCTTTTCTGAAAGGTACTGGTCTAAGCTGACTTGCTCGTCGATGTTAGAGTGGTTTTGGCTACAGACAATACACAACTCATCGCTCCATACCTCTTGGCTTAATAAGGTTGGATGTGCGCTAGTTAGGTCGACAACAAGGTCGATCTTTTTCTCTCGAATGTCAGTCGCCATGTCTTCTTTGATGTTCACGATTTCAATAACGCAGTCTGGTGCTTCTTTCTGAATCCTATCCAGAACTTGCGGCAGAGTCACACTGCTTGAAATGCTCATCGCGGCAATTCTAAACGTGTAACTACACTTTTTCGGTTCAAAGTCGTGCGTTTCAGGCAGAGAATGCGAGATAATCTTGTGCGCTTGCTTGAAGATTGAGTACAAGTCGTTAGCAAGAGGCGTCGGTTCAAGTGTGTACGATTTTCTAACGAAGAGCAGATCGCGATACTCGTCTCGCAGCTGCTTCAAGTGAGCACTGAGGCTAGGTTGCGATATGTTGAGCCGCTCAGCTGCGTACGTTAAGTTTCCTTCTTCATATATCGCAATAAAGTAATAGATGAGGTTCAGATTAAATCGTTTCATTCGAGCCCTTTAGGCAGTCATTTAAATCAATAAACGGTGAAGATAATATCGTTTAACTTACCTTCTATTATCGTGTTTCATTCCCATAACTCAGTTAAGGGCATGACAGTTCATTGTAAAAACGCCTAAGTAGAAATAACACGAACTAGTACAGTAGGATCGAAGTGAATGGCAAGAAGACCAGACAAGGTTAATAGGCAAGGTTCTGGTTTATATAGAGATATAGGATTTTCTGATATCTAGTATAGGCGTGGCGTTATATTAGAACGCACATGACTTTGACATAATTCTCGGTTCCTAAACAGACACGTGTAGAAATAGATAATGATGAACCGACTTGTAAAACCAATAATAATCTCAATGAGCCTTGTGACCTTATTTGGTTGTGTAGGCAGTAATGCTGTAACAGGAAAATTAATGGGATTTAACGTTAAAGCCGTTGATAACCGTTACGCTCGTGGTGGCCTAAACATGTTACTTGCCCCTGCTTACGGTATTACCATTGCCGCCGATTACATCGTATTTAACTCACTGGAATTCTGGACGGGTAAGAACCCAATCAACAAGAAACCTCACATCTTTGACACCAAAGTAGATACGTATATTGATGTTAATGACCAACTGGATGATAGCCTAACAGAAGCACCGATCGATCCGTTGGCAAAGCATGTGATTGACCACAGTGAAATGAAAGTGATCAACGAAGACCAAATTGCAATTGAGCTAACTTACAACGACGGTTCTCACGCGACATTAACGGGCGAGCGCTTTGGCGATGAAGTTCACTACTCTATTGATAACCAAGTTATCGCAAAAACAAGCTTAGAAGAGATGCAAATGTACATGGCATCCGCAGAGCAATCACAGGGCTAAACGCAATTATTTAGCACTGCGTTGAACTGATAGTTACACCAATAACCATCAGTATTTATAAGTACTGCCGTGTACTTATAGACATAAAAGGGTTAGCCAATAGCTAGCCCTTTTTAGTATCTATCAATAAGACAACCAACATACATCCGCATGTCCAAACACATATAAGAGAAGGTTCAATAGTTAATAATTTTGTTAATTAACTATTGATTGGTTTATAAATTTGCATATATCAAGCCAGCACCAACTTAATATTTTATAAATTACTTAAATTGAGATCCTGTGCTGCACAATGAAATAAAAATAGCTGTCTAACTTTTGAACACATTCATGTTACTGATAGGTTAATCCCTATAGGGCAATTGCTCTATTAATGATAAAAATTAAAATAAGGATTATTTATGAGACCATCTTTATCTATCAGTATGGTGCTTGCAACAACAGTGGTTGGCTTCCAGTCTTATGCACAAAATATTGAGACAACAGATTCATTAGGTATTGCAGAAAGTAGCGCAGCGCAAAAGCAATCTCTGGCGTTGCAAATCAGTGCCCGCTACTCCGATCTTGAGCTTTCTTTAAAAGACCAGATAACAGAAAAGCAACTGTCTACACCGATAGACAAGCTTAACTCAGCCAAGCCCTACTCCGCGTTTTCAAGCAAGATGCAGAAAGCGGATCTTGGTTATCGCAAGATGAAAGGGATCAATAACTTCAGTGATTCTGTATTAGAAATTCGCATGGCTGATGAAGCGATGATTGAAGCTTGGAAGAATGGCGAAAGCCCACTGTTTGCGTTTGAACCATCAGGTGATGATTCGAATTGGCAATACATTGAAGCGTATGACGTGTACGGACAAGTCCATCAATTAGACGTGTACCAAATGCCAGACGTCCCAGTATTTGTGGTTGATAGTAATGGTGCTGAAGAGCTCAAAGCAGGCTTATTGGCAATGCAGGCAGAAATGCAGAAGCTAGGTACAACAACGCAAATCAATGCCGATAGCAATACCAATACCAATACCAATACCAATACCGACGATAGTAATACCGACGCAAACAAAAGCAGCAAGGCTCAAAAACAGACCTTTGCCACCAAAGCGAACCGCTCTATGAGCTTCTCGGAACCGGAGCCGTTGAATACGACACAACTAACCAAAATCCGTTTGGCTGTTGACCAAGAACCTTGGATCTCTGGTAAAGCGGAAATCTACGCTATCGTGACTGGCGTCGATTCAAGTCGTTTAGAGCCACAAATAGACCTCGTTGAGATGCCATATCTGGATTACGACAAACAGACGTATTACCCAAATCAAACTGTAATTTTCTGGCCTCGCTACCGTTGGGGCGCTGCCGATATGATTTTGATGGAGCACGATGACGGCACCGATTACAAAGCGTTAGCCAAGCTGCTAGTTCAAGCCGCAGAAGAGATTTTGAAGATGATTCCTGATCCAGAAGTTCAGGGTTACGCGATCATTCCTCAAATCACAGGTAAAATCATTGATGTTATTCCTGATGGCGTATTAGTCAATGACGATGACTTCGTGGACGTGTACTACACCTTAATGCAAAACACTCCTTATGTTGACCGTCCGGGCGCTGGCGGAAATGCAGTCGCATCGTTTGAACCAGTAACGATTTCGCCTACCGAATAATAGGTTTGCACTGGTTAGGGCTTCTCTATCTTCAGTCCTAGCCTGCCCTTTATTATTCGAGATAGCTAAGCGTATATGCTCTAAGTAAATCTACTTTTGGTATATACGCTTCTATCAGTTTGAGCATTGAACTTTACACTTTTAAGAGCAGACAGAATCAAGCTGATTACAACGAATAATCAAACACGATAATGTCATCTAGTAACGGACGAAACACATCTTTCAGCGCATCATGCTCTGGATGCGGAAGGTAATTCTGACGGCCTTCTTCATTGGCAAACGTCATTAACACCGAGTGGGTATAACCTTGATTCTTGTTTTCAGGGCTGTCATTTAGCCCCCACTCTACTGAAGTTACTCCTTCAACCTTACTTGGCATCGCTTCAAACAGTCCTTTCAGTTTCTCAATGCCAGAAACTTCAGCATTTTCTTTAAACTTAATAAGTAAAATATGACGAATCATTCCTAGTCCTTTTCGAGTCTTCGTTTGCTTGTGTGTCATTCTGAGCCCACACCTAGCCGCGAGTTAACATTAATAGAAAGACAAAATGCCACACGTTACACACCATGCCAAGGCTAGATGACTGAATTTTATAAAAGACTCTCAAACCCAAAACGAAAAACGCTGCACCCGAGGGAACAGCATTTTTCATGACAATGGTAAGCACTGATTAAGCGTTAGTCACGACGACCTGTTAACTGAATAGCTAGGTCTTGTGGTGTATTCGAAGTCGACCACCCTGCAATGATCCACGATATTGTGTTGAAGTCAGACAATTTCGGCATCACCTTAGATGGCAGTGTGCCTGAAGGTTGTCGCAGTATTGATTTACCAGAAAAACTCATCATCGATGTTCGCTATGTGATGAGTTGTCGCCGTTCGCAAAAAGACGCACCGCTAAATCAATGGCTTTTCACTATTTTAAAGTCTGTTCTAAGCAGTAAGTAAACGTAGCTCCTTTCCAATACGTCTCTAATGCGTTTAATGCAAAAAAGGCTCCAACAGGAGCCTTTGCGATTGTGACTATTCGCTTATGTTTTTATTTTAAAATGCTTCTTCGAGCGTTTGTTCATTCTTTTTCCCTGCTTTTTTCTCGCTTATTTCTACCTCTTTCAAGCGCGCCGTAAAGTGCCTTAACACTGGCGGTTCATAGGTAAAATCGAGCCCTTTCACTTTTCCTGCGTTCTCTTTCACTTTTTCGAACGCTTCGATAATGAAATCCATGTGTGTTTGTGTGTAGGTTGCACGTGGAATTGTTAAGCGCAATAGCTCTGCAGGGCATGGATGCTGCTCGCCCGTTGCTGGGTCACGGCCTTGCAGTAAAGAACCAATCTCAACCGCTCTAATGCCTGCCACTTTGTACAGTTCGCACGCCAAAGCATGTGCGGGGAACTGACCAGCAGGAATGTGTGGAAGCAATTTACCCGCATCCACAAATGCAGCATGACCGCCTGCTTGCTGACACACGATACCTATCGCTTCTAAGCCATCAACGAGATATTGAACCTGACCGATGCGATACTCCAACCAATCTTGGCGCATGCCGTCATATAAGCCAACCGCAAGACGCTCCATTGCGCCACCTTCTAAGCCACCATAGGTTGGGAAACCTTCCTGCACGACACACAAGGTTCGACACTCTGTGTACACATCCATGAAAGATTCATCTTTAAAGCACAACAAACCACCCATTTGTACCATCGCGTCTTTCTTGGCAGACATGGCTAAACCATCAGCGTATTTGTACGATTCACGAGTAATTTGTTCAATAGTCCAATCTTGATAACCAGCTTCACGCTGCTGAATGAAGTAAGTATTTTCAGCGTAGCGAGCAGAGTCCATAATCACTGGAATATCGTACTTCTGAGCGATTTCGTATACGGCTTTGAGGTTAGCGATAGAGACCGGTTGTCCACCAGCCGAGTTACAAGTAATGGTGCTCACAATGTAAGGAACGTTGGTTGCACCCGCTTCCAAGATCGCTTCTTCCAATTTCACGATATCAAAGTTGCCTTTGAAGTCGGCATTCACTGAGGTGTCGAACGCTTCTTTGGTATAAACGTTCTTCGCCACGCAGCAATTCACTTGAGTGTGGCCTTGCGTGGTATCAAAGAAGTAGTTCGACAAGGCGACCATTTTACTACGATCCAACCCCTTCTCCATTTCACGCTTCTTGATAAGAACCGGAATGTAAATCTGTTCTGCGCCGCGCCCTTGGTGAGTAGGAATAGTCAGCTCATAGCCGAAAATATCTTTCACTGCATTCGACAATGCATAGTAACTACGACTGCCACTGTAGGCTTCATCACCCATTAACATCGCGGCTTGCATGCGTTGAGTAATAGATCCTGTACCACTGTCAGTCAGTAAATCGATAAACACGTCATCACTGTCGAGCAAAAATGGGTTCATACCCGCTTCAACGATCGCTTGTTCACGATAGGCACGAGTTGTTCTTTTTACTGGCTCTACAACGCGAATACGAAACGGTTCAGGTAGATGTTTGAAATTTTCCATAATAGTCCCTCTCAACAAATTCAGCCTATAAGGGAAAAGCCAAATTCATTATTTTTAGATGTCACGAGTCATCACCATTAATTTAATTTTACGCACGACCACTCTCGTGATAATTACGATAATAATTAATAGCTAGAAATAGATTATTTAATCAATACGTATTGATTAGGTTCCAATTAATAATGACTAAGAGATAAGAACTGCATGCATAAAAAAACAAATAGTTAACGCATGAGTTACGAAATTTCTTAAAGACGAAATTAACAGGATTGAGCAAAGCGTAAGAGCTCTGCTGGCGCGTGACGCCTAAAGGGTACTACTCTGAAGAAAGGCGGAACGAGAGCTGGTGATCTAAGGTATACCAAGCTAACAAGGTTAGCCATGTTGTTGATTGCCATTTCAGATACATGTTCACAATATATCCCTACGTTGAAATCAAGATGATCCGAAATATAAATATAGTGCAATTGTTTTATAAATACAGCGAAAGAAAGCATAAGTGTGATCAATATTTGGAATGACGATTAAATACGATAGCGTGTTATATAAACTGTGAATATCGTCAGTTTATATACTATTAAACTAGTCCATGGAATTAACTGAGCATCGACAAACAATTGTCGTGAAAAATAACGGTAGTAATAAATAGGTGTAGTAACAGATAGTTGTGATGATAAGTGTTCAATAATAACTAATAGTAGATGAAAGCAAGCTCTGATAATCACTGAGTTCCACTAACTACAGCCTCATCAGAGCTTGATTGCTGTTGCCATTAAATCGGGTTACTTCTTCTTAACCACTTGTTTAATCGCCATTTCAGCCAATTTCGGTGTCGCGGCTTTCAGCGCACTTGGTGCCACCTTCTTACCGGCTTTTACCGCTTTGTTCAGTTGTCCTTTGACCGATGTCCCTCTTTTCATTGCTTCAAAACGTTGGCGATTTCTCTGCACGTTATTTGCGTCAGCGATACGCTCAATCAACGTCTGTCTTAAAGTATCTAAACCAAACTGCGCCTTGTCAGGAGCAATCGCGAGCGGTAATACAATATCGGATTGTAGCAGTGTTTGATTGTATTCAAGCGCTTGAGCAATGATCTTAGCCTTGGCCGATGTTGGACTCTCTAAGTCATACGGCGGCTGCCAATCGTCTACAGGCTTTAACCTATCGACTTGATTGACGACCGAGATAACTATCGGCTTCTTTCGTGAGATGTTCTTAGGATCATCATAGAAAGCATCAAATCCATCTTTCAACTGCTTATCCAACTCACGTGCAGACTGATTGGCTTTAAGTACCCATAACACCACATCGGCTTGGGTTATCTCTTTTAACATTAAGGCTTCGGTTTTAGGATTGCCATCAAGCCCTTGAAGATCAACAACTCGAACATCATTCTCGTCGACAAACGCGTTGTAAACCGTTGAAGTGTCCGTTGATGGCAGTACATCCACTTCAGCAACCAACTCTTGCTTGAGTGCATTGATAAGTGAAGATTTACCAGAACTGGTTTGCCCCACCAGCACGATTCGCACAGGCTCTAATTCAGGAGCAAAGCGTTGTTCGTCGAGTTCAGAAACATCGGACGCTTTCAAGGCGTCGTCTTCAATGCTGAAACGCCCGCTATAGAGATCAATCGCCACCGCAGCAACTTCATCCAACAAGGCTTGTTTGGCGGCGTATTGCATGTCATCAACTACACCCCTTGTCATCGAAGCAGTCGCTTGTTCTCGACCCAAATCGGAAATCACTTTCAATGGGTTCAAATAAAGATTTTTGAGGTGATTCCCCCAAATGGCGGCCTTAACAATCTTCTGCCCTAACTCACCATATTTATCATAGGCTTCGTAACCCGCCTTAATGTAAGAAACCTTGAGATACTCAATACCCGGTATATGCTCTCGCACGACCAGTTTGTAGCGTCGACTCACCTCTTCGAACAGCTTTAGCCCTTCAGGAATCGAAAAATCGAGCGATTTCTTATCAAACTTTTTCGCAACGAATTCAAGCACCTCTAAGCCAGTTTGGTCTAGGTTGCCCCACTCTATATCGACCATTAATTGTTGGCGTACATGGTGTTTTGAATCATTCCAGATCGACAGTTCTTTTTGAGACCAATCAGCCGAAGCCTTAACCAATGCATCGTTGATACTAGCTTTGCTATGTTGTGATTCAGATTCAGCAGTATCCTCGCCAAGGTCGTCGCTCTCTTGATTTGAGAAGGGATCTTTATTTGAAGAGCGGCTTGAAGAACGACTAGAAATAAACAGAGGAATGGTGAATACCAAGGTACTCACTGCAATGCCAATTGACATTTCGAGTAGGTAACCGTATTTGATCGCCAAGAAGACACCAAAGCCCATCATGATGATGCTAGGGAAGATGGCCGAAATCAGAGCAATACCCCAGCGGCCGCTCGATAGAACCGCCAGTAATCGAAATAGGTTTCTAATTTTCTTCATAGCCCGACGCCGCCTTTCCTTTTTTCAGGGATTCTTTGTAGATCTTCTGCATCTCTTGCTCAGACACTTCTTCACCTTTGTTCTTATGATAGAAGTAAAAACAAGCCGCACGACCTAAACCATAAGAGGTGCCGAAACTCATGGCCGCTGCAGCAACCGCGCCCACCGTTTGACCATAAACTGGAATCAGCTTTATCAGCTGCCGAGTGCCCAATTTCATTCCGTATTGCAAAGCAAAGCTGCTTCCCAAAGTACCTATCAATTCACTGAAGACTCTCTTGTTCCATTCGACCCCATATTGGTTCGCCAAACTGTGGAGCATTTTCGCTTGAATCGCAGGTACAGACACCAAGCCAACACCTGGAATCAAATCGCTGGCCGCTGCACTCCCTGCGTACCAAAGCACTTCGTTTTCTACTTGATCAAAGTTGGCTTCTTCTTGGGTTGAATGTTCTTTATCTACCACCATCATTCCAATAACAGGAAGGATGTTGGTCAGCTTTTCTAGCAAGGTGTCATAGTTGTACACCGCTTCGCTGTTAGAGGTAACGTTGTCATCAACTTCAAAATCGACCGCTACTGACTCAAGCCCCTTACCCCAAACTTTTTCTACTTGGTTGATGTTGAACTGAATCTGCCTTGCTCGGTCGGTTTCACTAGAAGACAAAACCGCAGTATAAACAAGCAGCAAGTGCTTAATTTTCTTTTGCTTCTTAATCTGTTTTAGAGCCGCAAGCACAGCGGATTGTTCAGGTTCGTCGGCTTTCATCACAACGACGAGTGCATTGCCCGCTTGGCCGATCTCTTTAAGATCGTCTGTCGGATCATAATCGGCCTCACCCAACCCACGGGTATCAAGAAATCGCATTACCGGTTTGTCTTGAGGGAACGCATACGACATTGCTGTCATCGTGCATGGCGCAAAACCATTACCGACTTCAACAGAGGAATCCCCCGTGACCGCTTGAATAAACGATGACTTGCCTGCGCCCGTTTTGCCCAACAGCCACAGCGTCGGCAGGTGCTGACGCTGATATTCATGAGCCTGCGTCAGATCGGGATTCTTGCTCGGATTGATGAAGTCTTTTATTTGATCAAACATGGTTAGACTAACACTCACTTGATGTTGAGATTCGGGTTGGTGACAAGATACGATGACTTATATAATCACATCATCGCATTTAACTTACGTTTGTTCAGTGGCACTGTTTTACAATGCTTAAGCGTTTGTTTTTATAAGCCTGTTTTATATACGGTTCTATCACGTATTTAAGCATGCTCCAAGTTATTGATATGCATGTATCCACAACAGTTTAGGCTGCCTATCAGTAATCTACAGTTATCAATTAGAAGCTAGCAACAAACACAGAGAGCTCAAAGAGAAGTATGGAACAAATTTATTTAGCAGGCGGATGCTTGTGGGGCGTGCAAGAGTTCATCAAGTATGTGCCCGGCGTGATCAGCACAGAAGCCGGTCGTGCCAATGGCAGCGATCAGCCAACAG